>JAURME010000115.1 GCA_030830865.1 Candidatus Nanopelagicales bacterium | reverse complement strand
TCCAGAAGCCCCGTGACTCCGATTCCCGCGTTGATGACAGCGCCGTCGATTCCGCCGAAGGAGTCGACGGCAGCGGCCACCGTGGCTCTCACCACGTCGGGATCGGACTGATCACCCACCACCGCCACCGGCGTCCCCGAGTCGGAAGCATTCATGGTCGTCACGACATCAGCCAGGACGTCTCCGTCAAGGTCAGCGAGCACGAGGGATGCCCCTTCGCGGCCGAGATACTCGGCTACTCCACGGCCGATTCCCGAGGCCGCTCCGGTCACGATGTAGATCCGGCCAGTGAAAGCCGGGGCTGCAGGTTGCTGGGACACTTTCAACAACTCCAAGGGCCAGTAGTCAAATCGGAAGGTCTCCCGTTCGGAGATCGGTTCGGCAGCACCGAAGGCATCAAGCACCCGTGTCGCCACCGTATGGGTATGGAGGGCAACTTCCGCCGCCGCCCCCGCCTTCTGGCGGGTGGGACCTGCAACGAGTCCACCGACCCCGGGAACCAGGGTGACGACGGGCGAAGGGTCGTGCATGGAGAAGCCGTCGGGCATCAGCTCTGCGTGGCGTTCGACATACGCCGCGTACTCAGACTCGTACCCCTCCACGGCGGCTGTCACATCACCGTGTGCGTCCACCAGAGCCAGGGAACGAGGTTTGATGCGCAACATGTGATCGGCGGTCGCGACGCCCGCCGCGACCACCGCCGGCAGGTCGGGCCGATCCGCTATCGACCGGAAGCGCCGGTCGACGACCACCACCCGCGGAGCTCGTCGTGACAGGCGGCCACGGAGCCGAAGCAACAACCGGCGGAGCTCCTCGTCGGACGGTTCGTCGTGACGAGGCGGTGGACCCGGCGGGAGCCCCATGTCGGCGACGAACGCATCCGCCCGAGCCACGGCTTCCCGCGTGGCCTGAGCGCAGGAGTCACTGGTGTCGGCCCAGGTGACCAGTCCATGATGGGCGAGAACGGCTCCCTCCATGTCACCGAGGTCCCCGACCACCTTGGTCAGGGGGAATCCGGTGCGCATCCAGTCCACGTACGCCCATCGGGGTCCGAGAGCCTCGGCGACGATGCGTCGTCCTTCTCGATGATTGGTCAGCGCGCAGATCGCATCGGCATGGACATGATCGATGTGCCGAGCCGGCAGGAACGCGTGGAACAGGGTTTCTATGGAAGGCCGCGGGGCGTCATGGTCGATGAGAGCGCGACCTACTCGCTCAACCATGTCCTCGTCGGTCAGGTCCTCGACATCCCGCAGAGGCTCGAGTTCGTCCAGCCACAGAGCCGGATAGGAGTCCTCACCCGCCGTGGCCATGTCCGCACCCGACGCCTTGATCCACATGACCGGCCGTAGTCGGCCGGTCGCATCGGGCAACTCGCCCTTGGCCGAGGTGTTGCCCCCACCCACGACGACCAGCGAGGAATCAGCGCCCAGCGCTTGAGACCGTCGGACCAGTTCGCTCTGGATGATGGATGCCGGTGCCATGGTGCCTACTCGCGAACGAGCGCCTCGACCGATGACTGACCATCGGGTTCGACCACCGCGCACTCCGAGACGATCGCGCTGATGAGGCGTGCTGGCGTGACATCGAATGCCGGGTTGAAGCCGCGCGCCTCCGCCGGAGCTGTGACGACACCTCCCAGCGCCGTGACCTCCGACCCGTCGCGCAACTCGATATGGATGTCGTCACCCGAGGGGGTCGTGACGTCGACCGTCGAGGACGGAGCCGCGACGACGAACGGGATGCCAGCGTCGGCGCATGCCAGCGCGACGCCGACCGACCCGATCTTGTTGGCGGTGTCCCCATTGCGGGCGATGCGATCGGCTCCGATGATCGCGACGTCGACCAGGCCGCGCAGGATCGTGCTCGCAGCGGCCCCGTCGACCTGTAGGAGGTAGTCGATGCCGTCCTGCTGGAGTTCCCACGCGGTGAGCCGCGACCCCTGGAGAAGGGGCCGGGTCTCGTCGGCGTACACGAGCTCGAGCGCTCCACGAGCATGGAGCTCGCGGACGATCCCGAGGGCGGTTCCCCAAGCGGTGGTTGCCAAGAAGCCGGTGTTGCAGTGCGTGAGGACGCGTACTCGGTCACAACCCGTGCGGCCCAGGATCCAGTCGGCCCCGAGGCGGGACAGTTCGCGATTCGCCGCCTCGTCCTCGGCCATGATCACGGCTGCCTCATCCAGCACGGCAGCGATCCCCTGAGGCATCAGTGGCGTGACGCGGTCAGTCCCCCAAGCCAGGTTCACGGCGGTGGGTCGCGCATCGCGGACGCGGCGCACCTCGGACGCCAGGCGGTCGGCATCCCAGCCCTCGCGCTGCGCCTGGGTCATCGCCAGGGCCACGCCGAGGGCTCCGACAGCACCGAGGGCGGGAGCACCGCGAACCACCAGGCGCACGATGGCATCGATCAGGTCGTCGACATCCCGGGCGACGAAGTCCTCCTGGCGACCAGGAAGCCGCGTCTGGTCCAGCAGCACGATCGACTGATCGGAAGTGCGCCACGCCACGGCACGAAGATCCGTCACCAAGCACTCCCGTCCATGACCGTCAAGGGTGAGTCACAGCGTAGGACAGCGAATGGAGCCTACTTCGAGCTCGAACGTGTCCTGATCTTCGAGCCCAGCCAGGTGATCGGGTCGTACTTCTTGTCGACCACACGCTCCTTCATCGGGATGAGCGCGTTGTCGGTGATCTGGATGTGCTCGGGACACACCTCGGTGCAGCACTTGGTGATGTTGCAGTAGCCCAGTCCCAGTTCGTCCTGGGCTATTTCCCTGCGGTCCTTGGTGTCCAGAGGATGCATGTCGAGCTCGGCCACCCTCATGAGGACACGAGGGCCGGCGAAGGCCTTCTCGTTCTCCTCATGGTCGCGGATCGCGTGGCAGGTGTTCTGGCACAGGAAGCACTCGATGCACTTGCGGAACTCCTGGCTTCGCTGGACGTCCACCTGCTGCATTCGGTAGTCGCCGGGCTCCAGCCCCTCCGGCGGGCTGAACGCCGGCACCTCCCGCGCCTTCTCGTAGTTGAAGGACACATCCGTGACGAGATCGCGGATCACGGGGAAGGTGCGTAGCGGGGTCACCGTGACGACCTCGTCCTCCTCGAACGTGTTCATGCGAGTGAGGCACATGAGCCGTGGGCGGCCGTTGACCTCCGCGCTGCAGGAACCGCACTTGCCGGCCTTGCAGTTCCAGCGGATGGCGAGGTCATTCGCCTGGGTGGCCTGGATCCGATGCAAGACGTCGAGCACGACCTCGCCCTCGTTGACCTCCACGTCGTAGTCGGTGAGCTCTCCTGAACCGTTGTCACCTCGCCATAGACGGAACTTCGCCATGTAGCTCATGCCTGTGCCACCTCTCGACCGAGTGCCGTCAGTTCTTCTCTCGTCATGTACTTCGACAACTCCCCCGTGTCGAACAGGGAGGCGAGCTCCTCGTGCATCAGGGGAAGCGCCTGCCGGGTGACCTTCACGGAATCACCGTCGAGCCGACAGATCAGGTTCACCTTGCGCCACTCCGGATCCATGCCCGGGAAGTCATCCCTCGTGTGACCGCCGCGGGACTCCTGTCGCGTCAGGGCTGAGCGAGCGATGCACTCCGAGACGATCAGCTGCTTCTGCAGATCGATGGCCATGTGCCAGCCCGGGTTGTACTCCCGACCACCCTCGACCTTGATGTGTCGGGCCCGCTCCTTCAGGGCGTCGATCTGCCGCAGGGCCTCCTCCATCTCCGACTCGGTGCGGATGATGCCGACGAGGTCATTCATCACCTGCTGCAGGTCGTGCTGGATGGTGTACGGGTTCTCCCCGGCCGGCACATCGAACGGGGCCAGCCAGCGCTCGACAGCCGCATCGATCTCGGCTTCAGGCGCAGCTCCGGGCGTGCGGCCCTCCACGAAATCGGCGGCTGCATCTCCCGCGCGCTTGCCGAACACGAGAAGGTCCGACAGCGAGTTGCCACCGAGACGATTCGAACCGTGCAGTCCTCCGGCCGCCTCACCCGCACAGAACACCCCGTTCACGCCGGCGACCGCCTCAGTGTCGGGGTCGACCTCAACCCCACCCATCACGTAGTGGCAGGTCGGGCCCACCTCCATGGGCTCGAGCGTGATGTCGACGTCGGCCAGTTCCTTGAACTGGTGCCACATGGAGGGCAGTTTCGCCTTGATGACATCCGCCGGAAGCCTCTTGGACACATCCAGGAACACGCCCCCGTGCGGGGAGCCGCGACCAGCCTTGACCTCCGCGTTGATGGCGCGGGCGACCTCGTCGCGCGGGAGGAGCTCCGGCGGACGCTTGTTGTTGTCCGGGTCCGTGTACCAGCGATCGGCCTCTTCCTCCGTCGTGGCGTACTTGTCCTTGAACACCTCGGGGATGTAGTCGAACATGAAGCGACGACCCTCGGAGTTCGTCAGGACTCCTCCGTCACCACGCACCGATTCCGTGACCAGGATGCCCTTGACGCTCGGCGGCCAGACCATGCCGGTCGGGTGGAACTGGACGAACTCCATGTTCACCAGGGAGCCGCCGGCCAGCATGGCCAGCGCGTGACCGTCGCCCGTGTACTCCCATGAGTTGCTCGTGACCTTGAAGGACTTCCCGATGCCGCCGGTGGCGATGACGACCGCCGACGTGTCGAAGGTGATGAACTGCCCGCTGGGACGCCAGTAGGCCAGGACGCCGGACACCGTGCGGGAGTCGCCGTCGCCGGACATGAAGATGTCGCTGGCAGAGCACTCCGCGAAGACCTTGATGCGCGCCTCGTAGTCGCCGAATTCCGCCTTGTCCTGCTGCTGCAGAGCTACCACCCGCTGCTGCAGCGTGCGGATCATCTCCAGGCCTGTGCGATCGCCCACGTGCGCCAGCCGCGGATACTCGTGTCCGCCGAAGTTGCGCTGGCTGATCTTGCCGTCCTTCGTGCGGTCGAACAGGGCCCCCCAGGACTCCAGCTCCCACACGCGCTGGGGAGCCTCCTGGGCGTGGAGCTCGGCCATCCGGTAGTGGTTGAGGAACTTGCCCCCTCGCATGGTGTCGCAGAAGTGCACCTTCCAGCCGTCGTTGGGGTTGACGTTCGCCATCGACGCGGCGATACCTCCCTCCGCCATGACGGTGTGGGCCTTGCCGAAGAGCGACTTGCTGAGGACGGCGACGGACTTGCCGGCCTCGCGCACGGCGATGGCGGCGCGGAGTCCTGCGCCGCCTGCACCGATGACGACGACGTCGTACGAGAAACGCTCGGGTGTGGGCATCTGCTGCGTCCTAGAAGAGGTAGAGGTTGGGGATGGCGCCGGCCGCCACCTCTCGGACGTAGAAGTCCGTTCCGGCGACGATGATGAGGGAGATCCAGGCATAGCGCATGTGACTGTGGTTGAGGATGGAGATCTTGGACCACATCCAGTAGCGCACCGGGTGCTGGGAGAAGTGCTTGAGGCGCCCGCCGAAGGTGTTGCGGCAGGAGTGGCACGACAGCGAGTACAGCCACAGGAAGGTCGCGTTGGCAACGAGGATCAGAGTGCCGATGCTGACGTGACCCCATTCCCCCTGAGCGTTGCGGAAGGCGATGATCGCGTCGTACGTGAGGATGACGTTGAAGATCAGGCCCATGTAGAAGAAGTAGCGGTGGCTGTTCTGGATGATCAGCGGGAAACGGGTCTCACCGGTGTACTTGCGATGGGGCTCGGCCACAGCGCACGCGGGCGGCGACTGCCAGAAGGCCCGGTAGTAGGCCTTGCGGTAGTAGTAGCAGGTCATCCGGAAGCCGAGCGGGAAGATGAGGATGAACAGCGCCGGCGAGATCGCCAAACCGCCGAGGTACCAATCGCCGAAAGGCGTCCAGCCGAACAGTGTGGCGCCCTCGGGACACGAGGTCGACAGGCACGGCGAGTACAGCGGGGAGATCAGTGGCTCGCTGAAGTAGTACTCGTTCTCGAAGGCCCGCCACGTGGCGTAGATGACGAAGGCGAGAAGGGCCAGGAAGGTGACGAGCGGCTGCAGCCACCATCTGTCGGTCCGGAGGGTCTTGACGCCAAGTTGTGCTCTCGTGCCCTGGGGAATTCCCGTGACCGATGTACTCACGAAGGTGCCCTTCACTGATAACGAATGTGCTTCGGATGCTAGTGCATTCCCCCACAATCCACGATCGGAGCGCAGGGCGTGAGAGCCACGTCACAGGCGGTCGGAAGACTGTCCTAGTGCCCGTCCCTCCTCCGGCCTAGGAGGTGCGTCGCACACCGGCAACGGTCAGGGTCAGCGCCCCCAGGGTGGCGCACACCATCAGGGTCGGAAGGGCCGCAATCGGGCCCAGACCCCACGTCACCAGAGGGGGTACGACGGCCCCGCCGAGGAATTGGGCGGTGCCGAGGAGCGAGGACATGGTTCCCGCCACTCGCCCGTGCGGGCCGAGCCCCAGGGTCTGGGCATTCGCGATCTGCCCGCCGTACGCTCCCATCGTCAGGATGGTGACTCCGGCGGTGAGCACCCAGGGACCCATGACGATCGTCAGCCCGGCGATGATCAGGACGCCGACGGCCATCAGGGACAGGCCCCGAATCAGCGCCGTCCGGGGTCCCGCTCGCGCCACGAGCCTGCCGTTGATCACCGCGCCGATGACGAAGGCCAGCGAGTTCAGGGCAACGATCATGGCGTAGGACTGCGGGGTGATCCCGTACCAGTCGATGAAGTAGAAGGAACTGATGGCAGACCAGCTGAAGCTCACCATTCCCAGAAGAGTGGTCAGCCCCAGGGCGATCCTGACTCTGCGGTCAGCAAGGAGTTCAGCGATCGCGGTCCGCGAGCCCCGTGTTCCGCCCTCGATGCGCGATTCGCGAGGCAGCGTCTCCGGGTACCACACGATCGTCACGAGCAGGCTCACGGCGGAGATCACGGCCAGCGCGAGGAACAGGCCCCGCCACGACGCCGCGGTCAGGACGAGACCTCCTATCAGCGGTCCGGCGACGGGCGCCAGGCCGATGATGGCCAGCAGCCTGGACAGCGCCTTTCCGGTGGCGTTTCCCGTCGTCACGTCACGCACCGTCGCCCGGCTGATGACCGGACCCACTGACCCTGCCAACCCCTGGATGAATCGCAGGGCCACCAGGACCGGCAGCGACGGCGCCACTGCGCACAGTGCCGTGGCGATCGCGAACACGGCGATGCCGACGATCATGGGTCGACGCCGACCGAAGCGATCACTCGCTGCACCCATGAAGAACTGGCCGATGGCCAGACCGATCAGGGATGCGGAAAGTGTCAACTGAGCATGCGGAACCGACACCCCGAGGTCCAGGGCGAGTTCGGGGAGTCCCGGCAGGTAGAAACTGGTGCTGAGCGGAGCCAGCATCGCGACGAGCCCCAGCACCGCATAGAGCCGCGCATCAAGGGTCCGGGCGGGCGAGGGCACGCGCCGACGCTACCGAGTCACGGCACCTCGGGGGATTCCCCAGCTGGAGTTTCCGACGGCTCTGGTCAACGACCGACCCCCCAGCCATACTGCCGACATGACCAAGATGCTCACTGTGACCCTCGCTGCCGGTGCCGCCGCCCTGACCCTGGCCGTTGCCGCGCCCGCCCACGCAGCCTCTGACACCTACGAGGGCGCACAGGTGGGCCTCACCTACACCGTCTATGCACCGTCCAACACTCTCGGCATGCCTCAGTCCACCTTCCAGCTGAACGCCTGCGCACCAGGCAAGGACGAGCAGATCAACAGTTCCTACGGACGCCAGGGCAAGGCGCGGTCCGTCTCCATGGTCGAGTCGCAGACCGGATGCGAGGACGGCCCGGACGGCGTCGGCAAGGCCGCCACCTTCGTCGTCGACGGAGCCACGGCCACGGTGATGGGCGACTGCCAGGGAAGCACCAGCTACTGCGCCAAGGCGACCAAGGCCGGCGTTCGCCGCAGCGCCTACACGACAGTCACGCTGCCGTCCGCCGGCAGCGGCCTCAGCAGCACCTTCGTCGAGGTCTACTCCGAAGGCCTCAGCTTGGCCCAGATCCGCACCTTCGTGCGGGGTCTGAAGGCCGTGGGCTAGGTAGCGGCGATCTACAGGTCGACGGCGTAGTACTGGGTCTCGAGGAACTCGTGGATGCCAGCGAAGCCGCCCTCTCGACCAAGGCCAGACTCCTTCATGCCGCCGAACGGCGCAGCCGGGTCTGAGGCCAGTCCACGGTTGACTGCGACCATGCCGGACTCCATGCGTCGAGCCATCCGGATCCCTGTGCCCGGGTCCGCTGTGTACACGTAGGAGATCAGCCCGTACTCGGTGTCGTTCGCCATCCGGATGCCGTCCTCCTCGTCCTCGAAGGTGATGATCGGCGCCACCGGACCGAAGATCTCGTTCTTCGTCAGCGTGGTGCCATGCTGAACATCCCGCACCACCGTGGGGGCGATGAACGCACCCAGCGACGGCACGGTGGACGCTGGCTTGGCGACCACGCCCTCGCCCATGGCCTGCTGGAGCAACTCGACGATCTTGTCGCGTTCCTTCTCCGACACCATCGCACCGAGGTCGTTGTCCTGTTCGATGCCCGGGCCGACCTTCAGGTTCGCGAACGCGTTCTCGAGTTTGGTCGTGAACTCCTCGGCCAAGGACGCGTGCACGTAGAAGCGGTTCGCCGCGGTGCACGCCGCGCCGCCGTTGCGCATCTTCGCCACCATCGCGCCCGCGATGGCCGCGTCGACATCCGTGCCCTCGAAGACCACGAACGGCGCGTTCCCGCCGAGTTCCATGGACGACGGAAGCACCCGTTCCGCCGTCTGCTTCAGCAGCATCTTGCCCACGTAGGTCGAGCCAGTGAACGACAGCGTCGCCACCCGCTCGTCGGCCAGAATCGCCTCGGACACCGGGCCGGTCTGCTTGGTCGTGATGATGTTGACCACACCCGCCGGAGCTCCGGCCCGCTGCAGCACGTCACCGATCCACAGCGCCGTCAGCGGGGTCTCACCCGCCGGCTTCAGCACCGCAGTGCAGCCAGCGGCGAGAGCCGGCGCGAGCTTTCGGGTGGCCATCGCGGCCGGGAAGTTCCAGGGAGTGATCATGTAGGCCACGCCCATAGGCCGATGGTCGACGACGATCGTCTTGTCGCCACCCGGAGCCGTTCGGAAGTCGCCGGCGATGCGGCACGCCTCCTCGGAGAACCAGCGGAAGAACTCAGCCGCGTACGTCGCCTCACCGACGGCATCGCGCCATGCCTTGCCGTTCTCCAGCGAGATGATGCGAGCACAGGTCTCGATCTCCGCCGTCATGATCTCGAACGCCCGACGCAGCACCTCCGCCCGCTGCCGCGGGGGCGTCACCGACCACGTCTGGAACGCGTCGTGGGCCGCCCGGACCGCATCCAGCCCGTCAGCGACCGACGCGTTGCCGATCTCCGCCAGCACCGTGAACGTCGCGGGATCGATCACCTGCAAGCGGTCAGCGGTCTGATGCCACTCACCGCCGATGAGCAGGCCTGTGGGGGTGGTCACAGCGGACATGAGCGACTCCTGAGCGTGGTTGGGTTCTGAAGACTACTGCTGCGCTTACCATGAGGAGCGATGTCCGCGCTCCCAACTGGACGGCCTCTGGCCCTCGTCTTCGCCCTCGTGGCGAGTCTTGTCTCCGCTCTCGCCCTCGCCGGCCCCGCGGCGGCCCAGACTGTGGGCGGTGAGCAGCTCGCGGGCCCGAAACGGAACGTGAACCTCCTCGACGGTGCCGCACCCGTGCCGGACGTCTGGGCCAAGACGTGGATCATCGCCGATGCCGACACCGGTGAGGTCCTCGCTCACAAGGGGGCACACGTGCAGCGGGCTCCTGCCAGCACACTCAAGACCCTCACGGCGCTGACGGTGCTCCCCCAGACGTCGCCGGAGGACACGTACGTCGCCACCCGGCAGGCGGCCAACACCTACGGCTCCCGGGTCGGTCTCAAGCCCGGTAGGACCTACACGCTCGACCAGCTGTGGAATGCCGTCTTCCTCCCCAGCGCCAACGACGCGGCCATCGCCGTCGCCGAGGCCAACGGCGGGGTGCGCAAGACCGTCCGACAGATGAACGACGTCGCCCAGAGCCTGGGGGCGCTGGACACGGTTGCGAAGAACACGAACGGTCTCGACGCCCCCGGGCAGCTCTCCAGCGCGTACGACCTCGCCCTCATCGCACGTGAGGGACTCAAGCGCGAAGACTTCTCCGCCTACGCGCGCACCGTGAAGGCCCAGTTCCCGAACGTCAAGGGCAAGGGCAAGCACACGATCTACACCACCAATCGCATGCTGCTTCGCGGCTGGCGAGGAGCGATCGGGGTCAAGACCGGGTACACGTCACAGGCCGGTCGCACCTTCGTGGGCGCAGCCGAACGCAGGGGGCGCACTCTCATCGTGGCGCTGATGGGCATCTCGGAGTCGACCGAGGCGGCTGCCACCAAGCTCCTGTCATGGGGATTCAAGAACGCCGACAAGGTCACGCCCGTCGGCACCCTCGTGGAGCCCAACACCGTCACCGCCACGGGCCGGAGCGCCGATGCCAAGCCCGCCGAGCCTTCCTCCGACGCGGCGACCCAGCCCGGCACCGACGGCACATCGGCAGCGAGCTCCGCGGATCTGGCTCCCGGCGAGACCACGTCGGCCTCGGTGCTGCCCCTGGGCATCGCCGGCTTGGTCATCCTCGTGCTCGGAGGAGGGGCCGCGCTGATCCTCCGGCGTAGGTCCGTGACTCGTGCCCGGCACACCGCCTGACCTGCTCCACGCCCGTCAACGAGACGTCAGTCACGATCCATCGGCACGAAGCCGACCCGCTGGTAGACCGCATCCAGGGTCTGCGCCGCGGTCCGGCGTGCGCGGTGCGCGCCCACCGTCATCTGCCGCCTGAGCTCAGCCGGATCGGCCATCAGCTCCGCGACCCGCTCCCGGATCGGCCGGATGGTCTCGACCACGATCTCCGCGGTCTCACCCTTGAGATCCCCGTAGCCGCGGCCCTCGTAGGAAGCCTCTAGGTCGACCACCGATCGACCGGTCAGCGCCTGCTGGATCGACAGGAGATTGGACACCCCGGCCTTCTCCACCGGATCGAACCGGATCTCGCGCTCGGAGTCGGTCACGGCGCTCTTGATCTTCTTCGTGATCGCCTTGTCATCGTCGAGGAGGAACACGCAACCGCCGGGAACGGACTTGCTCATCTTGGCCGTGGGATCCTGAAGGTCCACGATCTTCGCGGTCTCCTTGACGATGAACGCCTCGGGGACCGTCAGGGTGTCGCCGAACTTCGTGTTGAACCGCTGCGCCAGATCGCGGGTGAGCTCCAGGTGCTGCCGCTGGTCCTCCCCCACGGGCACAGCATCGGCCTGGTAGATGAGGATGTCGGCCGCCTGCAGGATGGGGTACGTGTAGAGCCCGACCGTGATGCGATCGTCGGAGGACTTCTGCGACTTGTCCTTGAACTGGGTCATGCGGCCGGCTTCACCGAACCCGGTCTGGCACTCCAGTACCCACGCCAACTGACTGTGCTCCGGCACGTGGCTCTGCACGAAGATCGTCGATGTCGACGGGTCCAGACCGATCGCGAGGAGCTGAGCGAATGACGCGTAGGTGCGCCTGCGCAGAAGTTCCGGGTCATGGTCGACGGTGATGGCGTGCTGATCGACGACGCAGTAGTAGGCGTCGTGCGT
>JAURME010000114.1 GCA_030830865.1 Candidatus Nanopelagicales bacterium | reverse complement strand
TTCTCGGGAATTCACGACCAGACGTTGTTCAGCCGTTGAGTGACGGAAAGGCAACCCCTGCTGAGAATCGGCGAACGCGACTGAAGCACGCGCGGCGTTGGCGGTTCCCGTCGACGTGGGCCCGACAAGGGCGACTCTGAGTGTGAACAGGCTCTCCGGTAGTCTTGGGTGGTTTCGCGTCCGCGAAGCGTCCGTCCCGGCGGTTCCCGTCGGAATGGTCCCCACATGTGGCCCCTCCATGGCGGAGGAGTCACACCTACCGAAGAGATCCCCTACTTCATGACCACCTCTACTACTGCAGCACCCGCCCAGGTGGCGGTCAACGACATCGGCACCGCCGATGACTTCATGGCGGCGATCGACGCCACGATCAAGTACTTCAACGACGGCGACATCGTCGAGGGCACCATCGTCAAGGTGGACCGCGACGAGGTCCTCCTGGACATCGGGTACAAGACGGAGGGCGTCATCCCCTCCCGCGAGCTGAGCATCAAGCACGATGTCGATCCTGGCGAGGTCGTCTCCGTGGGCGACCACGTCGAGGCACTCGTCCTCACCAAGGAGGACAAGGAAGGCCGCCTCATCCTGTCCAAGAAGCGGGCACAGTACGAGCGCGCCTGGGGCACGATCGAGAAGGTCAAGGAAGAAGATGGCGTAGTCGAGGGCCAGGTGATCGAGGTCGTCAAGGGCGGCCTGATTCTCGATATCGGCCTGCGTGGCTTCCTGCCCGCTTCTCTCGTCGAAATGCGCCGCGTGCGCGACCTGCAGCCGTACGTCGGCAAGACCCTCGAGGCGAAGATCATCGAGCTCGACAAGAACCGCAACAACGTGGTGCTGTCCCGCCGCGCGTGGCTCGAGCAGACCCAGAGCGAGGTCCGTCAGACCTTCCTCACGCAGCTTCAGCGGGGTCAGATCCGCAACGGTGTGGTCTCCTCGATCGTCAACTTCGGCGCCTTCGTCGATCTCGGCGGTGTGGACGGCCTCGTGCATGTGTCAGAGCTCTCCTGGAAGCACATCGATCACCCGTCCGAGGTGGTCGAGGTCGGCAAGGAGGTCACTGTCGAGGTGCTCGACGTCGACATGGACCGCGAGCGCGTCTCGCTGTCCCTCAAGGCGACGCAGGAGGATCCCTGGCAGCACTTCGCCCGGACGCACCAGATCGGGCAGGTTGTCCCCGGCAAGGTCACGAAGCTCGTCCCCTTCGGCGCGTTCGTGCGCGTGGAGGAGGGCATCGAGGGCCTTGTGCACATCTCAGAGCTCGCCGAGCGTCACATTGAGCTGCCGGAGCAGATCGTGCAGGTCAACGACGACATCTTCGTGCGGGTCATCGACATCGACCTCGAGCGCCGTCGCATCTCCCTGTCGCTCAAGCAGGCCAATGACTCCGCCGACGGTGTCGCCAGCGAGGAGTTCGATCCGTACCTGTACGGCATGGCCCCGGCATTCAACGAGGCGGGCGCGTACATCGGTCCCGACGGCTTCGACCCGGAGACGGGCGAATGGAAGGCGGGTTCGGAGGGTCAGCGCGAGGAATGGGAGCGGCAGTACGCCGACGCGCATGCTCGCTGGGAGGCCCATCGCAAGCAGGCCGACGAGGCTCGTGCGGCGGATCAGGCCGCGGCGGTCGAGGCTGGGGAGGCGCCGTCGTCCTACTCATCCGAGTCGGACGACCAGTCCGGCACGCTGGCCACGGACGAGGCGCTTCAGGCCCTGCGCGACAAGCTCACGGGCGAGTAGCACCACAGCTTCACACGAAGGCCGGGTCCCCCTCTGGGGTGGCCCGGCCTTCGTGCGTCCGGTCTCACCTAGGGTGAGGCCATGCATCGCATCGGTCTCACCGGGGGCATCGGCTCGGGAAAGACGACGGTGGCCGGTCTGCTCGCCGAGCATGGAGCGGTGATCATCGACGCCGACGCGATCGCCAGGGATGTCGTGGAGCCGGGGATGCCCGCCCTGAGTCTGCTCGCCCTGGAGTTCGGTGATGACATCGTGCGCTCCGACGGCAGTCTGGATCGGGGGGCGCTTGCCGCCCGGGCCTTTCGGGATACGGACGGCACTCAGCGCCTCAATGCGATCATGCATCCGCTGATCCGTGAGGAGTCCCAGCGTCGACTGGCCGAGGCACCGGACACCTGCATCGTCGTCTACGACATGCCGCTCCTGTTCGAGACCGGCCAGCAGGACCTTGTCGATGAAGTGGTCGTCGTCGATGTGCCCGAGGACCTGCAGGTGGAGAGGGCCGTCGGGCTGCGCGGGTTGGAGGAGGTCGACGTTCGTCGCCGCATGCAGGCGCAGTGGTCGCGATCCGAACGTCTCTCCGGAGCAGACCACGTGATCGACAACTCGGGGGACCTCGAGGCCACGAAGCGGCAGGTGGACGAGCTGTGGACGATCCTGTCGGGTGACCCGGGATGACGCGTCCGGTCACAGACCTTCAGCGCAAGGTCGCGCCGTTCCGCGTCAAGGCCCCCTTCGAACCTTCTGGCGATCAGCCGGAGGCGATCGCGGAGATCGCCCGACGGATCCGGGAGGGCGACACCGACGTGGTGCTTCTCGGCGCGACCGGGACGGGCAAGAGTGCCACGACCGCCTGGCTGGTCGAGGAGCTGCAGCGGCCGACGCTGGTCATGGCGCCCAACAAGACCCTGGCTGCGCAGCTGGCGGCCGAGTTCCGGGACCTGCTGCCTGACAACGCCGTGGAGTACTTCGTCTCGTACTACGACTACTACCAGCCCGAGGCCTACATCCCGCAGAGTGACACCTACATCGAGAAGGACTCCTCCATCAACGAGGAGGTCGAACGGCTGCGGCACTCCGCGACGAACAGCCTGCTGACCCGTCGGGATGTCCTCGTGGTGGCCACGGTGTCCGCCATCTACGGGCTGGGAACCCCCCAGGAGTATGTCGACCGCATGGTGCGGCTTCGCGTGGGCCAGGAGATCGACCATGACGTCCTCCTGCGGGCCTTCGTGGACATCCAGTACTCCAGGAACGATGTCAGTTTCGAGCGCGGGACGTTCCGGGTCCGCGGTGACACGATCGAGGTCTTCCCGGTCTACGAGGAGCATCCGGTCCGGATCGAGATGTTCGGTGACGGGATCGAACGGCTGCTGACGCTGCATCCGGTGACCGGCGAGATCCTGACCGAGGACGAGGAGCTGTACGTCTTCCCGGCCACCCACTACGTGGCGGGGCCAGAGCGCATGGAGCGGGCCATCGCCGGTATCGAGGAGGAGCTCGCGGCACGCCTGGCCGAGCTGGAGGGCCAGGGCAAACTGCTCGAGGCGCAGCGCCTGCGCATGCGAACGACCTACGACATCGAGATGATGCGGCAGGTCGGCACGTGTTCGGGGATCGAGAACTACTCGCGGCACATCGACGGCCGCGAGGCGGGGTCGGCTCCCAACTGCCTGCTGGACTACTTCCCGGAGGACTTCCTGATCGTCCTCGACGAGTCCCACGTGACCGTGCCGCAGATCGGTGCCATGTACGAGGGGGACATGAGCCGCAAGCGCACCCTGGTGGACCATGGCTTCCGCCTGCCCAGTGCGATGGACAACCGACCTCTCCGCTGGGAGGAGTTCACCGACCGCATAGGTCAGACGGTGTACCTTTCGGCGACACCCGGTCCCTACGAGCTCACGCGGGTCGAGGGCGACGTCGTCGAACAGGTGATCCGGCCCACAGGGCTGGTGGATCCGCGTGTCGTCGTGAAACCGACCGAGGGCCAGATCGACGACCTCATGACCGAGATCCAGGAGCGGGCAGAGCGCGGAGAACGGGTGCTCGTCACAACGCTCACGAAGCGGATGGCCGAGGACCTCACGGACTACCTCCTGGAGAACGGGATCCGGGTCCAGTACCTGCACTCGGAGGTCGACACCCTCCGGCGCGTGGAGCTCCTGCGTGAGCTGCGACTGGGTGTCTTCGACGTGCTCGTCGGCATCAACCTGCTGCGGGAGGGGCTGGACCTGCCGGAGGTGTCCCTCGTGGCCATCCTCGATGCTGACAAGGAGGGCTTCCTGCGATCGGAGACCTCCCTCATCCAGACCATCGGACGTGCGGCTCGCAACGTGTCCGGTGAGGTCCACATGTACGCCGACAAGGTGACTCCGTCCATGGCTCGGGCCATCGAGGAGACAGACCGACGACGGGCGAAGCAGATCGCCTACAACACTGATCACGGCATCGACCCGCAGCCGCTGCGAAAGAGGATCGCCGACATCACGGACATGCTCGCGCGAGAGGACGCAGACACAGCTCGACTTCTGCAGGAGGCCCCCGGTGCGAGGAAGAGCGGTCGCGGATCCGGCGGACGCGCGAAGTCCATGGCAGCAGAGGAGCTGCTGTCGCTGATCGAGGAACTCACGACCCAGATGCACGGGGCTGCGGCGGAGCTGCAGTTCGAACTCGCTGCCCGCCTGCGTGACGAGGTGTCCGACCTGAAGAAAGAGCTGCGCGGTATGCGCGAGGCGGGCACCGCATGAGCGCTGCGCTTGACGTCCCACCGTGGCTGTGGGGCGTCACACTGATCGGACTGATCGCCGTCATCGTGCTGGACCTGATCATCGTGGACCGGCGGCCGCATGACTTCGGTCCGAAGGAGGCGGCTCGCTGGGTGCTGTTCTACATCGCGCTCGCAATGGCCTTCGCGGGATTCGTGACCTGGTACTTCGGTGTGAGCTACGGCGGACAGTTCGTGGCCGGGTACCTCATGGAGTACTCGCTGAGCGTGGACAACCTGTTCGTCTTCATGGTGATCATGACGAGCTTCGCGGTGCCGTCCGTCCTCCAGCATCGGGTGCTGCTCGTCGGCATCGTCATCGCCCTGGTGCTGCGGGGAGCCCTGATCCTCGTGGGTGCCGAGCTCATCGAACGCTTCACGGGCACCTTCTACCTCTTCGGAGGGTTCCTGCTGTTCACAGCATGGCAGGTGTGGGGTTCCGATGACTCCGAGCCCGATCCGGGGGGCAATGGCTTCATGCGTTGGATCGGTGCGCGGGTCCCGACCTCACCGCACTACGACGGCAGCCGACTGACGACGGTGCTTGCGGGGCGTCGGGTGTTGACGCCGATGGCCATGGTGATGCTGGCCATCGGAACAACGGACCTCCTCTTCGCGCTCGACAGCATCCCGGCAGTCTTCGGCATCACCAGCGAGGCCTACCTCGTCTTCACGGTGAACGCCTTCGCGCTGATGGGCCTGCGTCAGCTGTACTTCCTCCTTGGCGGCCTGCTCGAACGGCTCAAGTACCTCAACCGGGGACTCGCGATTGTCCTCGGCTTCATCGGCGTCAAGCTCATCCTCGAGGCGCTCCACGCAACCACGAGCCTGCCGGTGCCGCGCATCCCGGTATGGCTGTCCCTTGCCGTCGTCGTGGGCGTGCTGACCGTGACCGCAGCGGCTAGCCTTTATGTGACGCGCGACCGCAGCGGGCCGTCTGGGCAGGAATCAGGGGAGAGCAGTCGCTGATGGACGTGACGTTGACACTGTGGGCGGCCACGATTCTGGGAATCCTGCTGCTCGTCGCGCTCGATTTCGTGACGGTGAGCCGCAAGCCGCATGAAGTGAAGTTCAAGGAGGCGGCTCTCTGGTCGATCTTCTACATCGGTCTGGCGATCATCTTCGGCGTCGGCATCTGGATGTGGCAGGGATCGGATTTCGGCACCCAGTTCTTCACTGCTTATCTGGTGGAGAAGTCGCTCAGCGTGGACAACCTGTTCGTCTTCATCATCATCCTCACGCAGTTCGCGGTGCCTGCGGAGCTCCATCAGCGGGTGCTTCTGGTGGGCGTGGTGCTGGCGCTGGTCTTGCGCGCGGTGTTCATCGCTGTCGGAGCAGCAGCCCTGGCGCTGTTCTCCTTCACCTTCGTCATCTTCGGCGCCATCCTGATCTGGACGGGGGTCCAGTTGGCACGGCACCGGAACGAGGATCCCGAGCCGACGGACAACGTCGTGGTCCGGGTCGTGCGCAAGCGCTTCATCGTCTCGGACCACTACGAGGGCACACGGCTATTCACGCGGATCGACGGACGGCGGGCGCTGACGCCCCTGCTCCTCGTCATGATCGCGATCGGGTCGACCGACGTGCTCTTCGCGCTCGACAGCATTCCCGCGACCTTCGGAGTCACGCAGGAGGCTTACCTCGTCTTCACGGCCAACGCTTTCGCGCTCCTCGGACTTCGGGCGCTGTACTTCCTTCTCAAAGGGCTGCTCGACAAACTCGTCTACCTGTCGATCGGCCTCGCGGTCATCCTCGTGTTCATCGGGATCAAGCTCGTGCTGACCTGGGGGCATGAGACCTGGCCGGACACCGTGCCGAAGATCCCGACGAACCTCAGTCTGGCGTTCATCGGTGTGGTCCTGGTCCTGGTGACCGTGGGGTCGTGGTGGAAGGTGCGCAGGGATCCGAGCGCCGTGGCACATGCCGGCCGCGTGACATCAGGGGATCGGGATCGCGAGAGGAATCCGGGCGAGTGACAGCGCAGGAACCTGTGCAGGCGGCGCGCGGACTACCAGCCGCGCTCGCGCCACTCAGTGAGGGCGGGCCGTTCTGAGCCGATGGTCGTGTCGTTTCCGTGGCCCGGATAGACCCATGTCTCATCGGGAAGCCGGTTGAAGAGCTTGCTCGTGACGTCCGAGTAGAGGGAGTCGAAGGCCTCGGGTGACATCGTCTTGCCCACCCCGCCGGGAAACAGGCAATCGCCGGTGATGAGATGCGGGGGGCCGTCGGGATCGTCGTAGAGCAGGGCGATGGAACCGGGTGTGTGCCCCACGAGGTGGATGGCCTCCACGGTGCAGTCACCGATCTCGATCCTGTCACCGTCGTTGAGCACGACGTCCGTGGGAACGGGAATTCCCTCCACGTCATCCACATGAGCGGCGGTGGGTGCGCCGGTGAGGTCCTTGACCTCCTGCAGGGCCTGCCAGTGGTCAGGGTGTCGATGCGTCGTCACGATGAGGGAGAGCCCTGCGGGGCCAATGAGGTCCATGATGCGTCCGGGGTCGGCCGCGGCATCGACGAGGGCCTGGGCGCCGGTGTCGCGGCACCGCAGAAGGTAGACGTTGTTGTCATACGGGCCGACGGCGAGTTTGCTGATCTGGAGTCGGCCGAGGTCGTGCACGTCCGCCGGTCCACCGACCGTCACCCGTCCGTTATACATTCGTCTCTCCGATCGTTGAC
>JAURME010000113.1 GCA_030830865.1 Candidatus Nanopelagicales bacterium | reverse complement strand
AGCATCGATCGGGCTGGGCTTCCATCTGGTCTTCGCTTCGCTGTGGGTCGGAGGCCTGGTGGCCACGGCCCTCTACGCGGCGGCCGGGGAACCCGATGCCGGGATCCTCCTGCGGCGGTTCAGCATCCTGGCCCTCATCAGCGTGATCGTCATCGCCGAGACGGGTCTGCTCAACGCGGCGCTCCGTCTGGACGGCGTCGCGGCGTTGCTCACGTCGACCTACGGCACGCTCATCCTCGCCAAGGTCACCGTGCTGGTGGTCCTGATCGGCTGGGGCTGGCGGCACCGAAGGGTCATCGCCCAGCAGTGGGATGCCCGATCCGGGTCGACCGTCCTCGATCCGGACTTCCGCGCCCTGTTCGTCAGATGGGGGGCGTGGGAGGTGCTGTGGATGGGCACCGTCTACGGACTCTCCGTCGCCCTCTCTCGGACCGCTCCCCCCGGGCTCGCTTTCCCCGGAGACCACCTGACTGCCGGGGCGATCGTTTTGCTGGTCCTTGGCCTTCCCATGGCCGTCGGCTTCGTCAACCCCCGTGCGCTCAGGGCCCCGTCCGTCGCCCGTCGCTACCCGGAGACCGCGGCCGTCGCCGCCCTGCTTGCCGTGGTCATTGCCGGGGTCGGGGTGCCGAGCGCGCTTGCCGACGTCACCGTCGGGGTTCAGCTCGGGACGCTGATCGGCGCGCTGCTCCTGCTCGCTGCCGGGTGGGCGCTGGTCACCGTCCTGTCAGTCGGACCGGCTCTGCCGGCCACGATCGTGGCCATGCTCGGCTGGCCCGTCGCCATCTGGTGGATCGAGCGGGATGTCGTCGGGGGACTCGGAGTCGGCACGTGGGCGTCGGTCCTGCTCGCCGAGGGCCTGCTCGCCTGGCTGTCCTTCGGGCACCGCGAGCGGGACATGGGCGAGGATGGCTCCATGCCCGATGACGGACGACCGAGGGCGGAGGTGACCTCGGCGTGAGTGACGAGTCCACCGAGTCGCAGCAGGAACCCCCGTCCGAGCGATCCCGTCGTATCAAGGACTTCTGGCAGCTTCACATCCCGCTCGTCGTCGTCCTGGCGTTCTGCACGTTTGCGACGATCGTCGAATACCGACGAGCGCAGGAGGGGGTCGACCGGGCCTGGGTCTACACGTTCCAGTGGCCCATCATCGGTGCCTTCGCCTTCATCGTGTGGAACCGGTACCGCAAGCACGGAAGCATCACCACGTCGATCTCCCGCTACTTCCGCGAACGCGCCGCCCGCTTCGAGGCCGAGGCGAACGCCGCCGAGGAGGACAGCACGCCCACTGCTCCGCCCGAGGCCGTCGACCCGGACGAACTGGCCTGGCGTCAGCACGTCCGCGAACTGCGCCGGAACGACCCCGCCGGAGGGCCGCCGGGCCCCTGATGCGCATCGGAGCCTGACCGGTCAGATCCACGACCTGCACCCTCCTGATACCTCATGACTGCCTTCACTGTCCGACACTGGAGGGGTCACGAGAGCGAGGGACACGCCATGCGCCTCAACGGAAAGGTCATCGTCGTCACCGGTGCCGGGAACGGCATCGGCCGTGAGGTGGCGCTGGAGCTGTTGAGGCGTGGTGCTCGGGTCGCAGCCGTCGATCGCAGTCAGGACGGGCTGATGGCCACGGCTGCACTGGCGACCGGAGCGTCATCCCACTCGCTGTCCCTGCACCCGATCGACCTGACGGACCGTGCGCAGGTCGATGCCCTGCCCGCGGCGGTGATCGAGTGGCACGGACAGGTCGACGGCCTCGCCAACATCGCCGGAATCATCCAGCCCTTCGTGCCGATCCTCGAACTCTCGCATGAGGACATCGACCGGGTCATGAGCGTGAACTTCGGGGGCACGGTGAACACGGTCAAGGCCTTCCTGCCCCTGCTCGTCGAGCGGCCCGAGGCGGCCCTCCTCAATGTGTCGAGCATGGGCGCGATTGTCCCCGTCCCTGGCCAGGGCGCGTACGGCGCGAGCAAGGCGGCGGTCGCCCTGCTCACGGAGACGCTGTTCGCCGAACTGCAGGACTCCCCGGTGGCCGTCACCCTCGTCTATCCCGGCGCCACGGGAACGAACATCGCGGAGAACTCCGGCGTCACGATCGACTTCGCGGGGGACGCGACAGCCGCGGCGTCTATGACGCCTGCATCGGAGGTCGGCCGGATCATCGTCGAGGCCCTGGCCTCGGGTCAGCCGCGGGTCCTCAACGGCAAGGACACCCGCATGCTCGACCGCATGTCGCGTCTCATGCCAACGAAGGCGGTCACGGTGGTCGCGAAGAGGATGCAGGCCTACCTTCACCACTGACGGCTAGCCTGAGTTGGTGAGCAACCGCTGGGTCGTCCTCGGAGTCCTCTCCGCGGCACTCGCGCTGATCTCGCTGGACAACACCATCGTCAACGTCGCCCTGCCCAGCATGCAGGAGGACCTCGACGCCAGCACAGCGGACCTCCAGTGGGTCGTCGACGCCTACTCGGTGCTGTTCGCGGGAACCCTCCTGCTCGCCGGCAGCCTGGGGGACCGGTTCGGTCGCCGGCGCATCCTGCTCATCGGCCTGGTGGCGTTCGGGCTCGCCTCGCTCGGTGCGGGTCTCGCCCCGACGGTGGACCTGCTCATGCTCGCGCGTGGACTCATGGGCATCGGCGGTGCCTTCATCATGCCGTCGACCCTGTCGATCCTCGTCCAGGTGTTCCGCGAGCCGCGGATGCGCGCGCAGGCCATCGGCATCTGGGCAGCGGTCGCGGGCGTGGGCGTCGCCCTCGGCCCGATCATCGGCGGTCTGTTGCTCGAGCGCTTCTCCTGGCACTCCGTCTTCCTCGTCAATCCACCGTTGATCGTCCTCGTGCTCGGGGCCACGCTGCTGTGGGTTCCGGAGTCCTGCGATGAGAGCCGTCCGCAGTTGGACCTGCGCGGGGCGGCACTGTCCTCGCTCGGCCTGATCGCCCTCGTCGTCACCATCATCCAGCTGCCCGAGCAGGGGATCGCGGCCACGACGGTCGTCAGTGCCGTCGTCGCGGTGGGATCCCTGTCGACGTTCGTGTGGTGGGAGGGTCGGGCGCCGCGACCACTGCTGCCGATGACGCTGTTCCGGCAACGCACGTTCGTCATCGCCATCGTGACGGTCGCGCTCGTCTACTTCGCGCTCATGGGTGCGTTCTTCCTGATGCCGCAGTTCTTGCAGCTCGTCCAGTCGATGACCCCGTTGCAGTCCGGCATCGCGATGCTGCCGGGTGCCGGTGGCCTGCTCGTCGCGTCACTGGTGAGCCCGGTCATCGCCCAGCGGATGGGAACTCGCTTCACGGTCGTGATCGGACTCGCCCTCGTCATGCTCGGCCTGGCCCTGGCCAGCACCTACCGTGTGGACACGTCGTACGGGTTCATCGGCGTCACGCTCGGCCTCATCGGCGTGGGGATGGGCATCACCCTGCCGCAGGCGACGAATGCCGTGCTCTCCTCGGTCCCGCGGGAACGCTCGGGTCTGGGTTCTGCGGTGAACGACGCGATGGGAGAGCTGGGCGGTTCGTTCGGGGTCGCGATCCTCGGGGCGGTGATGTCGATCTTCTACCGGGAGAACGTCGAGGCTGCCATCGCCTCGCTGGGCGATCGTGCTGCATCGATTCCCATACAGGTGCTTGACGGTGTGCGCGAGTCCCTGGCGTCTGCGGCCCTCGTCGCCCACCGCCTTCCCGAGGCCTACTCCGCGCCGGTCCACGATGTCACGGGCGCAGCGTTCGTCACCGGGATGACCTGGGCCCTCCTGGCGGGTGCCGTCATCGTTCTTGTGGGAATGGGTCTGGCGTGGCGCATGTTCCCTGTGCGACTGGAGAGGGTGGAGGAATAGGGAACGAGGTCGGGATTCGGCCATGCACGCCCCCGGCGCGCGCTAGCGTTCCCCTGCCCGACGTGCCTGACCGCAGGTTTCCCCACCTTCCCCCGTCGGAGACTTCAGCAGGAGGAGAAGTGTCGGTTCAGGAGGGGAGTCGGGTGAGCGGTTTCGACCGCTGGTTCGAACTCACGGCACGGGGGTCCAACTACAGTCGCGAGATCCGCGGCGGCTTCGTCACGTTCTTCACGATGGCCTACATCGTGGTGCTCAACCCGCTCATCATCGGCACGGCCAAGGACGTCAACGGGATGTTCATCGGGAACACCGATGACGTCGTGAAGTCGATTGCGATGGTCGCAGCGGCGACGGCGCTGATCGCGGGGCTTCTGACCATGGTCATGGGTGCGATCGGTCGGTTCCCGATCGCGATCGCCGCGGGCCTCGGCCTCAACGGCTTCGTCGCCTTCACGCTCGCCCCGCAGATGACCTGGGCCGACGCCATGGGACTGGTCGTTATCGAGGGTGTCGTGATCCTGCTCCTGGTGCTCACGGGCTTCCGGTCCGCGGTGTTCACCGCGGTGCCTGAGCAGCTGAAGTACGCGATCGGCGTCGGCATCGGTCTGTTCATTGCGATCATCGGTCTCGTCGATGCGGGCATCACGCGTCCCGGCGTTCCGCTGATCAGCTTCGGCCTGTTCGGGTCCCTCAGCGGGTGGCCGATGTTCGTGTTTGTCTTCGGCCTCCTGCTGACGATCATCCTGCTGGTGCGCAAGGTGCGTGGAGCGATCCTCATCGGCATCCTGGGCACGGCAGTCGTGGCGATCATCGTCGAGGCCGTCGCCAAGGTCGGGCCGCGGGTGGCGGCGGATGGCTCCATTGCCAACGAGGTCGGCTGGAGCCTCAACGTCCCGAAGCTGCCCGACCAGGTGATCAGCACTCCGGACCTCGGCCTGCTGGGACAGTTCAACCTGCTCGGCAGTTGGTCGGCCATCGGCGTCATCGCGACGATCCTCGCCATCTTCTCCCTGATGCTCAGCGACTTCTTCGACACCATGGGCACGGCCTTCGGCCTCGCCACGGAGGCGGACCTGCTCGACAAGGAGGGTCAGATCCCGCACTTCGAGTCGATCCTCGTGGTCGACTCTGT
>JAURME010000112.1 GCA_030830865.1 Candidatus Nanopelagicales bacterium | reverse complement strand
GTTGCGCGATAGGCACCCAGATGCGAGAGGCTGGAAGCATGCGTCGTCGCATCGTCTGGATCAACATCGGCCTCGGGGTCCTCGTGCTCGCCGTCGTCGCGGTGGGCTTCGCCCTCCTGGCACCGAGGCCGGCCGAGCAGACCGGGCGCACCGTCCCGGCCCAGCTGGGCGCCGTGAGCGAGACCGTCACGGCGACGGGCACGGTGGAGACGGCCGGGCTGGTGAACCTGTCCTTCGACATCGCGGGCACCGCGTCGACCGTCGACGTGGCAGAGGGTGACACGGTCCGCACCGATCAGGAGCTAGCCGCACTCGACGACACCACACAGCGACAAGCCCTTGCGAGTGCGAGGAGCTCCTACGCGCAGGCCGTCTCCAGCGCTGACCAGTCCTCGCTCAGCCTGCAGGCCGCGCGCACCAACCTCGCGGAGGCCGAGCGGAACCAGCGGCTCAACAGGAAGAGCTACCAGCAGAGCGTCGACGTCGCCCGACAGGCACTGAAGGACGCCCAGGGTTCCTGGGCCGAGACCTGCCTGACTCCCGAGGGCTCCTGCCCCGACGACAACGTCTGGGCCCAGCTGCGAACAGGGGAAGCCGCCGTCACCACGGCGCAGACCGCATACGACAACGCGGTCGAGAACTCGGTCAAGACCGGCGAGACCAATCAGGTGAAGCTCAGCCAGGCGCAGGTCAACGTCGACAATGCACGGTCCACGCAGACGACCCAGTGCGACACGTACGGCTCGGACTCCACCCAGTGCACCAGTGCCGTGAACTCCCTGCGCAGTGCCGAGCAGGCCTACGCCCTGCAGGTGAAGGCCAATGAGGCCGCCGACATCGCGGCCCGGCAGTCCCTTGTCAGCGCCGACGCCGGCATCACCACCGCGAACGTCAACCTCCGGAAGCTGCAGGCCACCCTGAGGGCCGGAGGCACCGACGGCGTCACGGCCGCGCAGCAGTCCCTGGACTCCGCGCTGCTCACCCAGCGCAAGGGGCTTGAGGCAGACCGGCAGGCCGTGCAGGCGGCTCGGGATTCCGTCGCGCAGCAGTCCGCGGCCGCCGCCGCGGTGACCATCGGGAAGTCCGAGATCACCCCGAACCAGGCCGCGATCGACGTCGCCGAGGCCGGGCTCACGGTCGCCCGCGACAACCTCGCGAAAACAGTCCTGCGCACCCCTATCGACGGCACGGTCGGATCGGTCGACCTCGAGGCCGGCGATGCCGTGACCCCGGGCGTGGCCGTCATGACCGTCATCCCGGACGCGCCGTTCCAGATCGTCGCCGAGTTCTCCGAAGCCGACGCGCTGAAGCTCCAGCCAGGACAGCCCGCCGTGGTCAGCTTCGATGCCCTGCCCGGCACCACGGCCGACGGCACCGTGACCTCCGTGGCCCTGCTGCCGACCGAGTCCGCATCAGCCGCGGGCCAGCTCACGTCCAGCGGCGTCACCACCTACAGCGCGACCATCACCCTGGACTCCGCACCCGAAGGTGCGCGTGAGGGCATGAGCGTGAGTGTCGTCGTGACCACCCAGCAGGTCGACGACGTCGTGTGGGTCCCGACCGCGGCGATCACGACCGTCGGCGAGCGCAGCACGGTGACCGTGCGCGACGGTGAGGTCGACACCGTGGTCGACGTCACCATCGGCCTCGCCGGTGATTCCGGCACCGAGATCACCAGCGGAGTCAGCGCGGGTGACGAGCTCGTCATCGAGGTGGGCGAATCCAGCGGGTTCCCGTTCGGCGGCGGGGGTGGAGGCGGTTTCGGCGGACCGCCGCGCGGTGGCCGGTGACATCATGACTGCTGAACCCGGGGCGCTCCGCGCGCCCCGCACCCCTGTCATCGAGCTTGCGGGGATCACCAAGACCTACGGCTCCGGCGACACCGAGGTCCAGGCACTGCGAGGCATCGACATGGTGATCGAGCGCGGCGACTACGTCGCGATCATGGGAGCGTCCGGTTCGGGCAAATCCACGCTCATGAACATCATCGGAGCCCTCGACGTCGCGACGGCCGGCCACTATGCACTGGACGGCATCGACATCGATGATCTCGACGAGGGGGCCCTGTCGATCGTCCGCAACCGCAAGATCGGCTTCATCTTCCAGTCCTTCAACCTCATCCCGCGCACGTCGGCCCTGTCGAACGTCGAACTGCCGCTCGTCTATCGCGGGGTCGGACGCCGCGAACGCCGACAGCGCGCCATCGACGCCCTGACGGCGGTCGGCCTCGAGGACCGCATGCACCACCAGCCCAACGAGCTCTCCGGCGGGCAGCAGCAGCGGGTCGCCGTAGCGCGCGCCCTCGTCGCCGAACCCTCCCTCCTCCTCGCCGACGAGCCCACGGGCAACCTCGACAGCCGCTCCACAGGCGACGTCCTCGACCTGATGGGACGACTGCACGACCAGGGCCGCACCATCGTGATGATCACCCACGAGGACGACGTAGCCGCGCACGCCGGACGTGTCGTCACGCTGATCGACGGGCTCATCTCCGAGGACCGGAGGAATCCGGCGTGAACATCCTCGAGACGATCCGCATCGGCCTGCAGGGCATCGCGGCGAACAAACTGCGCTCCGGTCTGACCATGCTTGGAATCCTCATCGGCGTCGCCGCCGTCATCGTCCTCATGGCGATCGGCAACGGCGCATCCGTCGCCGTCACCTCGAGCATCGAGAGCCTCGGCACCAACACCCTGACGGTGCGGCACGGGACCTTCGGCGGTGGTGGCGAGACCGGTCGCACCCAGTTCAAGGACCTCACGGTCGACGACGCCGTGGCGCTCGTTGATCCGGTGCTCGCGCCGGACGTCGTCTCCGCGACACCCGTCGTCTCGGCGGCTGCCACATGCACGTACGGCGGGTCCAGCTATGACACGTCCATCACGGGCTCCTGGCCGTCCTACTTCGAGTCGACCAACAGCGGTATCGCCACGGGAACCCCCCTGACCGCCGACGACGTCGTGAACAGCCGGCGCTCGATCGTGCTCGGCCAGACCGTCATCGGCGAACTGTTCGGCGATGCCGATCCGCTGGACCAGATCGTCACCTGCGGCGGAGTGCCGTTCACCGTGGTCGGCACCATCGCCGAGAAGGGCAGCAGCGGCTTCCTCGACGCCGACGACGTCGCCGTGGCACCCCTGAGCACGGTGCAGAGCAAGCTCACCGGCTACGGCAGCCTCGACACGATCCTCGTGCAAGCCGCATCATCCGAGGTGAGCACCGCGGCCGAATCCGAGATCACCTCGATCCTCGACGAGCGGCACGGGACCACGAGTGAGGACAACCGTGACTACCAGGTGCTCAATCAGGCCGCACTCATCTCGACGGTGCAGGACACCATCGGCATCTTCACGGTGCTTCTCGGCGCCGTGGCCGCCATCAGCCTGCTCGTCGGTGGGATCGGCATCACCAACATCATGCTCGTGACCGTGACAGAACGGACGCGCGAGATCGGCATCCGCAAGGCCATCGGAGCCCGCAAGTCGGCCATCATGACGCAGTTCCTCATCGAGGCCATGGTGCTCTCCGTCATCGGCGGAGGCATCGGCGTGCTCCTGGCCCTGCTTG
>JAURME010000111.1 GCA_030830865.1 Candidatus Nanopelagicales bacterium | reverse complement strand
GTCGGAGGAGAAGTAGGTGTAGGGGGAGTCGTGCACATAGAAGCGCCCGACCTCGGGATCGGCGAACAGCACGGCCCCGCACCCGTAGGGCTGCAGGCCATGCTTGTGCGGGTCGACGACCACGCTGTCGGCATCGCGGATCGCGGCGAACGGCGGGCACGCGACGCCCTCGGCGGAGTCGTCTGCGATCAGGGAGAAGAAGCCACCGTAAGCGGTGTCGACGTGGACGCGTACGCCGCGGGGCCGGGTGCGCTCGAGGATCCCCGGCAGCGGGTCGAGGGCCCCGAGGCCGGTGGTGCCGAGTGTGGCCACGACCGTGCCGACGTCCTGGGTGTCGAGGATGCGATCGAGATCGTCGAGGTCCATGCGACCTGCTGCGTCAACGGCGATGGCAATGCCCTCGACGCCGAGAACGGCGCACATGCGCGAGTGGGTGTAGTGGGCGTCCGCACTGTAGGCGATCGCCTTGCCCGGATGGGACTCCCGTGCGGCCCAGAGTGCCTCGAGGTTCGCGATGGTGCCGCTGGAGGTGAGGTGGCCGAGGTGCGTTGGCATCCCGAACATGCGGGCGAGGTCGACAACGACCTCCTTCTCCATGCGGGCGGTGGCAGGCCCGCCGTCGAGGGCATGGTTGTTGGGGTTGATGAGCATCGCGGTGACGTAGCCGATCACGGCCGCGGGATGCGGGGGCTTGAGCATCTGGCCCACGTACCGCGGGTGCCCGAAGGGGTAGTTGTCCTGCAGTCGGACGGTCAACTGCTCGAAGGCAGCGGCGAGGATCTCGTCGTCCACGACCGTCGACGGATGCGGGGTGAACTCGCCGAACCGGGCCATCCACGAGTCGATGGCATCGACCGCGCGGGGCAGCCAGACGCGCAGGTCCGTCATGGTGGGGTGCCCCTGTCTCGACCCTCGGTGGATCGTCGATGGTGTCCTGGCGAGGAGTGCGTACGATCGGAGCATCATGCTGCCACGACTGCGCTCCACGCTTGACGGGATCCCGGCGTACAAGGCCGGTCGCCCGGCCCCCGTCCGCGAGGGCGTGACCCCTTTCAAGCTCTCGAGCAACGAGAACCACCATCTGCCGCTGCCCTCGGTGCTGAAGGCGGCCGAGGAAGCGCTGGCGGATCTCCACCGGTATCCGGACTTCGCGTCCACTGCGCTGGTCGATGCGCTGGCCGCTCACTTCGATGTCCCGGCCTCGGACATCGCGGTCGGGACCGGGAGTGTCGGTCTGCTGCAACAGCTGGTCCAGATCACGGCCGGGCCCGGCGACGGAGTCCTCTATGCCTGGCGGTCCTTCGAGGCGTACCCGATCGTCACGCAGATCGCCGGTGCCACTGCTCAGGCCGTTCCGCTGGACGCTGATGATCGCCACGACCTTGAGGCCATGCTCGCGGCCATCGACGACACGACGCGGCTCATCCTGGTCTGCAACCCGAACAACCCGACCAGCACCGCCGTCGATCGCGCTGCCCTCGACGGTTTCCTGGCGCAGGTGCCGTCCGACATCCTCGTCGTCATCGATGAGGCGTACCGCGAGTTCGTCGATGCTGACCGCATCCCGGACGGCCTGGACTACTACCGGCAGTACGACAATGTTGCCGTCCTGCGCACCTTCTCGAAGGCGTACGGCCTCGCGGCCCTGCGCGTGGGCTTCTGCGTCGCGCACGAGCCGGTGGCCGAGGCGTTGCGGAAGGTGCAGGTGCCCTTCGGTGTCTCGACGATCGCGCAGGCGGCGGCCATCGCCTCCCTCGCGGCCGAGGACGAACTCCTGGAACGTTGCGTGACGATCGCCCGACAGCGGATCGAGATGGAGCAGGGCCTGCGCGATATCGGCCTTTCGCCGGCGGAGTCCGAGGCGAACTTCCTGTGGCTCCGACTCGGAGACGGGACGGACTCCTTCGCCGCGCTGTGCGGGGAGGAGGGGCTGAGCGTCCGCCCCTTTCCGGGTGAGGGCGTGCGCATCACCGTCGGTGAGCCGGAGGGAAATGCCCGACTGCTCCAGGTCGCCGGCGACTGGTTCGCCCGTCGATCCTGAGAGGACCCGCTGCGCTCGTCATCATCCGTGACAGGATGAGTGCGTGGTCGAGCCCAGGCGTCCGGATCCCGATCCGGGAGACAACGTCATCTCCCTGCGCCGTCGGCGGACCACCGGTCTGCTGAGGGAATGGCCGATCACGATCGTCCTTATCGGCGTGGCAGTGGCCATGATCTTCATCGCATTGGACGCCTTCCGGCGCGGGTCGGTCGTGCTGTCGGCGAGCGTCCTGCTCGCAGCGTTCCTCCGGCTGCTCCTGCCCGACGCCGATGCCGGGATGTTGGCGGTGCGCAGCAAGAAGGTCGACGTCATCACGCTCGGAGTACTGGGCGTGGGTGTCACGATCTTCACCTTCTGGGTTCCACCTCCGAGCTAGACAGACCATCCCATCCAGCGGAATTTTCCTCCCGCAATATGGGAATATCCCTTGACGGGGCGCAGGTCACCACCTACCGTTCCCCATCATGACGGTCAGCGATCCAACGTCCCGTTTCAGTCTTGCCGGCAAGTCCCTAGTCATCACCGGTGCGTCCGGCGCCATGGGACGGGAGGCCGCCCTGGGTCTCGGCGCGGCCGGAGCCAGCATCACCCTGGCCGGCGGAAACGTCGGGGCGTTGGAGGAGCTCGCAGCCGATCCCTCGCTTGCCGGCCATGTGGAGATTGCGCCCCATCGGCCCGACACCCCGGAAGACGCTGAGGCGATCATCCGCACGGCCGTCGACGCCTTCGGACGCCTCGACGGCATGCTCGTCGCCTCGGGGATGAACAAGGTGGCCCCGATAGTCGACCAGCCCGTGGAGGACTGGGAGTCCGTGATGGATGCCAACGTGAAGGGCTCCTGGCTGATGTGTCAGGCCGCCGGTCGAGCACTGCTGGATCAGGGCGGTGGTGGATCCGTCGTGCTCGTCTCCTCCACCCGAGGCAAGCTCGGCCATCCGGCCGGCTACTCGGCCTACTGTCCCTCGAAGGCGGCCGTCGACCTGCTGGGCAAGACGCTCGCCGCGGAGTGGGGTCCCTCGGGGATCCGCGTGAACGTGATCGCACCCACCGTCTTCCGCTCCGAGCTCACCGCGTGGATGTACGCTGACGACGAGAAGGGTCGTGCGACACGCGAGGCGATGTTCTCGCGCATCCCTCTCAAGCGGTTCGCCGAGCCCGAGGACTTCGTCGGCGCACTCCAGTACCTGTTGAGCGACGCCTCCACCTTCGTCACCGGCCAGGTCCTCTACCTCGACGGGGGCTACACGGCGTGCTGAGCCCGGACAACCCGATCAGGACGGTCGCCATCATCGGCGCCGGCCTGATGGGTCGTCGGCTCGCAGGACTCGTCGCACGCGCCGGCCGCTCCGTCACCCTCGTCGAGCCGGTTGAGTCGGTGCTCGAATCAGGGCTGGCGGCTGCACGTGACATGGCGCCGAACGGATCCATCAGTGGCAGTGATGCGATCGTCCAAGGGGTAGCCCATGCCGACCTCGTCATCGAGGCGATCATCGAGGACCTCTCGGTCAAGCAGGCGCTCTTCGCGGAGATGGCGTCCGTCAACGCTGAGGCGATCCTGTGCTCGAACTCCTCCGTGCTTCCCATCACCGTCATTGCTGAAGGCGTCGATGACGGCACTCGGTGTGTCGGCACCCACTTCTGGAACCCGCCGGATCTCATTCCGATCGTCGAGGTCATCCGCGGTGAGCGCACCTCCGATACGACGATGGCCCGCACCTACGACTTCATGAGCTCGATCGGCAAGCTGCCGGTTCGCGTCGAGAAGGATGTTCCCGGTTTCGTCGGAAACCGCCTCCAGCACGCCCTGTGGCGCGAGGCGATCGACCTCGTGGCGTCCGGCGTCTGCGATGCCGAGACCGTGGACCTCGTCGTGAAGAACACCATCGGCCTCCGGCTGGGGGAGATGGGGCCGATCGAGAACGCCGATTATGTGGGGCTCGACCTGACGCTCGCGATCCACGAAGCCGTTCTCCCGGACATCTGCGCCGAGCGCCACGCGAGTCCGTACCTGCGAGATCTCGTCGCGAATGGCGAGCTGGGTGCGAAGTCAGGGCACGGATTCCTGATCTGGCCCGACGGCTCGCGCGAGCAGGCAGCCGCTCGACTCTCGGCGCACGTCCAGAAGCAGCTGGCCGACCAGACCTCCTGAGAAACCATCCAACCGAAGGGAACGATCGATGACGTACACATGGCCTCTGGGCGAGGCGGAGTCCCAGCTGGAGTTCGTGGAGCTCTCCCACTCCTGGGGTCTGGGACAGCCGTGCTGGCCCTACTTCGAGGACGTCAAGATCGAGCGCCTGCACGGGATGGCCAAGAGCCGCGTGCTCACGCAGAAGATCACCACAGTGATGCACTCCGGCACCCATATCGACGCTCCCGGGCATGTGGTCGAGGGGACCCCGCTGCTCGACGAGATCCCGCTGAGCGCCTTCTTCGGAACGGGCGTTGTGCTCGACGTGCCGATGGGCAAGTGGGAGAAGATCATGCCCGAGCACCTGGAGGCTGCGGCCGAGAATACGCCTGTGCGCCCCGGTGACATCGTTATCGTCAACACCGGATGGCACCACAAGTACGCCGACAGTGCCGAGTACTACGCCTACAGCCCCGGCTTCTATAAGGAGGCCGGCGAGTGGTTCGTCTCCAAGGGCGTCAAGGCCGTGGGCACGGACACCCAGGCCCTCGACCATCCGCTGGCCACGGCCATCGGCCCGCACGGCCCGGCGGAGGCCGCGGGCGGCCTGCTGCCATGGGCATGCGAGGAGTACGAGGCGGAGACGGGCAAGAAGGTCGCCGACGAGTTCGCCCTGTGGGAGCCCTGCCATCGCGAGATCCTTACGCACGGCATCTACGGCTTCGAGAACGTGGGTGGCGACATCGACAAGGTGACCGGCAAGCGCGTGACCTTCGCCGCGTTCCCGTGGCGCTGGCGGGGTGGCGACGGCTGCATCGTGCGGCTGGTCGCGATCACGGATCCCACGGGCACCTACCGCATCGAGACGGGCAACAACTGATGCACGTCACCAAGCACGCCGATGCCGTCGCGTACGACGCTCCCTTTCATGAGGGTGTTGACACACGGAGGCTCCAGGGCATGGAGGTCGGGCCGACGGAGGGCTTCTGGATGGGGCTCTCTGTCTACCCACCCGGGTCGTCGGCTGGCCCGTCGGACGTCCTCGGCGAAGCGATGTACCTCGTCATGAGCGGCGAGTTCGTCCTGCGCTGCAATGGTGAAACCGTGACGCTGGGGCAGTACGACTCTGTGCACTTCGTCAAGGGCGACCACCGTCAGTTGGTGAACGAGTCCGACTCCGATGCCGTGCTCGCGGTCTGCATCGCCAATCCGCCGAAGGCCTCCTGATGGGCGTTGTCCTCACAGTCGCCACAACGGGCCCGATCGCCACGAAAGCCGATAACCCGGACCTGCCGACCTCCCCGGAGGAGATCGCGCAGGCGGTGCACGAGGCCTACCTCGCCGGTGCTTCCGTGGCGCACATCCACCTTCGCGATGCCCACCAACGCCCAACCGCCGACCTCGACATCGCGCGGCGGACGATGGATCTCATCGCCGAGAAGTGCCCAATCCACATCCAGCTCTCGACGGGGGTGGGCCTGAGCGTCCCGTTTGAGGAGCGCGAGAAGCTCGTGGAGCTGCGGCCGCGTATGGCCACGCTCAACCCCTGCACGATGAGTTTCGGGGTGGGGGAGTTCCGCAATCCGCCGGACGGCGTCCGCAGGCTGGCGGCCCGTATGCGCGAACTCGAAGTCAAGCCCGAGCTCGAGGTATACGACACCGGCCATCTGGACGCCTGCATCCGGCTGTTCGAGGAGGGCCTGCTGGCCACACCGCTGCAGTTCTCCATCGTGCTCGGTGTGCGCGGAGGTGCCTCGGCGACGCCGGACAATCTGGTCATGATGGTCGACCGCCTGCCCGACGACTGCATCTGGCAGATCATCGCGATCGGCAAGGCGAACCTAGAGCTGACCGCGATCGGCCTCGCTCTCGGCGGCAACGCCCGGGCGGGCCTGGAAGATACGCTCTACTTGCGGAAGGGCGAGCTCTCCCGCGGCAACACCCCGCTGGTGAAGCGCACCGCTGATCTTGCGCGAGCCATGGACCTGTCCATCGCTTCTGTCGAGGAGACCGAGCAGATCCTTAGCCTTCCGCCGAGGCCGTAGGCTGCCCCATCGTGGGCACGGATGTCGCGGAAGGTCGGAGAACCTGATCATGTCACTCGCACCGGAGGCGGAGAGCCGAACGGGTATCCAGGTCCTCACCAGGGCCGTGGACATCATTCGACTGCTGGACATCCACCCTGCTGGTCTCACCCAGTCCGAGATCGCCGAGGAACTCGGGTTGGCGCGCTCGACAGCGAGCCGCCTGCTGGGGGCGCTTGAGGCGGAGGGGTTTGTTGCCACTCGCGGCGTCCGGGGGCGCTATCGACTGGGAGCGGAGTTCGTGCGGCTCGCCGCTTCGGCACGACGCCAGTCGTGGCGGGATCTTCATCCATTGTTGGTGGAGCTCTCCGCCGAGATCGGGGAGACGGTCGACGTCTCGGTCCTCGACGGTGATCGAGCGTTGTTCGTCGATCAGGTCGTGTCGGGCAATCGCCTCCAAGCCGTGAGTGCGGTGGGCGACATCTTCCCCCTCCATGCGAGCGCCAACGGCAAGGCGTTTCTGGCGGCGCTCCCTGAGTCAGAGTGCCGCCGAGTCCTGTCCGGGCGACTCGAGGCATTCACCCCAAACACCCTGACGACCCCTGACGCGGTTTGGGCGGAGTTGGGGGCCATCCGGGAACGCGGTGGCGTGGCTCTCGATCGTGAGGAGCACTCGTTGGGGATCTGCGCGGTGGGTGCTGTCATTGGGCACCTCGACCACGACCTCTTAGCGGTCTCCATCCCGGTCCCCTCAGCGCGTTTCGAGGGACGTGAGGACGAGCTCACCCAAGCGGTGACGGACTTCGCGGTGCGCATCGCCGAGACGATCACGCAGCGCTGATGACGCGTACATGGGTATGACTGACGCCACGTGGACACCCGACCCGACAGAGGCGAACCGAACCCGTATCGCCCGATTCCGGAGGGCTGCAGCGGCCCATGCGGGACGGGACTTCGCCGATATCCCGGACCTGCACGAGTGGTCGATCGCCGACCCCGATGCCTTCTGGTCCCTCGTGTGGGACAACTTCGGCGTCGTCGGCGAGAGGGGCTCGGTGGCCTGCGTCCCGGCGACTCTCCCCGAGGCCGTGTTCTTCCCCGAGGCTCACATCAACCTCGCCGAGAACCTGCTGGCTCCATGGCAGGACTCCGATGAGGTGGCCGTGGTCTGCGTCGGCGAGGCCGACGGTGAGCTCACGGTCCAGGAGGAGGTGTCCGGACGTGAACTGACGCGTCGCGTCGCGTCCTTCGCCTCGGGCCTGCGTGATCATGGGGTGAAGCCGGGGGATCGCGTCGGCCTCATTCTCCCGGTGGGCTCTGGTGCCCTCGTGTGCACGCTCGGAGCGCTCGCCGTCGGTGCCGTCGTGAGCAGTGTGTCACCGGAGTTCGGTGCCCCGTCCATCGTCGATCGCCTCGGTCAGCTGGAGCCGACCGTGCTCGTCGTGGCGCCGTCGTACCGGTGGAACGGCCGCGAGTTCAATCGTGCCGACAACGTGGCGGAGGTCCTCCGCGCGCTGCCCTCGTTGACCTGGGTGCTTGTTGCCGGGCCCGATACGGACGGTGCCATCGGTGATTCCGCTCCTCCGAACTGCCGGGTGAGTGCGCTTGCCGTCGAACTGGAACGTTCGGTCGCTCCGGAGTTCTTTCGCCTGCCGTTCGACCACCCGGCCTACGTGCTGTTCTCGTCGGGCACCACGGGAAAGCCCAAGTGCCTGATCCATCGCGGCGGGGGTGTGCTGCTCAAGCACCTGGTCGAGGTGGGGCTGCACGCCGATGTCGGTCCAGGAGATCGACTGCTCTTCTACACGACGACCTCATGGATGATGTGGAACTGGGAGATCTCCGGGCTGGCCGTGGGTGCGACGCTTGTGGTGCTCGACGGCGCACCGACCCATCCGGGGCCCACGGCGGTGTTCGATGCCGGGCGTCTGGCCGGGGCGACACACGTCGGGTTGGGTGCGCGCCTGATGGACCACATGCGTGCGGAGGGGTGCGACCTGTCGACCTACTCGGCGGGCGAACTACTGCGTCAGGTCATGGTGACCGGATCACCTCTCTCCATACCGACGGCGGAGTGGATGGCCCGGGAACTCGGGCCCTCGGTGATGATCAACCCGATCTCTGGCGGAACAGACCTCGTGGGCGTGTTCGTCGGTGGCGATCCCACTCGGCCCTTCTTCGCGGGGGAGATGGCCGGTCCGACGCTGGGAACGGCCGTCGACGTCTATGCCGAGGCCGGGGTCCGGGCGGATGTGGGCGAGGCCGGGGAGTTGGTCTGCCTG
>JAURME010000110.1 GCA_030830865.1 Candidatus Nanopelagicales bacterium | reverse complement strand
TTCGAGCGCACAGTACTCGCCCCAGAACGACCCTTCCGGTGGGGTTCGTCACGGCGTAGCGCCGCTCACACTCGTGCTCGTCGACCCGGAAGGCGGCCAGCGGAGAGGGATGGGACACTTCGCCCGTGACTCGACCGACTCCCCTCGTCCTGGCCCTCGGCGGAAGCACCACGCCGATGTCCGCTTCCGAGCGGGCACTGCGCATCGCGGGCGACGCGGCCTCGGCCACCGGGGCACAGCTCGAGTACCTGACCGGCCGACAGCTGATGCTTCCGATCTACGACACCGAAACCGCGGATCGCACGCCCGGGACCACCGCACTGATCGACGCGATACGTCGTGCGGACGGCCTCATCATCGCCAGCCCGGGCTACCACGGCGGCATCAGCGGCATGATCAAGAACGCCCTCGACTACGTGGAGGATCTGCGCCGGGACGACCGCCCCTATCTCGATGGTCGTCCGGTGGGGCTCATCGGTGTGGCACATGGCTGGCAGACCGCCGTCGGCACGTTGCACCAGTTGCGCCAGGTGGTGCACTCCCTGCGCGGCTGGCCCAGCCCCCTCGGCGTGGCCATCAACGACTCCAGCGGCCTCATGGGCACAGATGCATCGGACTCGGACGAGACCGTGGTGCGTCAACTCCAGACGATGGGCGAGCAGGTGGCCGAGATGGCTGCGCTCCTCGCATCGGCTCGCTCCCCGCGGGACTAGAGCTTCTCGACGGGGGCGTAGCGAAGCAACAGGCGCTTGACCCCGGCAGACCCGAAGTCGATGGTCGCCTCAGACTTGTCGCCGACGCCGGACACCGACACCACGGTGCCGAGACCGAACTTCTGATGGGTGACGCGCTCCCCCGCCGCCAGCGACATGACAGGGCCCTTGCCGAGGGCTCGATCACCGAGCCGAAGTGCGGCACTGCTGCTGCTCGGCGACGAGCCGTAGCCGCCGGACGACACCGCCCGGCCGACCGGTTCCTCGCGTCGCCAGTCCAGGGCCGTCGTTGGGATCTCCTCGAGGAAGCGTGATGGCGGATTGAACGCCGGGGCGCCCCACGCGGACCGGGTGACCGACCGGGAGAGGTAGAGCCGCTGCCGGGCCCGGGTGATGCCGACATACGCCAGTCGTCGCTCCTCCTCCAGTTCTCGGGAGTCCCCCAGGGAACGCATGTGGGGGAAGATGCCGTCCTCCATGCCGGTGAGGAAGACGACCGGGAACTCCAGACCCTTGGCGGTGTGGAGGGTCATGAGGGTGACGACGCCGCCGGACGCGTCGGCATCCGGGATCTCGTCGGAGTCCGCTACCAGAGACACCTGCTCGAGGAATTCCGCGAGAGTTCCCTCCGGGTTCGCCTCGCCGAACTCCTGGGCCACCGACTCGAGCTCGGCAAGGTTCTCCACACGGGTCTCGTCCTGCGGATCGGTCGACTCCTGCAGCTCCTTGAGGTAGCCGCTCTGCTCCAGCACCGCCTGCAGGACGGTGGCGGGATCGGCACCGGACTCCTCCAGGGTGCGCAGGTCGCTGATGAGCTTCACGAATTCCGAGATCGAGGTCATCGACCTTGTGGCGATGCCGGGCGCCTCTTCCGCACGCTCGAGCGCCGCATGGAAGGAGATCCGCTCACGTTGTGACAACGCCTCGACCATGGCCTCGGCGCGGTCACCGATGCCTCGGCGCGGGGTGTTGAGGATGCGACGCAGCGACACCTCATCGTCGGGGTTCACGATGGTGCGCAGGTAGGCGATCGCATCGCGAACCTCCTTGCGCTCGTAGAACCGCGTGCCGCCGACGACGCGGTAGGGCAGACCGACTCGGATGAAGATCTCCTCCAGCGACCTGGACTGCGCGTTGGTGCGATAGAAGACAGCCACATCGCCGGCCGTGAACTCCTTCGCGTCGCTGAGCCGGTCGATCTCGTTCGCGACGAACGACGCCTCGTCGTGCTCGTCGTCCGCCACATAGGCCACGATCAGGTGACCGTCACCCGCATCCGTCCAGAGCCTCTTCTCGCGCCGGCTCTCATTGCGGGAGATGACGGCATTGGCGGCCGTCAGGATCGTCTGCGTCGAGCGGTAGTTCTGCTCGAGCATCACGGTGGTCGCGTTCGGGTAGTCGCGCTCGAACTCCTCGATGTTGCGGATGGTGGCCCCGCGGAATGCGTAGATGGACTGGTCGGCATCGCCAACGACACACAGTTGGCCCGACGGCAGTTCGGGGGTGCCAGGGCCCACCAGTTCCTTGATGAGGACGTACTGCGCATGGTTGGTGTCCTGGTACTCATCGACAAGCACATGCCGGAATCGGCGACGGTAATGCTCGGCGACGTCCGGGAACAACTGGAGTAGCGCAACGGTGCTGGAGATGAGGTCGTCGAAGTCGAAGGCATTGGCCTGCCGCAGGCGGCGCTGGTACTCGCCGTAGGCCTCGGCGAGCTGCTCCTCGGCTCCGTTGGCCGTGCGGGAGGAGAACGTCTCGTGGTCGATGAGCTCATTCTTGAGGTTCGAGACCTGGGCGAGATAGGACCGCGGAGGGAACTTGCGCGGGTCGAGGTTCATGTCGCGCAGCACCATCGTCATCAGGCGCAGGGAGTCCGCGGAGTCGTAGATCGTGAACGTACTCTTGATGCCCAGCCGGGAGGCCTCGCTGCGCAGGATCCGCACGCAGGCACTGTGGAACGTTGATACCCACATGGCACGAGACCGATTGCCGATGAGTTCGGCGACGCGCTCCTTCATCTCGCCCGCGGCCTTGTTCGTGAAGGTGATGGCGAGGATCTCGCCGGGAGTGGCATCACCAGAGGCCAGCAGGTGAGCGATGCGACGAGTCAGGACACGGGTCTTGCCCGAGCCGGCCCCGGCCACGATGAGCAGCGGGCCGCCGCGATGCTCGACGGCTGTGCGCTGAGCGGGGTTGAGGTCGGCGACGAGGTCCTCAGGTCGAGAGGAGATGGGTCGCGACGCAGGACCACTGTGGTCGGCACCACCGGATGCGGGTCCCTGAGCCGGCCGAGGCAGGTCGAAGAGCGCGTCCGTCATCCCGGCAGTCTAGGCAAGGCTGCCGACAGCGGTCAGCGGCGAACCCAGCCGACGATCTGGACCCTGACCCTCGACGGCACCGTCGGGGCGACGACGATCTTGCCGTCCGTCCCGACCTCGGATACCACGAGACTGACCTGCTTGTGGGCCGGCTCGATCGGGGCTGATCGGGTGCCGGGGGCCGCCTTGTCCAGCCCGTAGACCCGCAGGTTGCCCGGTTCCGGGTTCTTCGTCCGCGTGGTCACCCTGAGGATCACCCCGGTCACCCGCTTGCCGCGCTTGGGCAAGCCGGCCACACCCGTGATCGGACCAACGACCATCGGGGCAGCGCCGTCCATCTTCGCCTTGACGATGCGCTTGCGCGCGGCATCACGGATCTTGATCGGCTTGCCGTTCAGTGAGTAGCCCATGACGTCGACCCTCACCTGCACGGCGCCCTTGCTCTTGGTCGACAGGTTCACCTGCCCGCCGGAGACGGGGACAGTGAGAACGGATGAACGCACCTTGCGCTTGGGGAACCTGAGGCTGACCTCTGCGCCCTTGTCCGGCGTGGCGATGCGGACCTTCCCGCGCTTCGTCGCCTCCCGCGTGGTGACCATGACGAGAGCGGACGTGGCCTCCGGCGGCACGGCGGCCAGGCCCACGACCCGCTCCTCACCCGGCTGCAGCGGACCCTCGGCGGAGGACTCGTAGCCCACCTCGGCGCCGATGGCGATGAACTCGTCGACGGGTTCGGCGGCCGGTGGCGGGACCGGTGCCGGATCCGGCTCGGGATTGAAGGACTCGGCGGGCGCCGGAGTAGGGCCGGGCTCGTCGGACATCTCGGTGGAGCCGCCCGGTTTAGCCTGCGTGGCATTGGGGGTGTCGCCCGGTGGGTAGTAGCCGACGACTTCCATGCTGAGGTCGGTCGCCCCCGCCTTCGTGGCCAGCGCGATCGTGCCGTCCGTCGACACCGGGACGATGGCCGTACCGGTGGCGTCCTTGTTCATCGGGGCCTGCACGACGATGTCACTGGCGTTCTCCCCGGGACCCCAGATGCGGATCCTGGACGGCGCATTCGAGCCGAGGGCACTGACGTTCACGGCCACGGCCGCGACTCCCTCGGCCGGGATGCCGCCGATTCCAGTGACCTTGGCGTAGATCCGGTGGCTGGAGCCGCTGGATGTGTCCTGCTGGAGACGGCAGCGCTCGGGCACTCCGAGGGCACGACGGGTGCCGAGCACCTTGACCGGCTCGATCGCGACCATGCCCTCCGCCCGCCCGGCGCTCGCCTGGCCCGCGGACGATCGCGCCGGTGCGCAGTAGGGGGCGTCCATCGGGGTGCCGTCCCAGAACGATGTCCGGCCGCTCGCGCCGTCCCACGTGAGCGAGATGTGGATGTGATCGCGGTGGCAGACGGTGTCGTTGCCGGAACTGGATCGGGAGAAGCAGCCCTTGAGCTCGGTCCAGCCGCGATCCACGTCGTACCCGCGCCAGATGCGGTCGTTCCAGCCGATGTACATGACGCCCAGGCGCATCGCGTTGCCGTAGGGGTTGCCGAACTGGTCGGGACCGAGGAGCCACGCGAGGAAGGCCTCGGCGTTCGCGCGCTGCTGGGACTTGCGCACCGTCGTCATCCAGTCGAGGGCCCGGCCCTCCTTGTGCTCACTCTGGCCTCCGACGTCGCAGGCACGGGGGATCCAGACGGTCTGGTCCTCTCCGTAGGTGGCCTTGATGAGGTCGGCCAGCCGCTGGGTGCCGGGCTTGGCATCGGGGTCGCACTGGGCCTGGCCCTCATAGGTCGGCGAGACGTCGTAGCCCTCAGGCAGCGGTTGGGCGATCCCGGGGACGGCTGCAGGGGGAAGTCCGGTCCCTGGCACTGGCGGCCCGGCCACCGGGCCGGTCCAGGTGGAGGGCTGCCAGGTGTCACCGTTGGCACTGGCCGACGTCGGAGGAACCGCCAAGCCCACCGCTGCGCAGACAAGGAGGGCAGCAGCCGCTTCGAAGGCACGCCGCGTCCTGCGCGAGAGCGCACGACGACGGAAGGCACGGTGCCCGTGCCGGCGGGGAAGCACGCGCATACTCTGACACGAGAGTGACTGGTGTTACTACTGTGACATAGGAAATCAACTCAAAAAGGGCATAAAAGTCTAAACCCTCACGTGAGAGATCAGACCCTCCCCGCCATCGGAGAGGCGGCGGTCAGACGCCCGGATCGGCTCCTGTCGCCGGTCCTACGTGCGTCGCTTGCGCTTGTCCCACAGATACGTGAGCCCGAACCAGATGGCTACGAAGATCACGCCGGCGATCACAGCCGACAGCACGGAGGCTCCTGACAGCCCATCCCCCGCGAACGCATTCAGCAGTAGCCAGACGATGACGAAGACCAGGCCCATGATGATGGCCTGCAACAACTTCATGAGATCCCCACCACGTTCCTCCTGTCGTTCACATGACATGGCTTGACGCGCGGAGCCTAATGGCAGACCTTCGACTGGACACCCGTTCGACACCCCGATCCGGGCGTTCTCACGTCGACCGGTGAGCTGCGGACTCTCGGACAGTGACCATGGTGATGTCGCGAGAGTCGCGTCCACCGGCGGGGCCCTGCGTCCTCCTGGGGCTGCACCCCATCGTCGACGTTCGACGGATGGGTATTGACACCGGCGCGGTCCTGAGAGGACGATCCCGCTCACTCTCTCCGACGTCGGGGCGAGCCCTCTGTGCAACGGCGGTGCCATATGTCGATCACTCCTTCGCGCACCACCCGGAGAACAGGCGCGGTACGGGCCCTGCTCACGGCCCTGCTCACCACAGGCCTGGCAGTCGCCATGGCGCCCACGGCAGGAGCAATCCCCGCCGCGCAAACAGCACAAGCGGCTTCCGCCGCGCCCGCAGAACCTCGCTTTGTCGTCCCCAAGTTGAAGTGGAAGGCGTGCAAGGGCGAGAACCTTCGACAGGCGGAATGCGCGGATCTGATCGTGCCCCGGGACTGGGGGCAAGCCGGTTCAGGCACCTACCGGATCGCGGTCGCGCGCATTCGGGCTGGTGTCGCACCGACCCGCGGAGTCATGATCTTCAACCCCGGTGGGCCCGGTGGATCCGGGCTCGACTCTCTGACGGGTGGAGTGGAGAACCGTCTGCGCGGTGAGGTGGCGGACAACTTCGATGTCGTGACGTTCGACCCGCGAGGCGTAGGCAGATCCGAGCCCGTGCTCAACGCCTGTCCCGAACCTGACGAACCTGACAACGCCACCAATCCTCTGCCGGATACCGGCCCCGTCGACTGGTCGCAGGCAGTCACGCTGATGTTCGACGCGACGGCTCGGTCCAACGAGGCCTGCCTGGCGGCCAACGCTGAGCACGCGAACTTCGTGGGCAGTTGGCAGGTGATCCGGGACATCGATGCGCTTCGTCGGGCTCTCGGGACCCAGCAGATCTCGTTCTGGGGCATGAGCTACGGCACGCAACTGGGCCGCGCATACGCGCAGGAGTTCCCCGACCGTCTTCGCGCTCTCCTCCTGGATGGAGCCATCCGACCCGACCCGTCCATCGAGAGATACACGCAGGAGCACCTGGAGTCGGACTTCTCCGCCGTCAAGACCATGCTCGGCGCCTTCGATGCAGGGACGAAGCGCGACTATCGGAAGGTCACCACCTACCTCGAAGACAACGTCCTGGAGATCCCCGGCGGAGTCCGAGTCACGCGGTGGGTCTTTGCCAATGCGTTGGCCGGGCAGGCGGCCTACCAGAGCAGTTGGGACGAACTGCAGGATTTCATCCGCCAGGTCGCCGAACTCATCGGCCAGAAGGGCGAGGGGGCGGAGCCTGAGCGCAGCGCACAGCGACCGCACTCTCCGAGGCTGCCGGGTCCCTCGCGCGCCGTCGGCGAGGGACAGGACCCTCTCATGTCCTTCGTCAACTGTGCCGACATGCACGATCGTCCCACGGCCGCCCAAATAGCCACGATTTCGGCCGAGGCTGCCCGTATCGGTGGGACCACCTTCGGGATTCGTCCCCTGAGCGAGGCGCTCCAATGCCCGGGACTTCCGCCGCTGGGCCGAGCCCTGCCGCCCCTGACCGGCACCTTGAGGCTGGAGACGCCGCCGGTGATCGTCAACAGCATTGCGGACAACAAGACTCCCTGGCTCGGAGCACGGGAGACCGCCAACGCCTTCACTGGGTCCTCCATGGTCACCTACGCGGGCACCAAGCATGTGACCTACGGCGGTCCTTCGCGTGACTGCGTCGATGCAGCGGTCACCGGTTATCTGATGGATCTCGTGCTGCCGGCGGCCTCAGTCGCTTGCCCTCTGGTCCGCCCGGCCGCTCTCGAGCGCGATCCTGTCGACCGCGGCGGCGGTCGTGACGACGAGATCGACGAGGAGTGTCGAGACGAGAACGGCGACGACGGGAACGACGACGACGGGAACGACGAGGAGGACTGCGGCGACGAGGACGGCGACGAAGAGGACTGGTGGGCGATCCTCTTCTGGAACGACGATGACGACGAGGACTGGTGGGTCTGGTTCCTGATCGACGACGACGACACGTCAGACGATGGCGACACGTCAGATGACGATGGCGACACGTCGGACGACGGCGACACGTCGGACGACGGCGACACGTCAGACGACGGCGACACGTCAGATGATGATGACGACGACGGTGACATCACGGACGACGACGACACACCGGAAGCTTCCTAGGAGCCCGGTCTTCCGCCTGTTCCCCTACCGGCGCCGCGCCAGCCAGGACCGTGCGCGCCGGGCCACGGCCCGCGGGTGGGCGGCTCGTTGCTCGGCCTGCTCAGTGGCCTCGAGCGCCCCGAGCATGGCCGCGATCGCGGCGTCGGCCGGCAGATCCACGGAGTCGTCGACGGCCTCGTCCGGTCCCGTCAGCCGCTCGCGAAGGACCTGAGGGTCGCCGACGATGCGGGCGCCGGAGTCCTCGATGCGGTCGACCATGTCGCCCGCGATCTCGGCGGCGCGATCGAGAGCCCACTGGGGCGTGGCGAGGCGCGGCTCATCGGCCTTGGGTGTGCGCCCCTCCACGAGACCCTTGACCATGAAGGCCTGTACCCGGTTGGGGTAGGCGCGCCAACCGGCTGCACCGCCGACGGCGACGTTGAGGCGGCGCAGGAAGGCTGCCTCGGCGAGGGTCATCGATCGGTTGGACACCTCTCCACGCCGGTTGTAGAGGGTGTCGCGGGGGAGACCGAGAAGGTCCTCGAACCGATGGAAGATCCCGGGCCGGTCGCGATCGTCGACCACGACAACGGTCACCCGGTCGGCCCCGACCGCCGCGACCCAGCGCTCCACCAGCAGGTCGTGGCGGTGCCGACGCCAGAAGATGGTGTTGCGTGTGGCCTCATCGTCCTGGAACAGCATGCGGCGAACCCAGGCGAGATAGGGGGTCTCGAAGCCGGACTTCAGGTTCTGCTGCCAAGCCGAGGGCAGGAGCTTGCCGAGGTTGCGCAGGGTCACCACGACCTGCAGGCGATCCGCACCGACGTCGCGCACGATCCTCTCGACCACATCGTCCGGGGACTCGGCGAAGAACTCGCTGGAGATCACGGTGGCACCGCCGTAGGCATGGGCGTCGCTCACCGTCTGCTCCCACAAGCCGGGCTTGGGCGGCTTGGCCCCGTCGGTGCGCCACCCGAGGGGGCGCCCCATGACGGACGATGCGATCTCGCGGTGGGCCATCAACCGGCCCGGATATCGCACATCCCAGGTGCCCAGGATGTCGCGGCAGTTGGCCAGCGCCGTCTGCACGGCGGTGGTGCCGGTTTTGTGGACGCCGATGTGGAGAAGCATCGAGCCCGCCGGCAGGTCCAGCGAGGCACCCCGGTCGGAGATGTCGCCGCCATCCCAGGGCGTCTCCGGCGTGTCGGTCACCGCGTCACCCTACCGCCGGGGCGGCTCCGCAGGAGGCTCGCGCAGGTGTCGTATCCTCGACGGACAGTCCCCGGACGTCGCATCATCCCCCGGCAAGGAGCCCCGTTGACCGACATGCCTGCCCGCAAGCGGGTATCGGTGATACTGGCCTCCACCCTCTCCGCTCTGGCCGTGGTCGGCGGGATCATCGGCATCGGCATCGTCACGGACTCCCCGATGGTCACGGCCACGTCCGCAGCCGAGTCCGTGCCGGCGGCCGGCCTGGAGGACCCGCTCGCCGGCCAGGTCACCGACGGTGCGACCGATTCGGGTGTGTCCTCCTCTGAGTCCAGCGCAGTAGCCCCTGATATCGCAGGCAGCGTGTCGGACATCAGGAACGTCGTCCTCCTGCTCGCCGACGACCTCGACTGGCCCCTCTGGGACGACGTGCCCCGACTGAAGGCTCTTGAGGAGCAGGGCACCACGCTGACGAACTTCGTCGTCACCGAATCCCTGTGCTGCCCGTCGCGCACATCGATCCTGCGCGGGCAGTACGTGCACAACCACGACGTCATCTCCAACATGCCTCAGACCGGCGGTGGCTGGCAGACCTTCTACGACCTCGGCCGCCAGAAGGACTGCCTCGCAAACTGGCTCAGCGCCGGAGGCATCCAGACCGCCCATGTGGGCAAGTACCTCAACGGCTTCCCCGGCAAGGACCTCAAGCCGAACTACACACCGCCGGGCTGGAACTACTTCGTCTCGACCACGCGCGGCAAGTCGGCCTACACCGGCTACAACTACACGCTCAACGTCAACGGCCAACTCCAGAAGTACTACAAGGGCCCGTACGACTTCCTCGAGAACGTCCTCACGGCCAAGACCACGGAGTGGATCTCGACCGCGACGGAGCCGTTCTACCTGGAGTTCTCGTCCTACCTGCCGCACTCCCCTGCCCCGGCATCCCCGTCGAGGATCGGATCCCGCGAGGGCTCGCAGGCACCACGCTCCCCGAACTACAACGCAGCAGGCATCTACGAGCCGGCGTGGCTGAAGAAGCAGAAGCGGCTCGGCGCCAAGCAGGAGCAGAACCTGAACCTGCTGTGGACCCGGCGACTGGAGTCCGCTGAGTCGATGACGGACTCCTTCGAGGCGATCATGGCCCAACTGCGCGACAGCGGGCGCATGGAGGACACGCTCGTCATCGTGACATCCGACAACGGCTACCACGTTGGTTCGCACCGCCTGCCCTCCGGCAAGCACACGCCGTATCGCGAGGACTCGGTCGTTCCGGCCTTGTTCATCGGACCCGGCATCCCCCAGGGCGTGAAGATCGACAAGATGACGTCCACGATCGACCTCGCCCCGACCATCGCCGCGGTCCAGGGAGCAGCCACCCCCGGGTTCCTCGACGGGCGCGACCTGATGCCGCTCCTGCTGGACCCGGAGAACGCACCGTGGCGCACCGGGGTCCTCACCCAGAACCTCGCGCCCACCACCAAGGGCGATCCGGACTTCTCCGGCTTCGAGGCCCCCAAGTACGACGCCCTGCGCACTGAGCAATACCTCTACGTGGACTACGGCCGCAAGCAGCCGGCGGCTCTCTACGACCTCATCAATGACCCGTACGAGATCCACAATGTCGTGCGCTCCACGGATCCGGTGATCGTCGAGCAACTGGCCCGCCAGACCCGGGCCCTTGCGACCTGCTCAGGACCGAGCTGCCGAGTCGCAGACAGCCTGCCGGTCGGTGTGCCGACCGATGCGCCGGACGCCTCCTGACGGCTATGCCGTCGACATCATGACGGTTCGGATCACCCGGTCTGCGGCCTTGCCGTCGTCGTACTGGCAGAACCGGTCTCGGAACGC
>JAURME010000109.1 GCA_030830865.1 Candidatus Nanopelagicales bacterium | reverse complement strand
GAGGTCCGCCGGGTCCTGCTGAAGGGAAGGCCGGACGCCACTGACGAGGACTTCCTCGCGGCGTTCGACCGCCGGCTGGTCACGCGGACGGACGACGGCATCGAGATCCAGCCCCTCTACACCGCCGACACCGCGGTGAGGGAAGCCCTCGCTCCGGGCCAGGCACCGTTCCTCAGGTCGACCCATGCCGCGCCCGTGCCGTGGGAGATCCGCCAGCGGGTGTGGCCGGGTGCCGAGGACTCATCGGCGGTCACCGAACTGGAGGCCGGTGCCACGGGCGTGCTCCTCACGCTGCAGGACGCAGACGATCTCGCCCGAGCCCTGCAGGGTGTGCTGCTGGACCTCGCCCCTGTCAGCCTCGACGTGGTCGGGGGAGCGGACGCCCAGATCCGGGGCGCTCGCGGCCTGCTGTCAGCCTGGGACGCCGCTGTCATCGCTCCCGACGATCGCCGCGGGTCGCTGGGTCTGGATCCGTTGGGCGCCTGGGCGCGTTCGGGGGGTGCCTTCGACCTCAGCGCTGCCATGGACGACGTCGCCGCCGTGGTGCGCGATGCCGCTGCTGCGGCGCCGCGCGCACGCATGATCGTCGTCGACGGCACGGTCTGGCACAACGCCGGCGCCACGGAGGGCCAGGAGCTCGGCTGGACGATTGCCGCCGGGACATGGACCGTCCGCGCATTGGTCTCACGGGGGATCGACCTGGGCACCGCGGTCAAGGCGCTGGAGTTCCGCCTTGCCGCGTCCGACGACCAGTTCCTCACCATCGCCAAGTTGCGCGCGGCTCGACGGCTGTGGGCTCGTGTGGCCGAGGCGGCGGGTCTTCCCGAGGCCGAACGCGCTGCGATGATCCACGCTGAGACATCCCGCCCGATGCTGACCCGCTACGACACCTGGGTGAACACCCTGCGCTCGACGGTCGCCTGCTTCGCGGCTGCCGTGGGTGGAGCTGATGCCGTGACCGTCCTTCCCCACGACGTCCTCATCACGGACGGGGGATCGACACTCGGGCGCCGAGTGGCCCGCAACACCCAGTCCATCCTCATGCTCGAGTCGCATCTGGCCCGGGTCATCGACCCGGCCGGCGGCTCGTGGTTCGTGGAGTCGCTGACCGACGAGCTCGCAGCCGTCGCGTGGGGCATCCTCCAGGAGACAGAGCGTGCCGGCGGCAGTGCGGTGATGCTCGAGTCGGGCAGCCTCCAGCAGTCCCTCGAGGAGACCCGAGCCGGGCGGCAGAAGAAGGTGGCGAAGCGCCAGAAGCCCTTGACGGGTCTCAGCGAGTTCCCGAACATCGACGAGGAGCCTCCGTCGCCTACTGCTGGAGTCCAGATGGTTGACGGGACTCACTTCGCCCCGGTGACCCTGCACCGGTGGGCGGAGGACTTCGAGGAGCAGCGAGCACGGGCCGATGCCCAGGCCGCTTCGGGTGAACGACCCTTGGTGTTCCTGGCCACGTTGGGCACCGCCGCGCAGTCGACGGCACGCGCCACCTACGCCAAGAACCTGTTCGAGGCAGCGGGTATCCGCACTGTCGCGGGCCCGGTCGAGGAGTTCGCTGCGTGCGGCGCGACAGTCGCCTGCCTGTGCTCGGCCGATCCGGTCTACGCGGAGTCGGGAGCAATGGCGGTCGAACAGCTTCGCGCGGCCGGTGCTACCCGTGTGTACCTCGCCGGCCGTGGGGTCGACGTGCCCGACGTCGACGAAGAGGTGGGTCTCGGGTGCGACGCCCTTGACGTCCTCACCCGAGCGCTGGACTCCCTGGGGGTGGCCCGATGAGCGCTCCGCCCACGATCCCGGACCTCTCCGACATCCCGCTCGGCGACCTGCCCTCGGGTGCGTCGCGCGAAGAGTGGCGCGGCGCCGTCACCACCGAGTCCGGCCATCAGCCCGAGGAGCTCGGGTGGTCCACCCCTGAGGGCATCGTCGTCCCGGTCGCGTTCGGTGTGGACGATCTCGAGGGCCTGGACTTCCTCCAGACCTACCCGGGAATCGCGCCGTATCTGCGCGGGCCCTACGCGACGATGTATGTCAACCAGCCGTGGACGATCCGCCAGTACGCGGGCTTCTCCACCGCAGAGGAGTCCAACGCCTTCTACCGGCGGAATCTCGCTGCCGGGCAGAAGGGCCTGTCCGTCGCCTTCGACCTCGCGACGCACCGCGGCTACGACTCCGACCATCCGCGAGTCACCGGCGATGTCGGCATGGCGGGCGTCGCGATCGACTCGATCCTCGACATGCGCCAGCTGTTCGACGGCATCCCGCTGGATCAGATGAGCGTGTCGATGACCATGAACGGCGCGGTACTACCCGTGCTGGCGCTCTTCATCGTCGCGGGGGAGGAGCAGGGTGTCGCGCCGGAGCAGCTGACCGGGACCATCCAGAACGACATCCTCAAGGAGTTCATGGTCCGCAACACGTACATCTATCCGCCGGCGCCGTCGATGACGATCATCTCGGACATCTTCGAGTACACGTCGGCGAAGATGCCGAAGTTCAACTCGATCTCGATCTCCGGCTATCACATGCAGGAAGCGGGGGCCACCGCTGATCTGGAGCTGGCCTACACACTGGCCGACGGTGTCGAGTACATCCGTGCGGGGGAGGCCGCCGGCCTGGACGTCGACGCCTTCGCCCCTCGTCTGTCCTTCTTCTGGGCGATCGGCATGAACTTCGCGATGGAGGTCGCGAAGATGCGCGCGGCCCGCCTGCTGTGGGCCAAGCTCGTGAAGGAGTTCGGGCCGAAGAACCCGAAGTCGCTGTCGCTGCGCACGCACTGCCAGACCTCCGGATGGTCGCTCACCGCGCAGGACGTCTACAACAACGTGGTCCGCACGTGTGTGGAGGCGATGGCCGCTACCCAGGGTCACACCCAGTCGCTCCACACGAATGCTCTTGACGAGGCCCTTGCGCTGCCGACCGACTTCAGTGCGCGGATCGCGCGCAACACGCAGCTGCTGCTGCAGCAGGAGTCGGGCACCACCAACGTGATCGACCCCTGGGGCGGCTCGTACTACATCGAGAGACTCACCGCCGATCTCGCTGAGCGCGCTTGGGCGCACATCCAGGAGGTCGAGGAGGCCGGTGGCATGACCGCCGCTATCGAGGCCGGCATCCCGAAGATGCGCATCGAGGAGGCTGCCGCCCGTACGCAGGCGCGCATCGACACCGGGCGTCAGCCGGTCATCGGGGTCAACATGTTCCAGCCCACCGAGGCCGAGCAGATCGACGTGCTCAAGGTCGACAACTCCGCCGTCCGGGCCGAGCAGCTCGCCAAGCTTGAGCGTCTCAAGGCCGAGCGCGACGGTGACGAGGTTGCCGCTGCGCTTGCCGCCCTCACCGAGGCGGCCCGTGCCTCCGTCGACGGCACGCGTGTCGACGGGCTCGACCAGAACTTCCTCAAGCTGTCCGTCGACGCCGCCCGTGCTGGTGCGACCGTGGGCGAGATCAGCGACGCGCTGGAGGTCGTGTTCGGCCGCCACACGGCGACGATCCGTACGATCCAAGGTGTGTACCGCAATGAGGCCGGAGAATCTGCCGCCGTGGAGGCCGTGCGTGAGCGCGCGGCCCGGTTTGAGGCCGAGCACGGACGTCGACCGCGCATCATGGTCGCCAAGATGGGTCAGGACGGTCACGACCGCGGCCAGAAGGTCATCGCCACGGCGTTCGCGGACCTCGGGTTCGACGTCGACGTCGGTCCGTTGTTCCAGACACCACAGGAGGTGGCGCTGCAGGCCGTCGAGGCCGACGTCCACATCGTCGGTGCCTCGTCCCTGGCGGCGGGGCACCTGACGCTCGTCCCGGCGCTGAAGGTGGAACTCGCGAAGCTCGGTCGTGAGGACATCATGATCGTCGTCGGCGGGGTGATTCCGCCGCAGGACTTCGACGAGCTCCGGGCCGCGGGTGCTGCGGCGATCTTCCCGCCCGGCACCGTCATCGCGGACGCGGCTGAGGAGCTCATCAATGACCTTGACGCTCGGCTCGACGGCACAGCGAACTGACGCCAACGCCATGACCGCACCCATCGATATCGATGCCTACGAAGCGGGCGTCATCGCAGGTGACCGCACGGCGCTCGGGCGAGCCATCACCCTCGTGGAGTCGCGACTCCCGGCGCATCAGGAGTTCGCACAGGATTTGCTCACGCGCCTGCTGCCCAAGGCGGGCAACAGCATCCGCGTCGGCGTCACGGGCGTCCCGGGAGTGGGCAAGTCGACGTTCATCGATGCGCTCGGCACGTATCTGACGAGCAGCGACCGGAAGGTCGCAGTCCTCGCGGTGGATCCGTCGTCCACCCGCACCGGGGGCAGCATCCTCGGTGACAAGACGCGCATGGCGCGCCTGTCGACGGACCCGAATGCCTTCATCCGCCCGTCGCCCACAGGGGGAACCCTCGGTGGTGTCGCAGCAGCGACGCGCGAGGCGATGATCATCGTCGAGGCAGCGGGCTACGACGTCGTCCTCGTTGAGACTGTCGGTGTCGGCCAGTCGGAGACCACGGTCGCGAACATGACGGACTGCTTCCTCGTGCTCATGCTTGCCCGCACCGGTGACGCGCTGCAGGGCATCAAGAAGGGCGTGCTCGAGCTCGCCGACGTCCTCACCGTCAACAAGGCCGACGGCAAGCACGAGGTCGAGGCGAAGGGGGCCGCACGCGAACTCGCGAAGGCCCTGTCCCTGCTCCACCCGGCAGGATCGCTCTGGGTCCCCCCGGTGCTCACCTGCAGTGCCCTGAACGGCACCGGCATCGACGATGTGTGGTCCCAGGTCGAGCAACATCAGGCGGTGCTGGAGAAGAACGGCCTTCTCGCCGAGCGCCGCGCGCATCAGCAGGTGCAGTGGATGTGGGCCACGGTCGAGGAGCACCTCGTCAGCGGATTTCGGGCGCGGCCCGAGGTGCGGGCTGAGGCCCAGAGCCTTGAGGATCTGCTTCGTGCGGGGGAGATCACGCCCACCGCGGCGGCGCGTGCTCTGCTTGACCTTGCCTGAGCAAGGCCACAGGTCACCCGTTGACGTCGTCAGACGGGCCCCTCAGCCGATGGCCATCGTCTGCAGGTTGTCGACGGCCAGGCGACCATCAGCCGTCCACAGACGACGCTGCTCACTGGCGAAGCCATCACGCGTCGCGGTCACCAGCCCATGGTGGAGAAGGGGCTCCTCGGCATCGAGTGTGCTGGGGTCGACCAGGAGGGTGGCCGCGAAGTTCACGGTGGCGATCGGGCGCAACTCTCGCATCGGAATGAGTGTCGCGGTGTACCACCCGTCGGCGAGGGCGAGCAGCGATGCGGCCGTGGGTCTGACCGGCTCCCTGAATCTGACCCAGCCCGTCGTCTCGGGAGTTCCCCCGGAGAGGGGAAGTCCGGAGATGGGGGCAAAGGACAGGTGCTGGGTGAACGTCGGGAACGGCGGTGGCGTGTCGACGACGCGTACCTGATCGGACGGCGGAGCAGCTGGCATCCCTTCTCCCATCGGCGCATCCGCGTCCTCGTCACGCGAGCGCGCTACGCCGGTGATCACGGCCGCGGTGGCAACAAGCCCCTCGTCGGCTTCAACGCTCACCGCCCACGTCGACATGCGCGACCCGACGCGGATCGGTCGCACGCGAACCGTGTGTGAACCGACCAGGGCGGGACCTGCGAGCTGGAGGCTCACCGAACGAACCGGCCGATCCGTGTCGGTCTGCTCGACAGAAGACACCATGGCTCCGATGGGCAGGCCTCCGTAGGCGCCGCGTCCCTGCTGCCAGCCGTCGGGCACCTCCCACGAGAAGGTTCGACCTTCGCCATCAGCGGACACGGCGGTGAGGGACGTGGCCTCGGCGAATGTGCTCATGCGCCCATCCTGCCGTCAGCGAGCGACACCATCATCCGATGCGTCAATGATCTGGTTGATCCGATGGGCAAGCGCAACATCCCAGGTCGTCAGGGCATCCACATCGTGGGTGCGGATTCGGAAGGTGAGCCTGCGGTATCGGATGTCGATGTCCGGGTGGTGGTCCATCGCCTCAGCGACATCCGCCACGGCCGCCACCCAGCACATGCCAAGGGGAAACGTCCTCGCCTCCACGGTGCGCACCAGCCATCCGTCCTCGAGCGACCACGCGGGCAGCCCATGGGTGAGACCGGTGAGTTCGTCGGTCGTGAGGGCTCGCCGTTCCATGCCCTGACGGTAGCCTGAGGAACGGCACCGCACCTCATATGCCACATCCGTCCCACATCCCCCTTTCGTACAGCTTGCCGGGCACCTGCGTCGCCTCATCGTTCCGTTCTCCACCCCCGACGCGGTTGACTTCCTAAGGTGGCCCCATGGCCGTCGTGAGCGTTCTGAGTCTGAAGGGCGGGGTCGGCAAGACCTCGGTGGTGCTGGGCCTGGCCGGAGCCGCGACCGTGCGGGGGTTGGCCAGCCTGGTGATCGATCTCGACCCCCAGGGCAACGCGACATCTCTCCTGAAGTCCCACCGCTCTCGCCGCACGGTCACGGATGTCCTCGGCCACCCGACACGCGAGACGATCGAGGACGCTCTCACCTCCTGCGACTGGGAGGTCGCACCCGGCGAGGTAGACGTCCTTCCGGGAGACGGCGGCGCGATCCGCTTCGACGCGTGGAGCGGTGGGCCATGGCGCCCGAAGTTGGCTCGAGCCCTCCGACAGCTCGAGGGGTATGACCTCGTGTTCATCGACTGCCCACCCTCCCTCGGCGCTCTCACGCGTGAGGCGTTGGCGGCATCTGATCTGGCTCTCGTCGTGACGACGCCGTCGTACTTCGGTGCGCAGGGTGTCGAACGGGCCATGGCGGAGATCGCGGAGGTCCGCAAGGAGTTCAACCCCGGTCTGGAACTGGCGGGCATAGTCATCAACCGTGTGAGGTCTGCTGCTGAGGAGCATGAGTTCCGCGAGCGTGAGATGGCGCAGATCTACGGACGGGCAGCAGTCTTCAAGCCGGTGCTTCCCGATCGCATCGCCGTCCAGCAGGCGGAGGGGTATGGCCTGCCCATCCAGCTGGTCAAGACTGCCGGTGGACGTGAGCTCTCGGACATCTTTGACACGTACCTGACGCGGTTGCAGCGGCTGGCCCGCCGCCGGGAGACGTGAGCGGGCCTTCGTCTTCATTTCCCACTCGCGCCGGGTCCTCCGGCGACGTACGGTCAGCAGGTGACCACCTTCGCCCCCACACCCCCGGCCGATCTGCCCCGCAGCCGCCGAGAGCTCCTCGACTCGGGCTACCGTCCCCGCACCGTCAAGGAGGAGCTCCAGGAGAACCTGCTCCAGCGCCTCCGAGACGGCCAGGTCACCCTGCCCGGCATCGTGGGGTTCGAGGACACCGTCGGTCCGCAGGTCGAGAGGGCCATCCTTGCGGGTCACGACTTCGTGCTGCTGGGGGAGCGGGGGCAGGGCAAGACGCGTCTCATCCGTTCCCTCGTGGGGCTGCTCGACGAGTGGATGCCCTACATCGAAGGCTGTGAGATCAACGACGAGCCGACGGCGCCGGTCTGCGCGCAGTGCCGACGTCGGGTGGCGGAAATGGGTGACGACGTCCCGATCGCGTGGCGTCACCGCAGCGAACGCTACGGCGAGAAGCTCGCGACCCCGGACACCTCGGTCGGCGACCTCGTCGGCGACGTCGACCCGGTAAAGGTGGCGGAGGGTCGGAGTCTGGGTGATCCGGAGACCATCCACTACGGCCTGGTGCCGCGCACCAACCGCGGGATCTTCGCCCTGAACGAGCTGCCCGATCTCGTGGAGCGCATCCAGGTGGCCCTGCTCAACGTGCTCGAGGAGCGCGACATCCAGGTACGCGGCTACAACCTGCGCCTGCCACTGGACATGATGATCGTCGCCAGCGCGAACCCCGAGGACTACACCAACCGCGGGCGCATCATCACGCCGCTCAAGGATCGTTTCGGTGCCGAGATCCGCACCCACTATCCGCTCGACCTCGACCTGGAGATGGAGCTGCTGGAGCAGGAGGCCGAGATCCGCGCGGTCATCCCACGACACCTGCTCGACGCCGTCGCCCGGTTCACGCGGGCGGTGCGCGAGTCACCGGCCATCGACCAGCGCAGCGGAGTCTCCGCCCGCTTCTCCATCGCCTGCGTCGAGGAGTTGTCCGGTGCCGCCCTGCGGCGCTCTGCCATCACCGGGGACGACGAGCCGGTGGCGCGGGTCGGCGACCTCACCGACATCGTCCCCGCGCTGCGCGGCAAGGTCGAGTTCGACATGACCGAGGAGGGGTACGAGGACGAGACCCTCGTGCTGCTGGCCCGTCGTGCAATCGCTGACTCGTGGCGTGAGCACCTTGGCGGCGCCCAGGCTCGTCCTTTCCTGACCCATCTGGTCTCGTGGTTCGACGACGGCAACACCCTCGAGACGTCCGACGTCACGAGCGCGGCCAGCATCCTGGCGGCGATCGGGCCAGTCGAGGGTCTGGGTGCGGTCGTCTCCTCCGTCGAACCGGACATGGCCGAGTCGGCCGGGCTCGTGGCGTCGGTGATCGAGTTCGCGGCGGAGGGGCTGTGGCTCACCCGTCGCATCGACAAGGACGACGACGGCGCCACGATCAGCTACGGCAGCAACCGGGTCGTCGACTCCGATGGTGGGCTCGACGAGTGAATGACAGGCGCGGGTACCGCAGAGGGCGCTACGGACGATTCCGTGGCGGCCCGGATCCGCTCGCCGGGCGCCCGGACGCAGCATCTGCCGTCGACGAGCTCGGCCGGCGCATCCTCGAGGGTCAGTCGGTCCGGGATGCGCTGCGTGATCTTTTGCGTTCCGGCTCGCAGGGCCGTCGAGGACTGTCGGAGATGATGAAGCAGATGCGCGAGCGGCATCGCAAGCTCCGGGAGTCCGGCAGCATGGACGGCCTGCTCAGCGACCTGAGGGAGATGCTCTCCGACGCCCTCGATGCCGAGCGCCGGGCGCTCTTCCCCGACCCGTCGGATGATGCGCGTTTCGCGGAGATCATGCTCGACGCCCTGCCCGACGATGTCCCCCGCGCCATGCAGGAGTTGAAGGACTACCCGTGGCGATCGGACGAGGCGCGCGAGATCTACCGCCAGATGCAGGAGCGACTGCGTCGCGATGTGATCGACCAGCAGTTCGCCGGTCTCACCAAGTCGGTCGAGAACCTCTCCGACCGTGCGACACAGGCGGCGATGGCCGCGATGATGAACGACCTCAACGACCTGCTCGAGAAGCACCGGCAGGGCGAAGCCACCGATGAGGACTACCAGGAGTTCCTCGACAAGCACCGGGAGTTCTTCCCCGACGCCCCCGAGACCCTCGACGAGTTCATCGACGAGATGGCGCGCCAGTCGGCGGCGATGCAGCGCATGCTCGAGTCGATGACCCCCGAGCAGCGGGCTGAACTCGCCGCTGCGATGGATCAGGCGCTCTCGGACATGGGGCTGCAGGAGCAGATGGCGCGCCTGCAGGAGAACCTGCAGGCCATGCGCCCGGAGTTCTCCCGCAGTCGCGGTTCCGGCCTGACCGGTGATGAGCCACTGGGCCTGCTCGACGCCACCCGGGCGCTGGCCGAGATGGCCGACCTGGAGGCCCTCGCCTCGCAGATGTCCGACGCCGACGCGATGGCCGACCTCGACCAGATCGACGCCGACGCCCTCGAGCGCGCTCTCGGCCGAGGCGCCCGCGACGACCTCGAGGCGATGCAGCAGATGCAGCGTGAGCTCGAGGACCAGGGCTTTCTCACCAGCGACGGCGACACCTTGCGCCTCAGCCCGAAGGCGGTCCGACGGATCGGCCGCTCGGCCCTCAAGGAGGTCTTCGACCAGATCGACGGCCAGGAACGCGGCGGCCATGCCCGCCATCGCACTGGGGCGGCCGGCGAGCCCACGGGCACGCATCGGGAGTGGCGGTTCGGTGACGAGGAGGCCATCGACGTCGTTCGCACGGTCCAGAACGCCACGCGCCGCCGCCTTGCCGGTGGGGGAGGGGCACCACTGGATCCGGAGGACTTCGAGGTGGCCGAGACCGAGGCGGTGTCCCGGGCCGCCGTCGCCCTGCTCGTCGACCAGTCCTTCTCGATGGTCATGAACGACACCTGGAGTGCTGCCAAGACCATGGCCCTCGCCCTTCACTCGCTGACCGCGACGGCCTACCCGCTCGACGCCCTGCAGGTGATCGGCTTCGCGAACATGGCGCGGGTGGTCGATCCGATGGAGATCCCCAACCTGGAGGCGAGCGAGATCCAGGGCACCAACCTGCAGCACGCGCTGATGCTCGCGGGGAAGTTCCTCGACCGGCACCCCCGGTCCCAGCGCATCGTCATGGTCGTCACCGACGGTGAGCCGACCGCCCATCTGAGCCCGGACGGCGGCTGGTGGTTCGACTGGCCACCCACGCGGGAGACCATCACCGAGACGGTCGCTCAGGTCGATGCGATGACCCGGCGCAACGTGACGATCACCTGGTTTCGCCTCGGGGACGAACCGCGGCTGGCGAGGTTCCTCGACGACATGGCGCGCCGCAACGGCGGACGCGTCCTGGCCCCCGCGACGGATCGTCTGGGTGACTACGTCATCAGCGACTACGTGCGCGTGCGCTCAGGCTGATCAGAGGCCTGCCTAGCGGGTTCGGCGAACGTTGATCTCATCCTGCGAGTGCCGAGGCACTCATGCAACGGGGTGAGCGACGCGACGAGGATTCGGCACTCCTTCACGGGCGTGAGCCCTCCATCATGTTCGGTTTTCTACCGCAGCCCCTCTACCCAACGAGCGGAACGCAAGGGTCCAGCACGGAATCTGTCGAGACAATGAGGACGTGATGGACCAGGAGGAGACCCTGCGTCGGCGGTCGCGACTGACTCTCAGTTGGCGCGTCTCCCTGCTGATCGCTGTGCTGCTCGTCCTGTCCGCGGTCGCATCGACCCTGTTCGCCGTCCAGTCGATCCGAAACGAGCTCTCTCAGCAATCCCGTGAGGCGGTCGGCAACGTCCACGCCTCTGTCGCGGCCCTCGTCCAGGCCGAGTTCGACGGCATCGACCTGTTTCGCGATCAGACCCTCGAGCGCCGCAAGCAGGGCCTTCGTGACGTGGCGGCTCCGATTATCGTCGCGCTGGACGAGCTGCGCGCCTCCGAGGCAGCGGGCGAGCTCACGAAGGAACAGGCGCAGTCCCGTGCCCTGGCTCTGCTCACGGCGGTCAGGTTCGGGGACGATGACTACTTCTTCACCTACGACATGGACCTCACTGCGATCGGCCACCCGGACGAACGTTTCCAGGGGCGCAACCTCGCCGACATGCAGGATGCCGACGGGAAGTACTTCGTACGCGAAGCGCGTGACATCGTGCTCTCCCGTGGCGACGGCTACCTCGACTACCGCTGGGAGCGGCTGGACGGTGCGGAGCCCTCTCCCAAGGTCGGCTACGTCTTCCTCTATGAGCCGTGGGACTGGATGATCGGCACCGGCGTCTACGTGGACGACATCGAGGCTGAGGTGGACCGGCAGGTCGAGGGCATAAGCCAGACCCTTGCGCAGACGTTCGGGCACATCAGCTTCAGCGGCGACGGATTCTTCTTCATCGTCGACCGATCCGGTGAGATCGTGGCCAGCGGTTCCCCGCTTCTCACCTCCGCCATGGAGACTGCAGCCGGGCAGGAGGTCATCACCTCGATCCTCGCCGAGGCACCCGCGCAGCCGGGAGTCGAGGTCGAGCAGACGGTGAGCGCCCCATGGGCCTCCGATGACAGCACGTCATGGTCGGTCCGCACGTCCACATCCGGAGGAGACCTCGACTGGGTACTGGTCTCCGCTGTGTCGGAGGAGCAACTGGAGGCGCCGGGCCGCGACCTGGCACTGCAGTTGATGGGGCTGGCACTGGTGGTCCTTCTCATCGGGCTTGCGCTCGGGATCCTCGTCAGCCGCCGGATCACCAAGCCGGTCGATGACATCACGCGGGCGGCCCGCGCCCTTGCCGACGGCTCGTTCGACCCGGCAGACCTCGATGTCGCCGCTCGGCGTTCGGATGAGGTAGGCGATCTGGCGCGCACCTTCCAGACGATGGGCACCGAGATCGTCGAACGCGAACGTCGCCTGCGCGAGCAGGTCGAGAAGCTGTCCGTGCAGATCGATCGGGCCAAGGTCGCCGCGGAGGTCCAGGAGATCACCGAGAGTGACTACTTCCAGCGCCTGAAGTCGCGGTCCCGTGAGTTGCGCGATCGAGATGAGTGACCCTGGAGCCCGGCACCGGATGTCGCGACCCGTCTTCGTCGTCGGGTCACCTCGTTCCGGCACGACCCTTCTGCAGAACGTGCTCTGTCGGGACCCGAGCGTCTTCAAGCTCGGGCGCGAGAGCCGGTGCCTGTGGCATCGACTCGGGGGGCAGGAGGTCACCGGTTCCTTCCCTGATCCGGACGACATCGCATCGGCATACCTCGCGGAGGTCTATCGAGGCGAGCGGGAGTGGACGCAGGAGGGACAGCGCCGTTGGGCGTTGCGTTGCGCCAGTCAGGGCACCCCGGCTCAGTACCTCGACCTCCCCCACGCACTGATCGAGAAGATCGGCACGGATGCCGTCGGGCCCTTCGCCGATGCGGTGCAGTCTGAGACCGCTCCCTTCACCCTGCCGCCTCTGGATCCCATCTGGGCCACGGACGCCGACGGCCCGGTGCGAATCGTGGACAAGGACACCGGTCACTGCTGGCGACTGCCCGAGTTGTCGAACGCATTCCCTGACGCGAAGTTCATCTTCGTGGTGCGAGAGCCGCGGGACGCGATTCGCAGCCTCATCGCCGGGTGGCGGCACCCGACCTGGTTCTTCACGTACCGCACGCCGACGGCACTCAACATCGCTGGCTACAGCGATGTCACACCGTGGGGAGACCGGTGGTGGAACTTCAACCTCTTTCCGGGCTGGGAGACGCTGGTCGACGCTCCCCTGGAGGAGGTGGCCGCGCAGCAGTGGAGCGCTGCCGTCGCCCCTGTCATCGATCACGGGCTCCCGCTCTTGGAACAGGGTCGCGCAATGGTGACGACCTACGAGGACATCGTCGATGCACCGCGCACCACGCTCAGTGCCATTGCGGAGTTCGCGGGGCTCGACGCTGATGCGATCATGGGCAGCGGATTGGATCGCAACTACATGTCGATGAGCACCTCGACGTTCGATCCCGGAGACGTCGACCTCCGACCGCTGGCCGATCGGGCACGCTCGCTCCTGGGCCCCCTTGCCCCCTACCTGGCCTCCGGAGCTGCGTGACCCGGGCTGGGCACGACCGCCGCTCACTTGGCCTCGCTGTAGTGGTGGGGCTCACCTCATAGGGCGTCGAGGATCCTCGCCATGGAGGTTCGTGACCGCGCTCGTGACTGCAGGGCGCTCGTGACGCGATCGCGGTCGGCTATGACGTAATCGCGCAACTCCCTGCCGAAGTCCGAGGCGACGATGATCGTGTCCGGATCCTGCTCGGACAGGTTGACCCCCAAGACGAGTTCGTCGCCGAGATCCTGCTCCGGGAAGATGGCATTGAAGGACAGGCCGAGCTCTCCCAGACCTGCGCCGAAGTGGGCGGTGAGGGGGTTCATCAGCGGGAGGTGCACGGTGATGACCTCGAACCGCTCACTCTCAAAGCGGACGATGAGTCGCTGCAGGGCCTCGACGAAGTCCTGACCGTAGTCGATGACGCGGATCTGGGCGTGCTTGGTTGCGGACAGCAGTTCGGTGGCGAATTGCGACTGCGGCATCAAGTCTGCGGGAGGGCGACCGGCATCGGACGCGATGGTTCGGCTCAAGCCGACTTCACCGTAGATTCGTTCCAGTACCTGCACGTATCGAGCCGGTACGTATGCCGTCTCTGCGACCGGCTCACCGAACGAGCGGTAGAGGACGACAATCGCGCGCCGAAATCCCCTCGGGCCATCGAACTCAAGGAACTCCACGTCTGCTGGCTGCCGCGCGAGTAGGAGCCCGGTCTCGCGCATGTCGGCCTTGCGAAGAGTTGCCTGGCTGGCTGAATGAGCAGTGACTCCCTCGGCATGGATGCCGCGCAAGCCCAATTCGATCATTCTTGGTACGAGGACGTCTTGCAGGAGCGTGGCAATGTTGCGCTGACGAAACGCAGGGTCCACGGCCGCCGGGCCACCCGAAGCGGTGACCGAATTCGGAGTGGGACGCGCGAGCCCGGCGTGACCCACGATGCGACCGGAGGGAAGGACCGCGACCATTGCCTCGTGGATCCCACTCTCGACCTTGTGGCGGAACACCTCTGGCTCGTAGAGCCAGCTCATACCGATCTTCGTGTAGCCGTACGTTCGAAAGTACAGGCGTGCCACCTCGACTACGTCATCGCCGGTGATCGGACGGATGACTATGTCGTCGGTGTCGACGAGAAGGTCGCTTGCGTCCTCCTTCGCCGCGTCCTCCAGGAAGGAGGGGTCGTCCTTCAGGGTGCTCAGGCTCAATTCGCGGCTGATGCGAAGTTCGCTGCCCTTCAATCCGTCGCTCGCGAACCGTATGGAGTCGGCGTATCCGAGACTGAGCAGGGTCTCGAGCCGGATGGGCAACTCACCGCTGACGTACGTTGAGGGGGCGCCGTGCTGCTTCAGCACGATGTCGACGCTTCCCGGCTCGTGGTTGACGGTGACGTCCACATCGATCTCATCCGCGCCGTCGAAGGAGTCGGCTATGACCGCCGTCAGGGCCTCACTCATGAGTGCCTCGAGGTGGGTTCGTTCTGCTGGGCCGAGACCCAGCGCGCCAACAGTGTCGGCGACCGCGCGGGCTGCGACGCCCAGTGTGGATGCGTGGGTCAGTGACATCTTCAGGACGGGAGTGTTCACGATCGTGCCTCTCCATGAAGACGGTCAGCAATTCCGCGCACCTGCTGCGACCATGGATGGTCAGGTTGGAGCAGAGAGAAGAGCCCACCGGAAGCGTTGACGACGACCTCCTCCGACAATGGCAGTACAGCGATGGTCTCCGCGCCGTAGGCGTCGTCCAACTGCTCACGGAGTCCTGTGAGGCCCGCCGGAACCTTGTTGGCGATGAGGAAGAGCATCGGCACCTCCAGCTTGCGCGCGACGTCGACCGTGACCGCTGTGCCCTGGTAATCCTGACGGTCCGGCCGCAGGATCAGCAGGAGCACGTCGCTGAGCGTGATCGACAGCAGTGTCTCCTCGTTCAGCCCGGGATGGGTGTCGATGAACAGGAAGTCCAGATCGAGTTCCCGGCCGAGCTGGCGCATCCCCTGGCTCAGGGCCTCGACGTCATAGCCGTCGCGGAGCACGCGCGCGATGTCGCCGGGCTTCATGCTGGACGGGACGAGGTGCAGCGATCCGCCGGACTCCATCGGCGCTAGGGCGGACACCCGATCGGTGATGTCGTGAGCGACCTCGCCGATGGCGCGGGTGCCCCACAGGTACTCGTTCAACGTGCGATCCAGGGTCTCGTCGAAGCCGAAGAGCACGTGGATGCCCGGGCTCTGGATGTCGGAGTCGATCACCCCGACGCGGTGCCCCCGCAGCGCGAGGTTGGCCGCGACGTTGGACGTCGTGTTGCTCTTGCCTGTGCCGCCGCGAAAGGAGTGGACCGACACCACTGTCGTCATGTCCGCAAACTAGTCCCCGGCCCGGGAAAGCCGGAGTGCAGCCGGTCGGGCGACGGCCTCGGGCATACGGGAAACCGTACGTCCCATGACCCTCTCCCCGGGTTTTCCCAGGCGCTCACAGGCGCCTACCAGGATCCGTCCCCACCCTCGAGGAGTCCGTGCGCATCGCGCATTCCGACCGTCGAGGAGGAACCATGAAGAACTCAAACCCCGAAGTCCCCGCGCCGCCGCCCGCCCACCGATCCCGGTGGTCACGCATCGTCACGACCGTGTGCGCCGTCACGATCGGCGTGACCGGCACGGTCGCCTTCGCACCGATGTCGCAGGCAGCGTCCGGGCTGCCCGCCCTGCCCCTCTCGACCGATGGCGGTGACATCGTCGACGCCGACGGCGACACCGTCGTGCTCCAGGGCGTCAACTGGTTTGGGTTCGAGACCGCCAACCACGCCCCGCACGGTCTGTGGAGCCGGGACTACCGCGACATGCTGCGCCAGATCAAGGCGCAGGGGTTCAACACCATCCGCATGCCGTTCTCCCTAGAGGCACTGGAGTCGTCGACGACCAGCGGAATCGACTTCGGCGGCGGCAGGAACGCCGCCCTGCGGGGCAAGACCCCGCAGCAGGTCATGGACATCATCATCGATGAGGCCGGAGCCCAGGGCCTCATGGTCATCCTGGACAACCACTCCCAGTCAGATGACGGCTTCATGTATCCGCTCTGGTACGGCCAGGACGGGTACACCGAGACCGACTGGGTGAACGCCTGGAAGAAGCTGGCAGCGAGGTACGACGACGAGCCGCAGGTGATCGCCGCGGACCTGAAGAACGAGCCGCATGGCCAGGCCACCTGGGGCACCGGGGGAGCCACGGACTGGCGCCGTGCCGCGCAGGTGGCCGGCAACGCCGTGCTGGCGCAGAACCCCGACCTGCTGATCCTGGTCGAGGGCATCGAGGCGCCCGTTGCCGGTGGAAAGCTCGACCGGCACTGGTGGGGTGGCAATCTCGAGGGGGTTCGCACCCACCCGGTCCGCCTGACGCAGCCGAACAAGCTCGTGTACTCCCCGCACGAGTACGGGCCCGGCGTCTTCGCGCAGCCGTGGTTCAGCGATCCGAACATGGCATCGATCCTGCAGAGTAGATGGGATGCCGGCTTCGGCTACATCGAGAAGCAGGGCATCGCACCGCTGCTGGTGGGCGAGTTCGGTGCCAAGAACGTCGGCCTGGACACCGTCGAAGGACGCTGGATCCGCCAGTTCGCCGATTACCTCGGCTCCCGTGGCATCAGCTGGACCTTCTGGTCCTGGAACCCCAACTCCGGAGACACCGGCGGGGTCCTCAAGGACGACTGGACCACCGTCCAGGCCGACAAGATGGGTCTGCTGTCGGACCTGATGGACCGCCAGCCCATGGACTTCGGCGGCGTGGTCGGGCGGACCCCGATCGAGGCCGAGCCCATCGACACCGAGCCGGTCGATGACGGTGATGCGTCCCCTGTCGCAGCGGGTGCGCTCGCGATGAGCGTCGTCACCGACTCGACGTGGGACGGTGGCTGGTGTGGCCACGTGGTCGTCCGCAATGGCGGCGGAAGTTCAGTGCAGCTCACGTCGATGTCTCTTCGGCTCGGCTCGGGGCAGACGGTGACCTCGGTCTGGAATGGCGATGCCTCGCTCACCGGCTCAACCCTGACGATCGCTGTCCCGTCCTGGGGGAGTGCTCCCGCGGGTGGAACATTCGCGGACACGGGCCTGTGCCTGACCGGCTCGGGGACACCGACGGCTGTCGGAGTCACGGCCGAGGGTGTTGGGACGGTGGCTCCGGCTCCGGCTCCGGCACCCGCGCCGGCTCCTGCTCCGGAGCCCGAGCCGTCCCCCGCACCGATTCCTGTGCCGATGCCCGGAGACGGTGTCTCGGGGTCCGGACTGACGGCCGTCTTCGCCCAGGACTCCACGTGGGAGTCCGGCTACTGCCGCTCGGTCATCGTCACCAACGGCGGCGTGGAGGCCAGTGACCCGTGGACGCTGTCGTTCACACTGCCGACGAGTACCACCATGACGACGTCATGGAATGGCGCTGTCGTCCAGTCCGGTGACCTCGTCACGGTGACGCCCCCGGCGTGGGCGGAGAGCATCCCGGCCGGCGGCACGAGCGCGGCGTTCGGGTTCTGCGCCAGCGGGAGCGATCAGCCGAGTGACGCGAAGGTCAGCGTCGCCCGTCTGTAGCTCGTCGGCGCGGCTGTCATCAGTGATGGTGGGTGGGAAGGCGTTGGTCAGGACCGACGCCTTCCCCCTTCGCATTGACGATGTCGAAGATCCCCATCATCCCGTGGTCCTCGTGGAACAGCAGATGGCAGTGGAAGACGCTGCGGCCCACGTAGTCGGCGAAGTGGGTGCGAAACCGCACATACGCGTTCCATGGCACGTTCACGGTGTCAGCGGTGCTGCGCGGGACGATGCGCTGGCGGTTGCTCACCACGTCGGTGACGGGATCCCAGTCGCCGGTCTCGACCACGGCGAAGTCGTTGACGTGGATGTGAAAGGGATGCTGCTCATCATGCGGGGCCCCGGCATACAACGAGGTGGAGTTGCGGATGATCCACTCCTCGGTGGTGCCGAGCTCCACCTGGATGACGTCCTGGAAGGTGAGGTTGTCGAAGAGTCTGCCGTCGACGTAGAACTCCGGGGCTCCGTCGACGATCGCCTGACTGAGAGTGAGGACGCGACGGTGGGCGATGTCGTCTCCAAGCCAGGACGGTGGATCGGCGAGGTCCCGGGGGACCGTGACGCCGGTGGTGGGCTCCCCCTCGATGGCCACGCGCACGAGGGGGAACTCCGGCCAGACGTCCTTGCCCTGGTCGTAGCCGAGCTGACGCAGCTGAACGGTCCCGTGCCTGTGTCGGGCCGTCACGAGCACGCCGTAGCGCTTGCCGGGAGGGAAGACGAGGGTGTCGGTCGTCCAGGTCCGCCAGACCATCGCCCCGTCCTCCTCGACGACGGTGAACTCATGGCCGTCGAGACCGATCTCGTAGTAGGCGGCGACGCCGATGTTCCCGAGCTGCCAGAACTGCGTCTCGCCCGGTCGCATGGAGATGCGCGGGTTCACACGGCCATTGACATACAGCGTGCTGGTCTCCGGCGTCAGCGACGTGTACTCGGCCCAGGCTCCGTCAGGACCCAGACCTCCCTCGCGGATGCCGAAGGCGTGGCGTCGGAGACCGGCCACCTGAGGCAGTGCGGCGGCGCCTCCCTCGACGATGAGGAGTCCCGATAGGCCGGCCCACACCTGCGGGCCGGTTTCGGTGTGGAAGTGCGGGTGGTACCAGAACAGCCCGGAGGAGTGGTCCTCCGGGATGCGCACGTCATACGCGCGGGTGCCTCCCGGATCGATCTGCACGAAGACGTTGTCCTGCAGACCCTTGGGCGACACGTGCATGCCGTGGAAGTGCAGGTTCGTCAGGGCGGCGGTGTCGTTGGTGAGTCGGATCTGCAGCCGGTCACCCGGACGCACGATGAGGGTGGGAGCGGGGAACCGTCCGTTGAAGGTCTGCAGCCCCGGTGTCGGCACGCCGTTGACCGAGACCGACTCGGTGCCCGCCGTCAGGTTGACTCGCAGGCGACCGTTCCGGCTGCGCAGGACGGGGGCATCCTTCGGGGCGGCGGGTCCGCTGATCAGGGCCGCGGCCGAGCCCGCGCCCAGACCTGACGCGGCCAGACCGCCCACGCCCACGCCGGTGGCGAGCAGCAGGTCGCGTCGGCTCAGTGCCACGCGGGGCTCCTCTGCGTGTCGGCCCCCAATGTGGTGGCCCGGTGGATCAGCCGCGTTGGGGGTAGTAGCCCGCGGTTGCGATGACGGGCAGGCTGCCACTGGGGGTCGTGCCTGCCCCGATGAGGTTCGGCAGGGCGAACGTCGTCTGACCGTTGCCACCGAAACTGTTGCTGATCACAGAGTACAGCGCTGTGTTCTGGCTGATCGAGAGCAGGGAACCGTCGCAGACGGCCCATCCGCTGGCCGGATAGGCATCGGGCGTGTAGTCGACCTCGCCGATGTAGGGGCTGTCCGTGACGGAGTAGTCGTCGAAGACGATGGAGCTGGGCCAGGCCCCGGTGGAGATCATGTAGGGGACCAGGCCGGAGGGGGCGGAGGAAAGCAGGTCCGGCATCGTGAAGGTCGTGCCGTCCTCACTCATCGAGCCGCCAGGGTGCCGGGAGGCGACGCCGGCGAAGTCGGAGTTGTCTTGTGTGACCCGGTACGTCTGGCCGCGGCATGCGACGGCCGTCGTCAGGCCCGAGTTGTTCCAGCGCGAGGTCCACAGGAACACGTCGCCGACGGTGTGGTCGCTCATGCGGTGGCCTCCGTCCGGTTGATGATGGCGCTGTAGGTCCGGGGACCGATCTGGGCCAGGAGCAGGGGCATAGAGGTGCCGTTCTCGTTGGTGATCGTGACGTTGCCGTGCCCCAGCGGACTCCCCTGGGTCTGGCGAAAGACGACCTCGAAGCTGTTGCGGTCGAACCTCATGTCGCCCGTGGTCGAGCGGATGGGGCGACGGCCGGTGACGAGCAGCCGCGCGTCCGGCGTGGTCCAGGTTCGGCCGCGCCGGAAGATCCCGCGCCGGTAGAGGGGGTGGTCACCCTTCAGCCTGGCGCGCGCACGGGTATTCCGGGACATGGTCTCGGATGCCGAGGCGGAGGCACCGGAGAGAGCGATCGCGGTGATGCCGGCGACAGTCGCGCCGACTCCGGCGAGGAATCCGCGTCGTCCGACGCCGGGTGTGCCGTCTGACGAGGAATGGGACATGAGGCGAGTCAAGCACGGTGAGCCGGCACCGTTCTGGGTCGGCGACCGTGCGTGTGCGGTTTTCGTGCGCGGTCGAAACCCGCTGCGGGCCGACGTGAGACGGGCGGTGCCGCGCGGGGCTACCCTCCAGTGTGGTCACCTCCCGAGGACGTGTCGTCGCCGTCGAGGACGAGGCATTCACCCGCAATCTCGTGGCGGGCGCGCTCGAGACCGAGGGCTGGGAGGTCCGCTCGTGCGCGACGATTGCCGAGGCCATCGAAGCCATCGAGGACGTCGAGCCGCATGTGGTCATGTGCGATCTCGATCTGGGCCCAGGGCCGTCCGGGGTCGATCTCTGTCAGCGCCTGATCGAGGACTGGCCGTGGATCGGGATCGTCGTTCTGTCGGCCCACACATCGCCGGAACTTGCCGTCGACTCGATGGGGAAGCTGCCGAAGGACGTGGTCTACCTCGTCAAGAGCGCTGTCTCCTCCCCGCAGGAACTGTCTGAGGCCGTCGAAGCGGCGATCAGCGGGCGAATCGAGGACAATCGAGCGTTGGGTGAGGACGACAGGATCGTGCTCAGCCACGAGCAGGGCGAAGTGCTCCGGCTCATCGCTCAGGCGTATTCGAACGCAGCCATTGCCGAGCAGCGAGGAACGACCCTTCGTGCCGCCGAAGCCATGGTGCATCGGGTCTTCCAGGCGCTTGGCATCGAGAATGGCCCCGACATGAATGCCCGCGTCCAGGCGGCGATGATGTGGAATTCGGGCCGCATCAGCGTCCGCTGATGACCTCTGTCGCGGGGTTCGTGCCCAAGGGCGTCTCCCGACGTCGTCTCATCGAGGAGATGGCGCGCCTATCGCTCAGGCCCCTCACGTTCATCATCTTCGGGGCTCTCGTCCTCGTGGTCACGCTTCTGCGCTCACTTCGCTGGGATCTCGGTGAGGCCGGCAAGATCCTGATCTTCCTGTCCGTCTCCCTTCTGATCTTCCTCATCGGGTTCGGTACTGCCGCTCTTGTCTCCCGAAGGATGTCCCGCGCATCAATGCCGCTCGTAGCAGTCGTCCTGTGGAGCATCCTCGCGGCAGTGCGACGCACAGCTGAACTGGTTCTGGCGAACACGTTGGATGCTGCTGGTGCGGATGCGTCTCCGTTCCCGATCATCCTTGCGATCGCCAGCACGCTGGCCTGGGTCATCCTGATCGCGGGCCTGCAGGCCGTCAACGTCCTTCGGCGGCAGGCGTCCGCGGGCGTGGAGACGAACATCGAACAGTTGCGACGTCTCAACGAGGCTCGCTGGGAGCAGCTGGATGCCGAACGCACGTCCATGGCGCGCTGGATCCGGCGGACCGTGACACCCACCATGGACCACCTGTCCGCGATGATCGCCGCCTCACCTATCCGATGGCAGGAGCCGGGATTCGCGAGACAGGTGGAGCAGATCGCAGAGAGCTCGCGCGAGGTCGTGCGGCAGGCGAGTCACAGCATGACCCGTCTTGCCGGACGAGCCGAGGCGCTGAGGGGGGCTGTCGCGCAGGTCGAGGGCGAAGTAGGTCGGCAGCGGCCGTCGATCATCGTGCAGGAGGTTCGCGTCGCACCGGTGGCCTCGGCTCTGATCGGGATGACCATCCTCGCGCTCTCAGCGCCGGCCCTTCGGCCGGCGTCCATCGTGGCGCTGGTGGTGGGGCCGCCGACGGCGTTCGTCGCCCTGTGGCTCCTACGGCCTGTTGCGGAGGACAGCTACCATCGACTCCACATCCCACGGATCGCCGGGGTGCTGGTCGCAAACCTCATCGCCGTAGTCGTGGGGCTGGCCCTCGCGAATCAGGCTGCCCTGTGGACGCAGTCGCAGTGGTCCCCCCAGGAGGAGCAGGTCCCCTTCGCACTGCCCTTCCTCGAGCCGTGGTTTGCGGTGGTCGTCATCATCGCAGCGATGATCATCACGACCGGGGCAGCGCTTGTCATCTCTGATGCGAAGGTCTGGGCCCTGGCGGAGGATCGGCTGATCGCCACGCAGTCTGCTCTGGACAGACTGGACCAGGACATGACTCGCCAGTACGAGCAGATGTGCGCCCAGACGACGGCCATGCTGCACGGCCCGATTCAAGGCCGGCTGGCGACGATCGCCATGACCCTTCGCTTCGAGGATGGTGAGGTGCCGGGTGAGGTTGTCGATTCGTGCCGCGCCATGCTTGATGCCTGCCAGAAGGACCTCGCGCGTGTGGCGACGGACCCTTTCAGCGAGCATCGTTCGACCGATCAGATCCTCACCGATTTGCGGGCCCAGTGGTCGGGGCTGCTCGACATCAGTTGGGAGGTCGACGCAACGGCGCAGACTCTCCTGAACGCAAGTGCCGGCGTCCGTCGCACGTTCGAGACCCTCATCGCCGATCTGGCGAGCAATGCCTCGCGCCATGGCTCAGCGCACACCTTGAGAGTCACCGTCACCGCCGACGGCAGGCACCTGTGCATTGTTGCTCGGGACGACGGCCGAGGACCGCAAGTGCCGGTCACACCGGGAATCGGCCTCGGCGACAGCGACGTGACGGATACGCAGATCTCCGTGGACGCCGATGGGTGGTGTCGGGTCAGCGTCCGACTGCCGCTGGTCGAGATGGAATCGCGAGAATGACGTTCCCCTCTCAGGGGAGTCAGGTCCGGACGAACCGAACGTCACCCCTCAGGAGGGGTTGACATACGGATACCGAGCATTCTCATCTTCATCCGATCGAAGAGCCGATCGGGCAGGATGCCACTCAGTCTGACCAGAGTCCCCGCCTTGGGTCCCACGGGGTAACGGGTTCGAGGACGCTGACGGGTGAGGGCCTTGGCAATGACCTCGGCGACTCCCTGTGGTGGAAGTCCTGACATCTCCTGTGCGTGCATGGACGTCGCCATGAGGCGCAACGCGTCCTCATAGTGCTCCCTGTCGGTGGCCGAGAACGTGTCCGTCATGGTGCGCTCCGCCTGGTCGATCATCCTGTCGGCGGCGGATGTGGCGATGGACGACGGATCCACCGCGATGACGTCGATGTTCCAGGGAGCCAACTCCATCCTCAGCGCTGAGGTCAATGATTCAAGGGCATGCTTCGACGAGCAGATCGATACGCCGAAGGGAATCGTCGTGTGCGCACCCACGGATCCGACGTTCACGATCCGGCCACCTTTCCTGCGCATGAGTGGAATGGCAGCCTGCGTGACGCGAAGGGCACCGAAGAAGTTGACCTGGAAGATCTCCAGAAGTCTGTCCGCAGAGATCGTCTCCGCCGGCCCGAAGTCGGCGATCCCGGCGACGTTCACCAGCCCCCAGAGGCCCGACGGCGCCACCTCTTTCGCGACGAGCGCCATCGCCGCGTCGACGCTGGACTGCTGTGCGACATCCAAGATCACCGGCGTCAGCTGAGCTGAGCTCATCGCCTTCAATCGGTCTGCATCGGACTGCCGTCTCACTCCCGCGAAGACCCTGAAGCCGAGGCGATCCAGCTCGATTGCCGTTGCCTGCCCGATGCCCGATGACGACCCTGTCACCAGAACGGTGCGGGCGGGGCTGCCGTGAGAGGGGACTGCGGAACTCATCGCTGGCTGAGAATCGATTCCACCAGCGATTCGAGGTCGCCCGCGCGACTCAGGTCACCATCGAAGCGCGGCAGGTCTGGGAAGTACTGCTGGTAGTCGCTGAAGCGGACCTGGCCTGTCTCGCTGCTCACCAGAGCTTCGGCGACGGGCTCAGGGATCGGAGTCCAGTGGGCCGGAAAGTTGGCCGCGATCTCGGGGTTGGCGGCGTACACGAGGAGGAAGTTGATCAGCCACAGCGGGGGTGGCATGGAGATGCCGACGAGCGTGCTCGTCCCATCAAGAGAGTTGGGAGCCAGTTCGTGCGGCTCCGACTTGCCTTGAGCGAGTGGGCCGTAGGGAATGAACTTGGGGAAGGCTGACGCATAGAGTGCCCGCCAAGAGTCGGCGGCCCCGTTCTTGAGCATGAACGAGTTCACGTATCCACACCGGATTCCCTTGGGCATGTCAGCGACGACGTCCGGGTTGTCGCACAGGCGCTGGGGGAGAAGCAGGTAGTTGAAGGTTCTGGCGGGGGTTCCCACATGGCCGGGGCTCTCCAGGGTTCCGTCGGGCGCGACGATGAGCCCGTAGCTCGCGAGTCGGATGGGAGTCGGCTCGCCGTCAATGACCCGAACATACTCAGAGCCGAGGGTGTTCGTGAGGTCGCGGATACTGCCGGCGATGATCTGTCCCGATCGGCGGGCCTCCGGGGTGCCGCCGCCGACGCCGCCACCCGCGAGCATCAGCCGGAACTGTCGCTTGGTCATGGCCAACCGCTTGGGGAAGCCGAGCTGACGTGCAAGGACGTCGGCTCGCGCCTGTCCCAGCGGCATGTTGATCTGGGCATCGACCACGGCCTTGGTGGCCGACAGGTGCGCGTACTTCGGCGGACCCTGATACGGCTGCTCGAAGCCGGTGGGCCGGGGCTCGGCTGCGGCGGGCGCAGCCAGGGAGGCAGCGCCCGTGACCATGACCAGGGATGCGGTGCAGGCCACAAGGGCACGTCGCACGGTTGCGCTCAGGTCAGACACCGATTCCTCCGTCGAGCAGGGAGATCCTCGGCTGGCGAGCCGGCTCGATGCGCTTGGCTCGACGCTGCTCGATGAGCATCCCGGTCAGGATCGCGATCGTGGCTGCGTGGCCGGGGTTGCCCGCAAGGTTGTCGAGTTCCGTCGGATCCTTCGAGACGTTGTAGACCTCGAACTGCTCAGCGACCGGAGCCTTCTTCACGGTGATCTCTGCCACGTGCGTCCCGGCGTCCGTCATCTTGCCGTCGACGTGCGTGGTGACGTCCTGTTGGCCAGGGGAGCTCCAGAAGTCGGGGTTGTCGAAGTAGCGGCTGAGCTTCCATTGCTCGAGGGTTCCACCGGCACCGGTGGGGAGCTTCGCGATGACGGTCTCGACGTGATTGGGCTGAGCCACGGCGTAGAACATCTCGCCGTTGAAGGCGACCTGGTCGCTGCCGCGCGTCGGCTCATCATCGGTCATGAAGTAGAGCGGAGTGTTGTAGCGGACAGCCTCGGTCTCCCCGAGGAGGAAGGGAGTGAGATCGCGTCCGACGAAGTCATGGATCTGCGTGTGAGTCTTCGTGAGCCGGCGCTGCACCGCGCGCACATCCACTCCGGCCATGCCGAGCATGGTCGGGAGGAGGTCAGCGTGCGACGTGAGGGCATCCGTCGACCGGGCCTCGGGGAACAGTTCCGGGTTGTGGATGACGAACGGCACGCGCAGCACCTCGTCGTAGGCCTGATGCCACTTCTGGAACAGACCGCCGTGGGAGCCGAGCAGTTCACCGTGGTCGGACAGGAAGATGACGACGGTGTCGCGCCGCGTACGGTCGTCGCTGTCCTCCAGAGCAGCGAGGACCTTGCCGATGTGCGCATCGACGTTGGCCTGGAGCTGGTAGTAGAAGCGACGGTATGCCTCGGTGTTGCCCGTGCGCTGGAACGCCTGCTGGTACACCTCGCGGTAGCTGGACTGAGCGCTCGGCTTGGTGCTGAGGTCCTCCTCGCTGGACACCCGATAGCGGTCGTCGAAGAGTCGCTCAGGGACGGTCGAGCCCTCGAGCTGCCGAGCGAGGTAGAAGGACGGAGATGCCAGCGCGAGGTCTCCCCAGAGGGTGATGTCGTGGGGGTCGACGAAGGAGGTGACGAGCAGCCACGGACGGTTCGAGGTGCGCAGGCGCGCCAGCTGATCAGCACCCTGGCGTGCATAGACCTCGTCGCGACCCTTGCCGCCGGGGCCGGACGATGCCGAGTTGAGTGGGTTGCTCCCGTGCGGCTCCGGGCCGACCCAGCCGTCGAAGCCATAGGGGCCGAGCCGATTCGCCTCGAGGTAGATGTCCTCCAGTTCGCGGATCGGCTTGCCGTCGTTGTCGTAGGTCGCCACAGCGTTATGGGAGCCTGGCTCGTACAGGTCCGCGTCGCTGACATGCCACTTGCCCTTGTAGTACGTCTCGTAGCCGGCGGCGCGGAAGTAGTGCCCCATGGTGGGGACACCGGTGGGGTCGAGCCAGTACAGGTCCTCCTCGATGGCGCTCTTTGCCGCACCTGAGGTCTGGCTCACTCCGTGGAGCGACGGGTACTGCCCGGTGAAGATCGACGCGCGGCTGGGTGCGCAGGCCGCGGCCATGATGTGGTGGTTCTCGAAGCTCAGCCCGTTCTGGCTGAGGGAGTTGATGTTGCGCAGGTTGCGCTGTCGCCATGCCTTCAGTTCGGCCGACTCGTATATCGGCGCAAAGCGCATCTCGTCGACGACGATCACGAGGAAGTTGGGGCGTCGCCTCAGCCGACCGCGAGGAGTGAAGGGAAGAAGCGAGTCGACGGCCGCCGATGGTGTCGCTGCCGCTCCGGCCAGGGCTGCGGCCCCTGCCGTCGCGCCGAGCAGCTGGAGCATGCGCCGGCGGGAGAGGCCAGCCGTCGCTGCATCAGTGTGTGGACCGGTCATCGAAGGACCTCTCTGAGGGGCGATGGGGCTCGGCGGAGAACGGTGTTGTCCGTGCCAAGGTCAACCACGCGCCCTCGAAACGGATCGACGAAGACGTTGTCATGAGTCATGATCCCGAGGTCTACTTCAGCTCGGACGGTTCGAAAGACTCTGAGATCGTTGTTGTAGGCGACGTTGTCGTGGCCCTTGTTGATGAGTGTCATGTCGGCGTTGTTCAGGTACGTGAAGTTCTTCAGGGCGATGCCCAGGTGGCCGAT
>JAURME010000108.1 GCA_030830865.1 Candidatus Nanopelagicales bacterium | reverse complement strand
TTCGCCACGATGATCGGCGAGCTCAACGACCTGCTCGAGGCCGCGCCTGCGATCCTGCGCATGGACCCTCTGCGGTTGGTGATGCAGGAGACCCTGCTCGAAGAGGACTGGGCATTCTGAACGGGCGCCCCTGGATCATCGCGGGGTCCTTCGGCGCGGCATGGTTCCTGTTCATGCTCGCCGGCTCGGACATCCCACCTCCACCCGGTTTCGCCTTCGTGATCCTCGGGATCGCCCTGCTTGTTCTGCTCATCGGCTTCGCCATCCCAAGGCTGTGGCGGGTGCAGGGCGAGAGGGGTCCCGGCCGGGTCATGGGAATGAGCATCGGACTCGGCGCCGGGATCGGACTGCTGCTGGCGTTCATCTTCGGGCTGCGTGGGTCAGGGGAGCCATCCCGTCCGGACATCACCCTCGGGGCCTACGTGATCTGGTTCCTGGTGGTGACGTTCGTCGGGACGGTCAACGGAGCGTTCGTCGGCGGAGTGACCATACTCGCCCGACCAAAGGCGAAATAGCACTCTTTTCACCACCGTCCGGGTGACTTACCATCTCGCCGTGGCTGAGCACCGTGGGCGCCGACTCAGGCCGTGAACAGGCGGCGTCTCCCGCGCTTCTTGAGCGTGGTCATCAGCACCTGCACGATCGTCGCCATGATCGGTGGGGCGAAGGTCCCTGCCTCGGCCGCGGCCCTCACCTGTGCTCAGGGCGGCACCTGTGTCGTCGGCGACACCGGCCCCGCTGGTGGCATTGTCTTCTACGTCTCGGCGACAGTGATCAACACCGCTAGCGGCATCAGCAACGGCGGCCTGTACCTCGAAGCTGCGCCTTCGAGCTACACGCAGGCGTCATGGACAGGGAAGTGGTGCACGGACACCACGACCATGATCGGTACCAGTCATTTGCTCGGAGAGGGAGCCAGCAACACCAAGGCGGTCATCGATTCAGGCCTGTGCACGACCTCCCCTATGCACCAGGCAGCCAGCGCCACCATTGGCGGCTATAGCGACTGGTTCATCCCGTCGAAGGAAGAGGGCGATGAGCTCATCAAGAAGTCGAGCTCCATAGGCCTCGTCGACGGCTGGTTCTACTGGCAGTCAAGTGAGAGTCAGAATTGGTCAGCCAAGACAATCAATCAGATCGATGGCATCGGGCGTTGGTATTCAACGGGAGCCTCGAACAAGAATGTGACCAATCACCACTACTGGCCCATCCGCGCGTTCGGAGGGGTATCGAGCCCAGCCCTGACCCCGACATTCGACACCCCAGTGCGCACCAGCGGTGGATTCACGGTCAACGTCTCCAACTATGACGCGAACTACACCTGGGCAGCCTCCGCCAGTGCCGGTACCGTCACTCAGGGATCAGCGAGCGGGAGCACCCTGCCGCTGACGGTCACCGGACTGTCCGCGGGTGCCCCCTCCACCGTCACCGTCACCACGACACGATCGGGCTATGACGATGGCTCCGCCACGGTCAGCGGGCAGGCGAAGAGCACGCAGACGGTCACGTGGGCGCCGACGACCGCGATCACCACTCTCCAGTCACCCCTGACACCGTCGACGTCCGCCACCGCCCTGGACAGCGCGTCGATCACCTACGCCGTGACTGACGCGGGCACGACCGGCTGCACGGTGAACACCAGCACCGGAGTGCTCACCTACACCGGCGCCGGCAGCTGCACGGTGCGGGCCACCGCCGCTGCCACGTCGTCCTACTTGGAGGGCACTACCGATGTCACCTTCAGCGTGACCAAGGCGGCGCAGACGGTGACCTGGTCCCCGACCACCTCGCTCACCACACCCGGCACGACGGTCACCCCGACTGCTGCGACCGTGCCATCCGGTGGCGGGACGATCACCTACTCGGTGACCAGCGCGGGGACCACCGGGTGCTCGATCGACGGCAGCACTGGGGCCCTGACGTACGCCGCCATCGGCTCGTGCACGGCGCGCGCCTCCGCGGCGGAGTCGACGCTCTACGCGGCCGGCTCCACCGACGTGATCTTCACCATCTCGCGGGCCACCCCCACCATCTCGTGGAGCCCGACCACGTCCGTCGAGGTCCCCGACGGAGCCACGACGTTCACCGCGGCAACCACCAGCGGCGACGGAGGGATCACCTATACCGTCACCAGCGCGGGCACGACGGGGTGCTCGCTGTCGAGCTCGACGTCCCGAGTCCTGTCCTTCAGCGCCGAGGGCTCATGCGAGGTCACCGCCACGGCGGCCCAGACTGCCGATTACCTCGAGGTGACGTCGGTGAAGACGTTCGCCGTGTCGAAGGCGGCGCAGTCGGTGACGTGGTCTCCATCCACGAGCCTGACCCTGGCCTCCTTGACCGCCTCCCTAGGAGCTGCCACCACCTCCGGTGACGGCGCCCTCACCTACTCGGTCACGAGCGCAGGTGGCACCGGCTGCGCGTTCGCGGATTCGTCGTCCCCCACGCTCACCTACTCGGGGGCCGGCTCCTGCAGTGTTACGGCCACAGCGGCCTCCACCACGGGCTATGCGCAGGGAACAACGTCCACCCCCACCACCATCACCATCAGCCTGGCCACACCGACGATGTCGTGGTCCCCCACCACATCGTGGACACTTCCCGGAGCAACCGTGACGCCCGGAACGGCGACCGCCACCGGGGACGGATCGATCTCCTACTCCGTCACCTCCGACACCGGTGCCGGATGCAGCGTCAACTCCTCCACCGGCGCGCTGACCTACACGGGAGTCGGTCAGTGCGAGGTGACGGCATCCTCAGCGGCGACATCCCGGTATGCAGCGTCCTCCGCCGCCGAGACCTTCACCATCTCGCGCGCCAGTCAGTCGATCACCGCGGCCGCGACCTCGACGAGCCTGAGCCCCGGTGAGATCGCGACCTTGAGTTCCAACGGATCCTCGGGCAGCGGCTCCGTCACCTGGTCGCGCACCAGCGGGGCCGGGGTATGCACGTTGTCGGGAACGACCGTCACCGCGGTGGCCGACGGTTCCTGCGTGCTGACGGTGTCCATCGCTGCGGACTCGGTGTACGAAGGGGCCTCCAACAGCCTCACCATCACCGTGAGCACCCCGAGTTCCGGCGGCGGAGGTGGCGACGGGTCAAGCAGCAACACGACCAGCACACCTCAGGACCCGTCATCCGTGACCCCGTCGTCGCCGGGCAGGGGGGAAGGCCAGGGCAGTGCCACGGGGGAGACCCCCCAGGAGTCCGTGCCCGGCACCGGCACTCCCACCCGGGCGATCGGCCTGCCGCCGGCACCTGCTCAGGTGAGCGTCACGCCGCTGGCGCCGAAGACCCGCGCCAAGGTGCTCGTCGGCCTGCCGGCCGGAGCTGCCGGAGCATCCGTCCTCAGCACCGTCGTCGTCGTCCGCGACGCGAAGGGAAGGGTCGTCTCCCGCATTGAGCTGCCCGTGAAGAAGGGGCAGCAGCAGGCCGAGGTCATCGTCCCCTTCCTCGCCGACGGGTACACCGTCAACGTCTACAACGTCAACGAAATCGGCGTCTCCCGCGGCGCCTTGGATGCCAGCCCCCTTGTCCATGCGACGACCATCGCCAGGCGAGGCGTCACCGGCACCCCTACGCTTTTCGGCACCGAGCTGGGCACGCCCGTCCTGTTCAATGCGGGCTCGGCCTGGCTGGACCCGGGGGACCAACAACAACTCGATGCCATCGCCACCCACGCCAAGAAGTCAACCAACAGGATGTTCATCACGGGCTTCGCCCGCAAGGACGGCGGCAGGGCCAGCGAGCTCGCTTCCCTCTCCACCAGACGTGCGCGCGCCGTTGCGATGTACCTGGCGAAGAGTGGCGTGCGCGTCTGGCTCAGATACTGGGGAGCCGGGACCTTGAACGGCACGGGCCAGGCGAGTGACCGCCGCGTGGAGATCCGCACCAGCTCAGCGGCGATCCCCCGGTCCCTGGTTCCCTGAGCCGCTGCGGACAGAGAGACCCGCGATGCCCTCGAAGTCCTGAGGATTCTTCGTATAGAGGGGCAGGTCGTGGGCCAGAGCGGTCGCGGCGATGAGGGCGTCGAGCCCGCGAGCACGCGACTTCCGACCGCTGCGCCGCAGCGATGCGACGACGGCACCGAAGTGCCGCGCGCAGGCTGCATCGAAGGGAAGTGGATCGAACGTTGACTCCGCAAGCTGCAGGACGTGCTGCCGCTGCAATCTCTCGTCGTCGGTCCGTGCCACCAGCGGACCTGCACTCAACTCGGCCAGTGTCACCGCACTGACGAAGGCGGCCGCGGGCAGTTGCTCGGGATCGCACACCATCAGGTCGATGACGAGACTCGTGTCGAGCAGGCCCACCGGATCCGGGGGGTTCACAGATCGAAGTCCAGGATCTCCGAAATGTCACGCCGCAGGGCATCGCCGTCGATGCGAGGGGCATGTCGCCACCGTTCGACAAGGGCTTGGGCTGTCAGGCGCGGATTCGGCAGCGGTGCAATGAGTGCGACAGGCGTCCCGTCCCGGGTGATGGTCATCGATTCCCCTTTGGCGACGCGATCAAGGATCTGGCCCCCACAGTTGCGCAGTTCACGCACAGAAACCTGTTCCACTCGGGCAGTGTATCACCGGTGATACATCAGACACGGCTGTGGAAGAAGTACTCACTCGCGCGACTTGTCGCCACTCGCGGAGAAGGGGGTATCAGGAGAACGGGGGGCGGTCGTCGAACTTCAGACTCAGGCGACCCGACGCCCGCCACAGGCGCGCCACCGTGTCGGTGTCCTCGGGTGTGACGAGGTTGCCCATGACCCGCAGCGCGACCGTCATGAGCATCCGAGAGCGCATCCCGATCGGTCCGAGGGTCGGCAGCAGCCCGGGCACGGTCAGGTATCCGGCCAGACGACGCGCGATCGAGAAGGCCATGCCGTAGCGAGCCCGCAGCAGTGGCGCCCACTGTCGGGAGTAGTCCATCGACGGGTTGACGATCGTGTCGGCGAACAGTTGTGCCGCGAGGTGTCCGGTCTCCAGGCCGTAGTCGATGCCCTCGCCGTTGAGAGGGTTCACGCAACCCGCCGCATCGCCGACGAGAACCCAGTTGCGGCCCGCGACACCGCTGACCGCGCCGCCCATCGGCAGCAGCGCCGACCACGGCGCCCGCACGTCACCGGAGAGCTTCCAGTCACCGCGCTGCTGATCGGTGTAGTGGGTCAGCAGCTGTCGCAGGTTGATGTCAGCCGGGTGCTTGTCCGTTGCCAGGGTGCCGACGCCGATGTTGACCTCACCGTCCCCCAGCGGGAACACCCAGCCGTACCCGGAGAGCAGCTCATCCTGCGTTCCGCGCAATTCGAGGTGGGACGAGATCCATGGGTCGTCGCTGCGCTCGGACGCGATGTAGCCGCGGGCCGCGACGCCGTACGCCGTGCCGCGATGCCATTCGCGACCGAGGCGTCGTCCCAACTGCGAGCGCGCTCCGTCGGCGACGACGAGCCGCTTGCATGTGATGGTGCGCTTCTCGGCGTCCTTGCCGGCACCGGTCGAGAAGACGACCCCGCCGGCCCGGCCGCCGTCCATGACGACGTCGGTGGCCCGATGCCCCTCGACGGCGTTCACCCCGGCATCGAGGGCTACCTCACGGATCCGCGCGTCGAGCTCAAGTCGCGGTGCCGCTCCGCCATTGCGCGGCAGCGAGCCTCCCGGCCAGGGCAGGTAAAGCTCCTGGTCGAAGCCGGCGGCACGCAGGCCCCAGTTGCGGGCGCGGCCGTCGAGCCAGTCCGACAGCCCGAGCTGGTCGAGTTCGGCAATGGCCCGCGGGGTGAGGCCGTCACCGCACGGCTTGTCGCGGGGAAAGGTCTCGGCATCCACGAGGGTGACGTCGAGCCCGTGGCGCGCGGCCCAGGCGGCGGTCGACGACCCTGCG
>JAURME010000107.1 GCA_030830865.1 Candidatus Nanopelagicales bacterium | reverse complement strand
TCCGAATTCTCCCGCTCACTGAAGCTCCTCGCGAAGGAACTCGGCGTTCCTGTCATCGCGATCAGCCAGCTGAACCGTGGGCCGGAGCAGCGCACGGACAAGCGGCCGATGCTGTCGGACCTTCGTGAAAGTGGATCGCTAGAGCAGGACGCGGACATGGTCGTCCTTCTGCACCGTGAGGACGCCTATGAGAAGGAGTCACCGCGTGCTGGTGAGGCTGACTTCATCGTGGCGAAGCACCGCAACGGCCCGACGGCGACCGTGACGGTCGCGTTCCAGGGGCACTACAGCCGCTTCGTGGACATGGCGCAGATCTGATGCTGGGAGTGACCTAAGTTGCCCGCAACGGCATGCACCGCACGCTCACGACTCGAGGTAGCCGGCCGGGTCGTGACGACGGTCGACGAACTGCGCCCCCTGGTGTTGGGCACCCCCTGACGTCGGCTCAGATCTCCTGGTTCGTCGGCAGCATGACGAGGTCGCGGATCGTCACGTGCCTAGGGGTGCGCAGCATGAACATCACAGCGTCAGCGACATCCGAGGAACGCATGCCCTCACCGGCCGCGACCTTCGCGTCGATTGACGTGTCGTCCTCGTCGACCCCCCACAGTTCGTTGAGGACGATGCCGGGAGCCACGGCGCCGAGCCGCACACCGGTACCGACCAACTGCTGACGAGTACGACCGAGCAAATTCTCTCTCCGGGAACGGGGTGCGGCCACAAGCCGCACCCCGTTTCCTACGTTTTCGAGCGGTCGATCTCTGCGCTCACCCGTCGCGCAGCATGCGGCGCAGGATCTTCCCGGACGCCGACTTGGGGATCTGGTCGGTGAACACGACGTCGTGCACGACCTTGTAGTGCGCCAGGTGCTCGAGCGTGAATGCCGTGACGTCGTCGGCGGTCATCTGCGCATCGGGCTTGAGGACGATGAACGCGCGGGGGTGCTCGCCTGCCTCGTCGTCCGGGACGCCGATGACGGCGGCGTCGGCGACCGACGGATGGGTCAGCAGCAGGGCCTCGAGTTCCGCCGGTGCGACCTGGAATCCCTTGTACTTGATGAGTTCCTTGAGCCGGTCGACGATGGTCATGTGACCGTCCTCGTCGATGACGGCGATGTCTCCGGTGTGGAGCCAGCCGTCGGTATCAATCGTGCTGGCGGTCGCCTCCGGATTCTTGAGGTAGCCCTTCATGACCTGCGGACCGCGGACCCACAGTTCGCCGACCCCGCCGACGGGCTGGTCCTCACCGGTGTCCGGATCGACGATCCGGCACTCAGTGTTGGGAGTGGTGACCCCGCAGGTGCCGGGCTTGAACCCGCCCATCGCGGTCAGATGCGTCACCGGGCTCAGCTCCGTCATTCCGTACCCCTGAACCACCTCGGCCCCTACCCGTGACGCTGCTTCCTGTGCCAGTTCCGCACTGAGCGGTGCGGCACCGGAGAACAGTTGCGTCAGGCTCGACAGGTCGTACTGGTCGACGAGCGGGTGCTTGGCCAGGGCGAGGACGATCGGCGGCACGACGAAGAAGCGCGTGATCTTCCGCTCCTGGATCAGACCGAGGCACTGCTCCAGGTCGAATCTCGGCACCGTCACGATAGTGGCGCCATGGCTGAGGAAGAAGTTCATCATCACCTGCATCCCATAGATGTGGAAGAACGGCAGCACCGCGAGGACGACCTCCCCGTCCTTCACATCGAGGGCCGGTTCGACCTGCACGAGGTTCGAGACGAGGTTGCGGTGCGTCAGCATGACGCCCTTGGGAAACCCCGTGGTCCCGGAGGAGTAGGGGAGGACGACCACGTGGTCCGCCGTGTCGACCTCCACCTGGGCGATCGGCGCGGCCATAAGGGTGGTGAACGACGCCAGTCCCTCGGGCGGGTCGCCGATGATCAGGACCTCCGGATCTCCCGCCTCCGCTGCTGCGGCCGTCGCCGTGTCGGCGAACATCGCGATGGTGATGAGCAGTTCGGCCCCGGAGTCCTTCAGTTGGAAGGCGACCTCCTCAGCCGTGTAGGTCGGGTTGATGGTGCTGACGGCCACGCCGGCGACAGCAGCCCCGTGGAACACGATCGCGAACTCCGGGATGTTGGGTGACATCAGAGCGATCGTCGAGCCTGGACCGAGGCCGCGGGCCTGCAGGCCACCGGCGAAGGCATGGATCGCCTGCGAGAGCTCGCCGTAGGTGTAGGTGCGCCCCGTGGGTCCGTCGATGAGCGCAGGTCGGTCGACATGACGCTCGGCATCACGCAGCACGTAGGACGTGACCGCCACATCGGGGATCACGACGTCGGGCAGGGGACTGGAGTGCACGATCATGGCGGTCCTCTCGTCTCTTGACGCGAGTGTGGTCCCGTCCGGGGCATCTGTCAGCCGGAATGCGAGAGGAGCTTTGTCCTGTCATTAGGGCAATATCCCCACAGTGGATAGCCTGATCAGGTGAGCCTCGACTTCAGCATGGACCGCAGCAGCCCCGTGCCGCTGTACTACCAGTTGTCCCAGCAGCTCGAGGCCGCCATCGAGGATGGTCGCCTCCAGCCCGGAGACCGGATCGACACGGAACTGGCCATCGCCGAGCGCCACGGCCTCAGCCGCCCGACGGTCCGGCAGGCCATCCAGGAACTGGTCAACAAGGGCCTTCTCGTCCGCAGACGCGGTGTCGGGACCCAGGTGGTGCACTCCCAGGTGCGTCGTCAACTGGGCTTGACCAGCCTGTACGACGACCTGAGCCGTGGGAACCGGCGGCCCACGACGGAGGTGCTGGTGTTCGAGACCACGGGCGCCGATGCCCAGGTGGCTGCGGCTCTTCAGGTGCAGGAGGGCGCAGAGGTGCGCTATCTCGAGCGTGTCCGCCTCGAGGGCGGCGAGCCGCTCGCCCACATGCGGAACTGGCTTCCGATGGACGTCCTCGGTGCAGACGCAGCGTTCGAGTCGATGGGGCTGTACGAGCACCTGCGTTCCACGGGGACGCAACTTCGGGTCGCTCGGCAGCGCATCGGCGCGACGGCGGCCTCGGTTCGCGAGGCGAGGCTCCTCGGGGTCCGCAAGGGAGCCCCACTGCTGACCATGGAGCGCACCGCCTATGACGAGGGTGGGCGAGCCGTCGAGTACGCGACTCACGCGTACCGTGCCGACTCCTACAGCTTCGAGACGACCCTGACGGATCGCTGATCTCCACCGTTACGCGGGAGTCGCCGCGTCGCCCTTCTTCCTCGCCATCCTCCGGCGGATCGCGAACCAGGCCACGGCCAGCCAGCCCACGACCATCTGGGGCAGGTAGGAGAAGGCGCGCCAGATGATGTCCGCGGCAACGGCATCGCTGTAGCTCGCCCCGAACACCACGAGCAGTCCGATGAGGGCAGCGTCGACGGTGCCTGCCCCGCCGGGTGCCAGCGGAACCGTCGTCAGCAGCAATGCGACGGAGAAGGCGACGAACACCTCGAGGAACGTCACCTTGGTCGCGCCCACACCTTGGAGGGCGGCGATGATGACGAACATCGGGGCGATCTGCGCGAGCAGGTTCGTCAGGGTGATGGGCAGCCAGCGGGTACGCACCATCTCCGCGGCAGTGTCGTTGAACCCGACAACCGTGTCCACGACGTTCGGCGGTGTGCGCTTGATGAATCCGAAGAGCCAGCCGAGGGCCCCTTGGGCGATATCGCCGACGCGCTTCGCGTTCGTACGACTCCGGAGCACGAACGCGATGGCCGCGATCGAGACGAGGCACACCACCCCGGCGATGATGACGATGATGTCGATGGCCTCGCACGACAGTTCACCGCACGAGTCACCGGTGGCCGCCCGCCGTTCGAAGATCCACAGCAGGGCGAGAGCGACTCCCGGTGCGCCGAACGTCATGAGGTAGGTCCAGATGGCGTCGGCCGCGACTGCGGCTGCCGCGAGACGCTGCGTCACTCCGTAGCGAGCGAGGATCGCGTACTGGGTGCCCACGGCGATGGCACCGCCGCCGAAGGGAATCGTCGTCGAGATCGCGAAACCGCCCTGTCGGTCGACGAACGCGGCCTCGTAGCCCAGCCTCGGGATCGCCGCCTGGGCTGTCAGGGGGTAGACCGCGATGGCGAAGATCCCCGCGACGATGGCGGCGATCGTCCAGACCGTCGGCATGGAGAAGGCTGCCTGAACACCCTCCTCGAAGCCTCCGAAGTTGGAGGCCATGAAGTCGAAGATGAAGTAGGCGAGGACGAGTCCGACGATGGTCATGACGACCTTGGCGATCAGGCCGCCTCGCCCTCGCTTCTTGGTGACAGCGGAGTCCGTGGTGGCATCAGGCACGGGGACACCCTCTCATCGGAATGCCCCCCGCTCGCGGAGTCCTCCGCGTACTCGCCGTGGGTGGAACCACCCCTCCGGTCAGGAGGCGGAGGCCATCACCATTAGGGAGGTGGGGGGACCGACCTGAAGGGACCATCCGTCGTGCGCACGGACGAGATCGGCGAGCCAGTCCGGGGCACTGTGATCAGTGCTGGCCAGGGCAGTCAGGTCTGCGTTGTGGTGTCGGGCGATGGCCACGGTCATCATGAACTCCCGCAGGGCCTGCTCGGCATCCGGCGCCGTCGACGACTCGGTGTCGTCGACGAGGAGCACCGGAACGACGACCCGCTCGCACAGTCCCAGTGCTGTGCGCACCAGTGGGGAGTCGACGCACTGCACCTCGATGACGATGTCGTCGTAGTGACCACTGAAGTGGGGGAGCATCGTGTGCATCGCCCTGGCCGTCGGAACAACCGCGGTGGCCACAGTGAAGCGATTCCGGGTGATGGCCTCGTGGCAGATCTGGTCTCCGGACCGGGCATCGTCCTGGGTGTGGATGACGAGCAGTCGCCTGGAGGGTTGTGCCGGTGATGCGTTCGCCGCCGCGGCAACGTGCCGACGGGACTGCTCCCAGGATCTGTCGGACAGGTGCGCGACGGTGATGATCATCCAGGTGACCCCTTTCGTCCATCGCCGAGTCTTCCACCGTTCAGGACGACTCGGTAGACGCCACGCAGTCAGAATGCGAAGAACGAGTCCTGAGTGACGGATGAGACACCTGGTGGACCATAGACACGGGCGACCACACGGGCGGCCCTCCCCGCCGATCAGTAGCCTCCGGGCAGGGACGTCGTCAGCGGGAGGGAGGCGGACATGCGCTGCATCGAGATGCAGTCGATCGGCCGTGCCGCGGTGACCGAGCGCCCCGTCCCGGTGCGCGAGCCCGGGTGGGCGCTCGTGGATGTCCTCGCCTGTGGTCTGTGCGGGACCGACCGACACATCCTGCGCGGTGAGTACCCGAGCCGGATGCCGCTGGTCCTCGGACACGAGTTCGGCGGACGAGTCCGCGAGGCCGACCCGGACTCCCGATGGCGCGCAGGGGACCTCGTGACGATCGACCCCAACATCGCGTGCGGATCCTGCGACCACTGCCGGGCCGGGCGCGTGGCCCTGTGCCCGGATCGCTACGCCCTCGGTGTCGACATCGACGGCGGGCTCAGCGAGGTCGTCGCCGTCCCTGAGACCCAGCTGTATGCCGCATCAGGAATCGACCCGCTGCATCTGGCTTTCATCGAACCGCTCGCCTGCTGCCTGCGGGGGATGGACCTCGCCGGGCTGCAGGGCGGGGAGAGTGTCGCCGTCATCGGCGGCGGCGTCATGGGTCAACTCGTCGTCCAGCTGGCAGCCCTCGCCGGGGCCTCGCGCGTCACGCTGATCACCCGGCAGGCCTCGCGTCGCTCCCTGGCCGAGACGCTGGGGGCAACCGATTCGGCGGCACCCGATGCTGCAGACCGAGACCTGGGGCGCACCTACGACGTCGTGTTCGAGTGCGCGGGCGTCCTCGACACGGTCGCCCAGGCGCTCCGCCTGGCCCGTCGCGGCGGGTCCGTCATCCTCCTGGGCATCCCGCCGGAGGGTGCGACGCTCCCGGTCAGCCCGTTCGCACTCGTCGTCGACGAACTGCGCCTGCAGGGCTCGTTCCTCAACCCGCTGACTCAGGAGCGCGCTGCGGCAGTGGTGCGTGATGGCGCGCTGAACCTCGACGCGTTGATCAGCCGCCGTCTTACCCTTGATGAGGTGGCTGAAGTCCTAGCGAGCGACCCGGGGGAGGGCGACATCAAGTACGTGGTGGAGCCGACCGGGCGCCCCGCTGTGCCGTCAATCCCGTGACGCTGTGAGGCTTGCCCCGTTCACCGGATGAAGAGGATGGAGTCGTGATGGCACAGGACACGGGATTCGATGCGCCAACGGGCCCTGAGGGATCGTCACTGCGCATCGGTGTCATCGGATGCGGCCGGATCGGTCGCCTGCACGCGGACATCATCGCCCGTGACGTTCCCGGCCTCGCTCTGGGCGGAGTCGCCGACGTCGTGACCGCCGCTGCCGACGGGGTCTCGGCCGCGACAGGCGCTCCCGTCATGACGATCGACGAGATGCTGGCGTCACCGGATATCGATGCCGTCGCCATCTGCACCAGCACGGACACGCATGTCGACTACATCGTCGCGGCCGCCGCGGCCGGGAAGCCGATCTTCTGCGAGAAGCCCGTGAGCCTGAACCTTGCTGAGGTGGAGCGTGGTGTGGATGCTGTAGAGGCGGCTGGGGTGCCGTTCATGATCGGTTTCAATCGACGGTTCGACCCCGGGCACGTGTCGGTGCGCGACGCCGTCGCCGAGCACACGATTGGGGACCTCCACCTCATCCGCATCACTAGCCGCGATCCTGCGCCCCCGCCGGTGGAGTACGTCGCGGTCAGTGGCGGGATCTTCATGGACATGATGATCCACGACTTCGACATGGCTCGATTTGTCGCAGGATCGGACGTCGTCGAGGTCTACGCGAAGGGCGCGGTGCGAGTCGATCCGCGGATCGGAGAGGCGGGCGACGTGGACACCGCGGTCGTCATCCTGACCCACGAGGACGGCACGTTCACCACGATCGACAACAGCCGCGAGGCCGTCTACGGCTATGACCAGCGTCTCGAGGCGTTCGGGTCCGAGGGGATGGCGGTCTCCGACAACCAGTCGGTGCACTATGGCCGCACCTTCACGAAGGGCGGGGCAATCGCTGAGCCGCTGCCGTGGTTCTTCCTCGACCGCTACCTGCCGGCCTACCGTCGCGAGTGGGAGGCCTTCCGCGATTACCTGGTGAGCGGCGGCCCGTCGCCTGCGGGTGGCAATGACGCCCTGCAGGTCACCAAGATCGCCATGGCGGCCGGTCAGTCCATGCGCGAGGGACGTGCGGTGCGCCTGACCGAGATCAGCTGATCGCCACTGACGTCGCGCAGGTCGCCGACGAGATCGTCTAGTCGGCGGAGGCGTCGTGGGCGAGCAGGATCGAACAGCCCGCGGCGTGGGCGACCGCCCCGGCCACTGAGCCGACCGTCAGGCGCGGCAGCCCGGTGCGGCCCGCCGTTCCGAGCACGACGAGGTCCGGTCTGGTGGCATTCACCTCATCGAGGATCCGGTCGCGTACGTTGATGGTCAGCGCCTCAGGGTTCGGCTCGACGATGCGGACAGAGACCGTCGCACCGGTGGCCGCGAGCCGGTCCACCGCCCGCTGGCTGGCATCGCGGAGGGTGTCGTCCCCCTCGAACACGGCGAGCACCTCGACCTCGCACTCGCCGACCCACGGGAGGGAGAGCAGTGCGGAGAGGGCGGCGTCGGCATGGGCCGACCCGTCGATGCACACCAGCACGCGGCGCACGGGACTGCCCTCGCGCGCGATCACGAGAGGCGTGCTCGGGCAGCGCATGAGCCAGTCGGCCGTGCTGCCGAGGACCATCGACGCGACCGGTCCGCGACCCCTGGAACCGACGACGGTGAGATCCCCGTCGGCCTTCTCGCACAGCACGATCCGAGGGTCGGCGGCCGTCGTCAGGTGGCGGATTCCCGACAGTTGAGCTCCCGGTGGCGCGGTGCGGGGCTGCTGAGACACATGCTCGTGCAGGGGCTCGTGCGTGAACAGGGAGATGAGCTCGGGGGCCGGATCGGTCACGCTCACCACATCGACCGTCCACCCCGGCCATGGCTGGGAGGCGATCCAGTCCCACGCCAGGTCAGAGCCCGGTGAGTGGTCGTCACCGAAGGTCAGCAGCCTGTCGTGCGCGTCCATGTCTCGAGGCTACGTCAGCCGATCGCGGGATGCGACTCCACAGCGGAGCGTCACACCATGCGGGTGTTATGACGCCCCGCTAGGGAATGGCCGGGTCAGGGGAGGTCCTCCGGCAGTGGTGCAGGCTCCCCGAGAGACATCGTGCTGCGGGTCGTGCTGGTGTCCGGCCCGACGTTCACGACCATGGCGGTGACCATCGTGGTGTCCGTGATCGTCTCGGTCAGCGAGGCTGTGCCGGCCGGCTGGCCCTCAGCCTCGGGGATGTCGACTGCGACCGCGAAGGTGCCGTCGGCCATGGCGTGCGTGACGGTGCCGGAGGACTCGAGGTCTTGCAGGGCCGCGGCCACCGCTCCGGGGACGGGTCGCTCGACCTGCGAGCGGTCGGTCTCCTCCCAGGGGCCGCCGTCCACTCTGCGGAAGCACGTGTCCGCGGTGCAGGCAACGTCCATCGTGCTTGAGGTGCCGTCCGGGCCCGTCATCGTCGACGTGGCGACGAAGGTGTCGTCCGGGTTGTAGGTGGTCTCCGCGGTGGCGATGCCCTGAGCGGTGTCGATCACCTCGATGGACACCTTGAGGGCCTGGTCCCCTGCCGAGTCGAAGAAGACGCGCTCGGCGTCCGTGATCGCGGTGAGCCACTCGTCGCCGGACACGGTCGGCAGGTCGCCGAGGACTGCAGTGGGGTCAGTAGTGACATCGCCCGCGGCCTCGGCACCCGTCGTGTCGGTGGTCCCTGTGTCAGTCTCGACAGCGGCCTCAGACGCTGCGTCGGTGGTCAGTTCGGAGGCGGAGTCGTTGCCCGAGCAGCCCGTGAGGGCCAGAGCGGTCAGAGCGACAGCTGCGAGCGGGGCGAGCGTGCGGATGCGCATGGGGTCTCCACGGGTCAGGGCGACCCGAATCGGGCAACCTTCGCAACTGTACGTGCCTGCCTTGTGGTCGCCCGATCCCGAGGGCTTGGATGATGGCGTGCCCCCACTTCGCGCTCTGCCTGCCCTCGCTGCGGTGCTCACCGTGGCCGTCCTCGCCCCAGGCGCCTCCGCGGAGGTCGTCCCGGTCGACCCGGGGGCGAAACTCTCGGCCGGAAAGCAGATTGTCGGCTCGGGCCAGAACCTGCCGTCGATGCAGGCCGAGGGTGTCTACCTGGTGGGTCCGGGACCCATCGCGCAGGTCAACGCCTACTACTCGTCGGGAGCCGCCGCCCGCGACCAGCGGCAGGTGGCAGGTGTGGCGCTGAGGTGGACGAAGCGGTGGTTGCTGGAGACCTGCGGAGGCACGACACCATCGACGGTGCGTGCGTGCAAGGCCGCGGCGGTGTTCGACATGGACGACACCCTGGTCTCCTGGTTCCCCATCCTGTCGTCGAACGATCCAGCCCTCTCCATCGACTCGAGCCGGTCGAACGAGGCGATGGCGACCTGCGCCGCTCCGGTGATCGATGGGACCAGGCGTCTGTACCGGTCTCTTCTTGCGCTCGGTGTGACACCCATCATCATCACGGGCCGAGAGAGCAGTCATCGCGAAGAGACCGAGCGCTGCCTGGACTCCCTCGGGATGTCAGAGTGGCAGTCGGTCATCATGCGCGAGCCCGGTGATGCACGGTCGGCGGCGTCCTTCAAGTCGCAGGCACGCAAGGCGCTGGAGAGGAAGGGGTGGCGGATCGGCCCAAGTGTCGGCGACCAGATCAGCGACATGGCGTTCGGTCACCTGGGGCACGGCTTCCTGATCCCGAATCCGATGTACTTCATCCCGTAGATCAGACGGCGAGGGCGACGGCGGCGGCCAGGGCCAGCACCACTCCGCTCCACTGCACCTTCGACATCCGCTCGTGCAGGAACCAGTGAGCCAGCAGCAGGGTCGCGGCCGGGTAGAGCGACCCGATGACGGCGACGACCACGAGATCTCCGCCGGACGCGGCAAGCTGGAACAGTCCGTTCGCGGTGGCATCCAGGGAGCCGGCGAGGAGCGCGAAGGCCCACGGGTAGGGAGTCCAGACCCCACCGCGTCCTCGTGCGAACATGACAAGCACGACGATGACGACGCCCAGGGTCGACCACCACCGGCTCAGCGCCGCCACCCAGACCCCGGAGCCTTCGGGCGCCACACCGAGGCCGACGAGGTAGAGGCCGATGAACAGGCCGGCCCCTCCGGAGAGCAGCAGTCCGCGGGCGGAGACCTTCGGATGCGGTCCGGACTCGCGGCTCACCAGGATGACGGCGATGCC
>JAURME010000106.1 GCA_030830865.1 Candidatus Nanopelagicales bacterium | reverse complement strand
CTCGCTCTGTAGCCTGACACGACACCGAGGAGGACCCATGTCCGGATTCGATACGCGCGCCATCCATGCCGGCCAGGAACCCGACCCGCTGACCGGCGCGGTGGTTCCCCCGATCTACCAGGTCTCCACTTACAAGCAGGATGGCGTCGGTGGCCTGCGCGGCGGGTACGAGTACTCGCGCAGCGGCAATCCAACGCGGACGGCGCTGGAGACCTGCCTAGCCGCGCTCGAGGCGCCGGACCTGCCCGAGGCGGTCGGGCTGGCGTTCGCCTCAGGCCTCGCGGCGGAGGACACCCTGATCAGGGCGCTGTGCCGCCCCGGGGATCACGTCGTCCTTCCCCATGACGCCTATGGCGGCACCTACCGGCTGTTCACCAAGGTGGCCGTGCCGTGGGGCATCGATGTCGTCCCAGTGCCGGTGACCGACATCGACCGCGTGCGGGACGCGCTGATCCCCGGCCGCACCCGCCTGGTGTGGGTCGAGACACCGTCGAACCCGATGCTGTCGATCGCGGACATCGCCGCGGTCGCCGAGGTCACCCATGCCGCGGGTGCCCTGCTGGTCGTCGACAACACCTTCGCCTCGCCCTATCTGCAGCAGCCAATCGGCCTTGGAGCCGACATCGTGGTGCACAGCACCACGAAATACATCGGCGGTCACAGTGACGTCATCGGCGGAGCACTCGTGGCTCGGGACGCTGAGCTCGGGGCGACCCTGGCATTCCACCAGAACGCCCAGGGTGCCGTGGCCGGACCGTTCGACAGCTGGTTGACGTTGCGGGGCCTGAAGACTCTGGGCGTGCGCATGGATCGGCACTGCGCCAACGCTCGGGCGATCGTCGGCTTCCTCGTCGACCACCCGGCTGTCTCTGAGGTGCTGTGGCCCGGGCTTCCGACACATCCCGGGCATGACGTCGCCCGCCGCCAGATGCGCGACTTCGGTGGCATGGTGTCGTTCCGCGTGACGGCGGGCGAGCAGGCGGCGGTCGACATGTGTGGGCGCACTGAGGTGTTCACGCTCGGCGAGTCGCTCGGCGGCGTGGAGTCGCTGATCGAGCACCCGGCGCGCATGACCCATGCCTCGGTGGCGGGCAGTCCTCTGGAGGTGCCGGGGGACCTCGTTCGCCTGTCGGTCGGGATCGAGACGGTCGAGGACCTGCTGGCCGATCTCGATGCCGCCCTCGGCAGCTAGCCGCTCCAGCTGGCTGGACCGATCTCGCAGGACGCCGGACATGACGACGCCCCCGGGTCCGCGAGCCGGACGGCTGCGGACTCGGGGGCAAACCCCCTACCGGTTGTCCGGAGAGGGCCTAGAAGGCCTCTTCGGGCAGCTCCATCAGGTCAAGCGTGGTTCCCTCGGCCACGACACGCTCTGCGGCAAGGAGCGGCAGCCGGTTGCGAGCGAACCAGCGAGCCGTCTCGATCTTGCCCTCGTAGAAGGCGCGATCGCGTTCGGCGGCCCCGTCCTCAAGGGCCTTGATGGCGACCTCGGCCTGGCGCAGGAGCAGCCAGCCGATGATGAGGTCGCCGCTGGCCATGAGCAGGCGGGTGGAGTTGAGGCCGACTTTGTAGACCTCACTCGGGGCATTGAGTGACTCCATGGCCCACGTGCCCATGAGGCCGACGATGGCCTGGACGTCCTCGAGCGCCTTGCCAAGCAGCTCGCGCTCGGCCTGAAGGCGCCCGGTGCCCTCGTCGCCCTTGACCGTCTCGGTCATCTGGGCCGCGAGGAAGAAGATCGCGTTGAACTGGTCCTTGACCATCTTGCGGAAGAAGAAGTCCAGGCCCTGGATCGCCGTGGTGCCCTCGTAGAGCGTGTCGATCTTGGCGTCGCGGATGTACTGCTCGAGCGGGTAGTCCTGCAGGAAGCCCGAGCCGCCGTACGTCTGCAATGCGACGGCGAGGAGCTCGTAGGAGCGCTCAGACCCGACCCCCTTGACGACTGGCAGTAGCAGGTCGTTAATGCGGACCGCAAGATCGAGGCTGACGCCCTCGGGCAGCTCCATACCGGCCTCGCCCATCTGCACGAGGTCCTGCCAGTAGGCGGTGTAGGCGATGAGGGCTCGCATGCCCTCTGCGTACGACTTCTGCAGCATCAGGCTGCGGCGCACGTCGGGGTGGTGCGTGATCGTGACGCGAGGCGCGGTCTTGTCGGTCATCTGGGTCAGGTCGGCGCCCTGCACGCGCGTCTTGGCGTAGTCGAGGGCGTTGAGGTAGCCGGTCGAGAGGGTGGCGATCGCCTTCGTGCCGACGAGCATGCGCGCGTACTCGATGACCTTGAACATCTGCGCGATGCCGTTGTGGTCGTCGCCGAGCAGGTAGCCGATGGCCGGATCATCCGGATCCGCGCCGAAGGTCATCTCGCACGTGGTCGAGACCTTCAGGCCCATCTTCTTCTCGACGTTCGTGGCGTAGACACCATTGCGCTTGCCCGGTTCGCCGGTCTCGCTGTCGAACAGGTACTTGGGGACGAGGAAGAGCGACAGGCCCTTGGTGCCCGGACCTGCGCCCTCGGGGCGGGCCAGCACCATGTGCATGATGTTCTCGGTCATGTCGTGCTCGCCTGACGTGATGAAGCGCTTGACGCCCTCGATGCGCCAGGTGCCGTCACCGTTGTCGATCGCCTTGGCGCGGCCGGCGCCGACATCGGAGCCGGCATCGGGCTCGGTGAGCACCATCGTCGCGCCCCAGAGGCGGTCGATCATGATCTGCGCCCAGCGCTTCTGCTCTTCGGTGCCGTAGTGGTCCATGACGGCCGCAAAGCCCGGGCCGTTCATGAACACCAATGCAGCCGGATTGCTGCCGAGCAGGAGTTCGTTGGCGGCCCAGCGAAGCGTGGGCGGGGCACCCGTGCCGCCGATGTGTTCGGGCAGGTCCAGCCGCCACCACTCGGCCTGCTGAAGGGCGGTGAACGCCTTCTTGAACCCCTCAGGCATCACCACGGTCTTGGACTCGGGGTCATACACCGGCGGGTTGCGGTCGGCTTCGGCGAAGGGCTCGGCCAGCGGGCCGGTGGCCAGGCGGTCGACCTCGTGGAGGATCTCCCGGGCGGTGTCGACATCCATCTCGGCGAACGGGCCGGTGCCCATGCGCTCTCCGGCACCGAAGACCTCGAAGAGGTTGAACTCCAGGTCGCGCACGTTGCTCTTGTAGTGGGTCATGTCCGTTCCTCCCGGTGTCCCGGAGGCCGCGGCAGGGGCCATCCGGATCGCAGTTGTTACTTGCGAGTAACTACATGATGCTACTGGTCAGTAACTTTCGCAAGTGGGACGGATGAGTCTGTTCGTGCGTTCCTGAGCGGTGATCGGCGTGCCCCCAACCACCCCGACACAGGACCGATGCCACCACAATGGGCCCCATGCCGTCGCCCGCCTCCTTCTGGCTGGAGTCCAAGACCCCGGTCGCCCCGCCCACCTCGGCGAACCCGACGGTGCGCCGGCTGGTCTACGCGGGCGTCGTGACCGGGGCGTGGGCGGCGGTCCTCAGCCTCGTCCTCTACCTGATCGGGCGCATCGCCGGCACGGACTTCTCCCTCGTCTGGTGGGGCGGCGCCGACCCCCAGCCGATGCCGTGGTTCGTCTTCGTCCTCCTACCGCTGGTCTCGGCCGTGCTGTTCGCCCTGGCCGCCTTCCTCGCTCGCGGCCTCGCGCACGCCCGCGCGCTCGTGTACTGGGTCGGCTCCCTGCTGGCGCTCGCCTCGCTCTACCCCGCCATCGACCAGCCGCCGTCCGTCGGCTGGGGCACGCGGATCCTGCTCATCCTCATGCACGTCATCACCTGGTACCTCGTGGTGCCGCAGATCGCCCGCATCCTCGGGGACTCCGAGCCCGGGCAGCACGAGGAGCGCAATGCCTGACGCTGACGAGCGATCGGCCCCGGTGGCGCTGGTCGCCGCCCTCCGCCCGCGCCAGTGGCTGAAGAACGTCCTCGTCTTCGCTGCGCCGCTCGCCGCCGGATCCATCTTCGAGCCGGATGTCCTCATCCCAGCGCTGTTCGCCTTCGTCGTGTTCTGCCTGATGTCCAGTGCGACCTATCTCGTCAACGACGTTCGCGACGTCGAGGCCGATCGCGCACACCCCACGAAGCGGTTCCGGCCCATCGCCGCCGGGGAACTGCCGCCGGCAGCCGCGATGATCACGGCCCTTGTGCTCGCTGCTGCGTCCCTGGTGATCGCCTTCCTCATCTCGACCTCCCTGCTCGGGATCGTCGCGGCCTACGCGGTCTTCACGCTGGCCTATTCGCTGTTCCTCAAACACGAGCCGGTCATCGAGCTCGCGCTGCTGGCCATGGGTTTCCTTCTTCGCGCGATCGCCGGTGGCGCCGCCGCGGATCTCCCGATCTCCCCGTGGTTTCTCATCGTCGCCGCGTTCGGCTCGCTCTTCATGGCGGCGGGCAAGCGGTTCAGTGAACTCGAGCACTCCAGAGCCATATCCGACGGCACGCCGCACCGCCGCAGCCTCGATGGCTACACATCCAGCTACCTGCGCTTCGTCTGGGGTGTCGCCGCGGCCGTGGCGATCACCGCCTACTGCCTCTGGGCGTTCGAGGTCGGTGCCGGTGACTCGACGTTCCCGTGGGCGCAGTGGAGCGTCCTGCCATTCGTCCTCGCGATCCTGCGCTACGCGGTCGACATCGACCGTGCGAACGCCGAAGCGCCCGAGGAGGTCGTCCTCCACGATCGAGTGCTGCAGATTCTCGGCGCGGCCTGGCTCGTGCTGTTCGGTCTCGGTGCGCTGGGAGTATGAGTCCATGAGCACGACGACGTCGCCGCTGGAGCTGCAGCCCGGTGAGCGTGTGCTGACCGGATGGGGACGCACGGCGCCGAGCACGGCCGTGGTGCGCTCCGCGCGGTCGACCGCCGATGTGCAGGACGCCATCGTCACCGCGGGCGGCCGCGGGGTCCTCGCCCGCGGGCTGGGGCGCTCCTATGGTGATGCTGCTCAGTCGGGCGGGGCCACCGTCCTCGACTTGTCGGCCATGGACCGCATCGAGCTCGACGTCGCCGCCGGCACCGCGACCGTCGGCGCGGGAGTCAGTCTCGACGCCGTGATGCGTGCGCTCATTCCGCACGGATGGTTCGTTCCCGTCACCCCGGGCACGCGCATGGTCACCGTCGGCGGGGCGATCGCTGCGGACGTCCATGGCAAGAACCACCACCGCGACGGGACGTTCGGATCGCACGTGCAGTCGATGACGATCGTCGACGGTCGGGGTGACGTGCGTGTCCTCGATCAGGTCAGCACCCCGACCGAGTTCTGGACGACGGTCGGCGGCATGGGCCTCACCGGTGTCGTCACCGAGGCGACCTTCGACCTCATCCCCATCACGAGCTCGCGGATCAGCGTCGACACCGTCCGCACCCGCGACCTCGATCACGTCATGGATCTCATGCTCACCGGTGATGACGCCTACCGCTATAGCGTCGCGTGGGTCGACAGCGTCCATCCATCAGGCCGGGGCGTTCTGACGCGCGGTGGCCATGCGGATGCGGAGCGACTCACGAGTGCGGGCGCCCAAGATCCGCTGGCCTTCGACCCCAAGGTCCTCGCGACAGCGCCGCCTCTCATCCCCAACGGACTCGTCAATCCGCTGACGATGCGCGCGTTCAACGAGGCGTGGTTCCGCAAAGCACCGAAGAAGCGCGACGGCGAACTTCAGCACATCGCGGAGTTCTTTCATCCGCTCGACATCGTCCAGGACTGGAATCGTGCCTACGGTCCACAGGGATTCCTGCAGTACCAGTTCGCGGTCCCCGATGATGCCGGCCATCTGGTCGGGGCAGCGCTCGCTGCGCTGCGCGGCGTCGGTGCGCTGTCGGCCCTGACGGTGCTCAAGCGCTTCGGTGCGGCGAACCCGGGCCCGCTGTCCTTCCCGCAGCCGGGGTGGACCCTCGCGGTCGACGTGCCAGCCGGCGTCGACGGTCTGGGTCCAGTGCTCGACCGACTGGACGAGCAGGTGCTCGGCGCCGGCGGTCGCCTCTACCTGGCGAAGGACTCCCGCATGTCACCGGCGATGATGGCGGCGAGCTACCCGCGCCTGGCGGAGTGGCAGCGACAGCGTGACGCGATGGACCCTGACGGCGTGTTCACCTCTGACCTGGCAAGGAGACTTTCCCTGTGATGGATGCACTCGGCGAACCCCAGGGCGTGCTCGTCCTCGGCGGCAGCAGTGAGATCGCGATCGCGACCGTGCTCGCCCTCCCCCGAGGGCGCCTGCGTCGTGTCGTGCTCGCGGGACGCCCGTCGCCGGCACTGGGCGAGGCAGCCGCCACGTTGACGCGCGCCGGGGTGCAGGGCGTTGAGTCGGCGGACTTCGACGCGTCCGACACGTCACTTCACGCAGGCGTCGTGGATGCCGCGTTCGACGGTGGTGACATCGACATCGTTCTGCTGGCCTTCGGTGTGCTCGGCGATCAGGCCGAGGCGGAGGCCGATCCCGACGCAGCCGTGAAGGTCGCGACCGTCAACTACACCGGCGCGGTGAGCATCGGGCTGCGCGTGGCCGCGCGCCTTCGCCAGCAGGGACACGGCACGCTCGTCGTCCTGTCGAGCGTCGCCGGTGACCGTGCACGTCGCTCGAACTTCGTCTACGGCTCGACCAAGGCCGGCCTCGATGCGTTCGCGCAGGGTCTCGGTGACGCCCTGCACGGCACGGGTGCGCGCGTGCTGATCGTCCGCCCCGGCTTCGTCCGCACGAAGATGACAACGGGCCTGGATGAGGCTCCGCTGACGATCGATCCGCAGGACGTCGCGAAGATCATCGTCACTGCCCTGCGCAAGGGCAAGGAGACGGTCTACGCGCCGGGTCCGCTCCGGTTCGTCATGGCAGGGCTCAAGAGCGTTCCAAGGCCGCTGTTCCGCAAGCTTCCCCTGTGACCGCAACGCACACGGCCGCCGTTCGCGCGCCTCAGGGCTGTTCGCGGGTCTAGCGTGGGAGGTATGAAGCGGCCGGTCTCCCTCACCATTGTCGTCGTCCTGCAGTGGATCGCTGCCACCATCGGTGTGATCTCCGGGTTCGACCAGATCGCCGCGGCACTCCAGTTGCGCGATGCCGAGGCGGCCGACGACATCGAGGCTGCCCTGGTCAACACCGGCGTCATCGACGTGTCGGGTGAGTCCTTGGTGAGCGGCCTGCTCGTGGCCGGCGCGCTGACCCTGCTCATCGCCTTCGTCCGCGTCATGGTCGCGGTCTACCTTGCACGCGGCCGCGCGTGGGCGCGCATGCTGATCGCCATCGTCGCCGTCATCAACCTGATCGCCGGCCTCGGCTTCCTCGTCTACGGGGAGTGGTGGCGTGCGACGGCCGTGATGATTGTCGAGCTCGTCATTCTCGGCCTGCTGTTCAATGCGAAGGCGACGGCGTATATCCGGGATCGGGATGGCGCGATCGTTAGTTGAATGATAAACTAAAGGCCGTTGAAGGAGGCCGACATGCCCGCAGTGACCGCTGACACCCTGACCCTGCCCCGCCTGACCGACGTGCCCGCCGAGCGCGGCCGCACCGTCACGTCGCTCACGACGGCGCCGACCGGATTCGAGGGGGAGGGCTTCCCCGTGCACCGCGCGTTCGCCGGTGTGCCGATGGAGAAGCTCGATCCGTTCATCCACATGGACCAGATGGGCGAGGTCGAGTACGCCGCCGGTGAGCCGAAGGGCACGCCCTGGCACCCGCATCGCGGCTTCGAGACCTTCACCTACCTGATCGACGGTGAGTTCATCCATCAGGACTCCAACGGCGGCGGCGGGATGATCCGCCCCGGCGGCACGCAGTACATGACGGCAGGCGACGGCATCCTGCACATCGAGACCCCGCCCGAGGCGCTCGTCGAGGCGGGTGGCCTGTTCCACGGCCTGCAGCTGTGGATCAACCTGCCGCGCGAGAAGAAGCGCATCGCCCCGCAGTACCAGGATCTGCAGGGCCAGGACTTCTCACTGCTGTCCTCCACGGACGGTGGAGCGCTGGTGCGGGTGCTAGCCGGCAGCATCGACGGTCACTCCGGTCCGGGAATCTCGCACACTCCGCTCGCCATCGCGCACATCACCGTCGCGCCGGGCGCACAGATCGTCGTCCCGTGGCCCCAGGAGTACAACGCCCTCGCATACGCCCTGGCCGGAAGCGGCACCATCGGTGCCGAGCGCAGGCCCTTCCGCTCGGGCCAGCTCGCCGTCCTCGAGCAGGGGGACTCCGTCGTCATCACGGCTGACGACCAGCAGGAGTCGCGGTCACCGAATCTCGAGGTGTTCCTTCTCGGCGGTGTGCCGCTGCGCGAGCCGGTGGCCGCGTACGGTCCGTTCGTCATGTGCTCCAAGGCCGAGCTCATCGAGGCGTTCGAGGACTACCAGGCGGGGCGGCTGGGCACGGTGCCTGCCGACGCCATCCAGCCCCACCGCGCCTAGGACGCCCACACCGAAACGTCTGCAGCAGAGTCGCTGCGAGATCTAGGCTCGCTGCGTGGCGGTGCTGGACGCATTCAGACTTGACGGCAAGGTGGCCGTCGTGACCGGGTCGACCCGTGGCATCGGCCGGTCGGCGGCGACAGCCCTCGCCGAAGCCGGTGCCGACATCCTCGTGACCGGGCGTGACTCGGATGCAGCCACCGAAGTGGCTGATCAGATCCGGGCGATCGGGCGCCGGGCGCATGTCGTCATCGGTGACCTGACCGATGATGGGGTCCCCGAGCGCATCGTGTCCGAAGCCGAGAGCGTGCTGGGCTCGGTCGACATCCTTGTCAACAACGCGGGCATCTGTCGGTGGACACCCGCCCTGGACATCACGTCGCAGGAGATGCACGAGGTTCTCCAGACGAATGTGGGAGTCGTCCTGTCCATGTGTCAGGCCGCCGCGCGAACCATGATGGGCCGGGGTTCCGGAGTCATCATCAATGTCGGCTCGATCTCGGGGCTTATCGTCAATCGCCCGCAATTGCAGGCTTCCTACAACGCGTCCAAGGCAGCGGTGCACCAGCTCACCCGCAGCCTCGCGGTGGAGTGGGCGGACCACGGCATCCGGCTCAACGCGATCGCCCCCGGTTACGTCAAGACCGGCATCGCCCCCATCGACGACCCCCAGTACGCGCCCTGGTGGGTGGACCTCGCTCCCCAGCGGCGCTACGCGCTGCCCGACGAGCTCGGTCCGACGATCGTCTACCTCGCCAGCCCCGCCTCATCCTTCATGACCGGCGAGGTGCTCGTCATCGACGGTGGATACTCCGTGCCCTGATCAGGCGCGTTGCCTGCGGTACGTCTCAAGATCGAAGTAGTCACGCCACAGCGCGACCTTTCCGTCACGTACCTCGAACACCGCAGCGATGGGGATCTCCACCCACATGCCGTCGACCAGGAACCGGTCGGTGCGCTCGTTCATGACGGTACTGCCCGACTCGACCTGACGATGGACGACCCACTCGACCTCGCTGGCCGCCTCGGTCACGCCGCCGGAGAGCACCTTCCGGACGCCCTCTGGCCCGTGCACCGCTCCGATCGGCACGTTGTCGTACTCGATGTCGTCGGTCACCAGCGCGCAGACGGCATCGAGGTCACGTGCTTCGCATGCCCGGACAAGGGCCGTGACGACGTCGCCCGGATTCATGTTCACGGACATCAGGAAGCGCGTCGGTGAACCCGCACGGGAACACCGAGCATCCCGCGAAGTCCGAAGCTCGGACCGAAGCGCAGGGCGTCCGGATCCACCACCTCGAGTGCCGTCACATTGTCAGCAAGTGCCCGCAGGGCGGACGCCGCCTCGATGCGGGCCAGTCCGGCGCCGACACACACGTGGATGCCGTGACCGAACGCCAGATGCTCCTTCACGTTCTCCCGCAACGGGTCGAACGAGTCGGGATCCTCGAAGACGTTCTCGTCGCGGTTCGCTGACCCGAAGGCCATGAAGATGGTCGAGTCCTTCGGCAGGGGTGTTCCACCGAGATCGGTGTCCTCGGTGACCCGCCGCCACAGACCCATGACGGGAGACGAGAACCGGATGCCCTCCTCGACGAGGCCGTTGCGGAAGGCCTCGTCATCGCGGATGCGGTCCCAGATCGACGGATCATCGGCCCTGAGCTCGTCGATCCGGACGATCATGTCTGCCAGGGCACGGATCGTCGTCTCATTTCCCGCGACGACCAGCTCGCGCACGAGCCACACGAGTTCCTGATTGGTCAGCGGGGTCTCGTTCTCCTCGTGCTGCACCAGTTGGGTCAGCAGGTCCTGTCGAGGGTTCTGCCGTCGGTCGTCGAGCACCTCGCATATGACCTGTTGGTATTCGAGGACATCGCGCTCCACCTCGAGCCAGCGTTCCGCCGACAATTTGCCGCCCAGCGCGGCATTGGAGGAGTCCGACCATCGGCGCAGGTCATCGCGGTACTGGTCGTCGACTCCGAGGATCCGCATGATCGCCCACACCGGCAGCGGGATCGTGACGCTCTCCATGATGTCGACGACCTCGTCATCGGGAAGAGCAGCCGCGAGTTGATCGGCCACCTCGTCGACGAGTGGCTCCATCCACGCCAGCCCGCGAACCGTGAAGGCGCGGTTGACCATCTTGCGGTACCGGGTGTGGTCCGGCGGATCGTTCGTGCCCAGTGCCGGCAGGTACTCGTAGCCCTGCGCTCGAAGCGCTGCGACCTCATCGACGACCTCCGGCGGCGGAAGGTCCCGCCGAGCTGCAGGCATGAGGCTGCTGAACCGCTGGGGATCCATGAGGGCCTCGCGCACCAGCGGCCACGTCGTCACGAAGAACAGGCCCGGCTGGTCGGGGATCTCGTACACCGGGGCCTCGTGCCGGAGTATGGCGTAGGTCGGGTACGGGTTCTGGTGGAACGCGTCGGTGTGCGGATCGACGCGGGGCACGGTGTCGGTCACGCCTCGAAGGCTAGGCCGGCCCCGTCCTTTCTGCAGTGGATCTGGAGAAACTGACGGCTGCCGGACCGGAAGACGTGACGGCCGTCACCTCTCCTCACGTCGTGACAATCCTGCGACACATCTGCGGCCCTCTTGAGGTCATCTCGGTGCGCCACTGCGGCCGTCCGTGCCGACACTGGTAACGACGGCAGGTGATCCCTGCCCCGACGCATAACCGACCGATCCGGGAGGACGCCATGAGCACCACCTACTACTCGACCCTCGCTACCTTGGCTGAGGCTCCGGCTGCATCCGGGGTCTGGTGGAGCTCCGTCGCTCGCTCCCTGGATGAGCTGTCCGAGAAGCTCGAGCAGGAGGCCGCGATCGACGCCGGCCCCGATGGTGCCCTCGAGAAGGCCGTGCGCGAGGAGCCGACTCTCTCGGCCCGCGCTAACTCCGCGAATGCCGAGCGGATGGCCCTGCAGGTCCGGGTCTTCGAACTGCGTCAGTTCGTCTCGGCCAACGCTGGCGATGCTGAGCATGTGGAGTACGTGGCGGGCGAGCTCGCCAAGGTGTCCGAGTCCGAGGTGAAGTACCGGCAGAAGGTGCGTGCCGTCGTGTGG
>JAURME010000014.1 GCA_030830865.1 Candidatus Nanopelagicales bacterium | reverse complement strand
TCGGCTGGTGGATCGCGGTGATCGTCAGCACCATCACCGCGCTTCTCATCCTGCCGCGCAAGCGTCGCGACACCCACCGCGTCAACCTCGCCGAGGCCTTCAACGCAGCGGCGCGGGCTGCCGAGGCCGCATGGGCTCACGCCGACGGCGAGCGCGATGAGGCGGCCCTCGCCCGCTTCGTGGCGGAGTTCGACGATGCCGTGGACCGCCTCGACCTGCACGCCGCGGGTCAGTCGGCCCGAACCTCCGGACTGTCCGAGCGTGACGGCGCCCTGAACGTCCTCGCCAACGTCATCACCGGAGTGCGTCTTCTGGTGGACGAGGCCCATGAGGCCGAGCCGCCCGAGCAAGTCTTCACCTCCGCCGAGCGCCAGCGACTCGCCCACACCATCGTGCACTCCCTGGACGAACTCTCCGCGGCGATGCTGGACCCGGCGATCCTCCCGAGTGCCCGCGCTCTTGATCGCGCCCGCGAGCGCGTGAAAGACGGCGTCGAGGAGTGGGTGCTCGAGGCGGCAACGGATGGGATGCCCTCGGACGACATCTCCACCAAGGTCGCGACGCTGCATCAGCTGCGCATCTTCGCGCTGCTTGTCGAGCAGATGATCGAACTGGCGCGCGTGGCCAACGGCGGCAAGGTGGAAGCGCTTGACGTCAGTCCGCCGGTGCCGAGGCGTTCCCTGCGTCTGCAGTTCGCCGCACAGTTCCGGCTCACGTCCCCATGGATGCACAACGCCATCCGAAGTGCGTTCGGCCTGGGCCTCGGCGTCCTCGTCCTCCACATCACCGGTGTGGGACACGGGTTCTGGGTGCTGCTCGGTGTCGTGTCCGTTCTGCGCCTCGATGCCGTGGGAACGCGCCAGTACGCCCTGCGCACCGTGCTCAGCTCCGTCGTAGGCGTCGTCGTGGGCATCATCATCATCTCGGTCTTCGTCACGAGCCCCACGGTGCTGTGGATCCTGCTGCCGATCCTCACGCTCATCGGCACGTGGGCAACGGGTGCGGTGAGCTACCCCTCCGGTCAGGTCGCCTTCTCTGCCATGGTCCTCGTGGCTCTGGGCATCCTGCAGTGGCCGCCCAAAGTGGAGGACGGCATCACGCGTATCGAGGACATCGCTCTGGGCGCCGGGGTGGCGCTTCTCGTCGGCTTCCTGTTCTGGCCCCGCGGCGCCGCAGGCTATCTGCGCGCGCGAATCGCCGACGCGATCAGCGCTGCGGGAGCCTACCTCTCGACCACGCTGCGCGCCTTCGCCGATCAGGGCCTTCAGCCGCAGTTGACCCGGGCCCGCAAGGACTCCGTCTCCGCGATCTACCGCGCCTTCGAGACCTACGACACGGCCGTCACGCAGCGAGGGCCGCACGAGGAGATCCAGCAGTGGGAGCCCAGTGTGATCCTCGGCTACCTCATGAACTCGGTGGCGCGGATCATGAGCACGTTCGCCATCGCCGGGCCGATTGCCCGCACGCACCCGGAACTCGCGCCCGGTATCGAGGCGGCACGGCGCGCAGGTGATGAACAGTGGACGGCGCTCGCCGCACTCATCGATCCGGACAACGACGATGAACGTGGCCTACCCCCCGTTCCCCACCTCCCCTACCCGACGCTCACGAGTATCACCACGCAGAAGGACGCCACGGCACTCGTCGTCGCCGTCTGGCTGACCGACTGGGTGACGCACCTGAGCCGGCTGGCCCACATGGTGGCTCCTGCCCCTGCGCACACGGGCACCACACCCCCCGCGGCTTCGCCGGAGGCCACCTCCGCAGCGGAGCGGGCCACGCGCTCGGGCTAGACTCGGCGGCGCACCATGCGGGTGTAGTGAAATGGCATCACACAACCTTCCCAAGGTTGGAGCGCGGGTTCGATTCCCGTCACCCGCTCACGATGAAGAGGTCCAGGGTTGATTCCCTGGACCTCTTCGGCGTGATGGGAGACATGTCGGGAATCGGGAGGAGCTCTCCGCCAGGGGAGCGACGGATCCCGTCACCCGCTCGTGATGAAGGCCCCCCGGAATCCCGGGGGGCCTTCATCACGATCCGGCGGCTCTCACCGCCCTAGGGCTACTTGACGACCTTGATCACTCGCGTGACCCGCATGGCGGTGAAGCCCGGGTACGCGGGAGAGGACTCCACCAAGGTGAATGAACCACTGCGCGCGCCGGGCTTGAGCACGGCCTTGACCTGAGCAAAGTCACCGTCGTAGCGGAACACGACCGACTTGATCGACGAGGTGCGGCTGGAGGCGCTGAGACGAGCCTCGTGACCGGCATTCGTGTCGAGGTTCGCCGTGTCGTTGAAGGTCTTCCACTTGCCGCTCTTGATCTTGGGGCCACCGCCGGTCCAGGACGGCCCGACGAGAGCCTGCTGCTGGACGGGCGGCGGAGTCGGGGCGTTGGCGGTGTTCTGGTTGATGCTCACCCAGTCACTCCAGCCCTGGGCGTTGGCGGCGGAGACGCTGAACGTGTAGGTCGAGCCCGCCGAAAGGGTGCCGATGTTGGCGTTCGTGGCCTGCACGGTGACCTGACCGCTGGTCGGGCCTGTCCACTTCACGATGTAGCCGGAGACCGCCGAGCCGCCCTGGCTGCTCGGGGCATTCCAGTTGAGGCCGACCGAGTTGGTCGAGACGCCGGTGACCTTGAGGTTCTGCGGCTTCGAGGGAACACCCGACGGGGCCGCGGCGGCGATGCTGACCTTCGTCTTGGCCGATCCCACGGTGTTGGTGCCACCGAGCAACTGCTCAGAGGCGTAGGTGGTGACGAAGAAGGAGCCGTTCGACGACGGCGTCCAGTTCATGGTGGCAGTCCACGTGGCGATGGGCGTGTTGGAGCCCTTGCTCACCGGCGTGCACGTTCCGGCGATGGTGCCCAGATCGACGCCGTTGCTGATCTGGAAGTCGAAGCTGATGGCGCCCGGCTCGTCATCACAGGAGGTGGTGGCGTTGTAGCCGGCGTAGGTGGCCGTGAGGACCTGGTTCACTCCCACCGTTCCGTTGCCGGCTGAAATGGTCGTCTTCCCCGAGTCAGCGACGGCCGGCACCGCCATGGCCACCGTGGAGGCGACCATCCCTGCACCGACCAGCACGGACATCCGTGCCGCGAACCTGCTCTCCATACTTCTTCTCCCTCTGTCGTGAAGGCCATCGGCATGATGGCGCGTTGCTTCGGTCAGCCGTCACCCAGCACCGACCGTCCCGCAGGAGGACGATCCCTACCGGCGAGCGCGGGTCAGTTCCCGGGTTCCAGCCACGCGGACACGCTTATGTGAACGACGCGGATAGTAGAACGAGAGTACACCACCTTCAGGGATCGCCGAGTCTGGATCGTCCACAAGGGGGATTGATGGGAAAGGCCGTATCCGCTCCGTCCGGCCGAATGGTTGCCCGCCCGGGCCGATCGTCCCTAGCCTCACGGGTGTGTTCGATGAAGCGCTCGCCGAGCGAGTCCGTTCCGTCCTCTCCGACATCCCGTTCGAGGTGGAGGAGCGCAGGATGTTCGGTGGCCTCGCCTTCATGGTGCGCGGCTACATGACCGTCGGCGTGCTCGGGGACTCCCTCATGGTCAAGCTCGGCCCCGAGGGAGCCGCATCAGCCCTGGACAAGCCCGGTGTGCGGCCGATGGACTTCACCGGGCGTCCGATGAAGGCCATGGTCTTCGTCGATGAGGGAGCCCTACGGGGGCGCCGACTGGCTCAGTGGGTCGATCGGGCGGTCGAGTTCATGCAGACGCAGCCTCGCCGGGGCTAGTCCCCGCCCAACAGCCCAGCGGCGTCGTCTGGCACATCCGCGCTGCACTCGGCGAGCGCGTCCATCGGGACGATGTCGAGCGCGGCCTCGTTCGTGGCCTTGAGGACGACGGGCGCGTGGATGCCATCCTCATAGGCCTGGAGCCAACGGCCGGCGCAGACACCCCACCGGTCACCGGGCTTCAGGCCCGGGAAGCCGAACTGAGGCATCGGGGTGGAGAGGTCGTTGCCGACGGACTTCTGGTGTTCGAGGAACTCCGCGGTGACGACGGTGCAGACGGTGTGGGAGCCAAGATCGTCCGGCCCGGTGTTGCAGTACCCGTCGCGGTAGAAACCCGTGAGCGGCTCGACGCTGCACACCTCGAGCGCCTCGCCGAAAACGTTTCTCTGACCCGCGTCGCTGTCCATGTGCATCAGGGTAGGTGGCGTGGGCGGTCCTCGCCAGAGTGCCCATGACGCGGGAGCCCGTGAGCGTGCGCGCCGGCCCTACGATCCAGGGTGGGGGCGGGCCATCACGAGACTCAGAAGAGCGGCGTTCACGGCTGCGTTCGCCGCGTGCGTCACTCCTCGGGCAGCGCGCAACTCACCACGCCGTACGTCCCGTCCGCACTCTGCCGCGCGATGACCTTCCCATCCACGCGAAGCGTGCAGGTGGTGGTCGTCGACGTCGCCGCACCCATTCCCGTGACGGACAGGTCTCTCAGGTCGAAGGGCTCGTCCTTCGGGAGCTGGATGACGTGTCGGAATGGCGGCGGTGTCCCGAGCTTCTCCATCATCGTCGGAACCCCGTCGATGACGTCGACCCACGAGGGGTGCGTGACGCTCATGCCATCGGTGACGATCTCGTACTCGACGGTGGTCATGGTCGGGTCGTAGGAGACTGCGTACGCGTCGGCACTCGGGGCCTGGTTCTGCCCGGGGGCCTGCGACGGGGAAGCGACCACCGGCGCGTCGTCGTCAGACATCACCAGCACAGTGCCCGCTCCTAGGAGGCCCCCGGCAACGAAGGCACCGACCACCAATCCGGGTGTCAACCAGCGCGACTTCGGCATAATCACGAGGGTAACTCGCGTCACCGGTGGTTTCGGACGGGTGATGACGAGGTACCACCAGCGTGGCCATATGGTCGGCGCAACCCCAGAGAGAGGCACAGCATGAGGATCCGCACCGCCATCGCAGCCACGGCCCTGACGGGCGCCGGCCTCGTCGCCGTCGCCGCCCCGGCCATGGCTATGGGGTCTGGCAACCCGTACCAGGACATGCAGACAGGTGTGACCTACACCGTCTACGAGCCGACCTTCACTGCCGGCCTCAAGCAGCAGCACGTCGGGCCGAACCTCGCCGGCGCACCGGGCATCGAGCAGAACCTCCTCGCCCTTTACGGCAAGAAGCACGGGCGCAACATGAACATCACCGAGGGCAATCCGATGTCCTCTGACATCGGCGTCGGTGAGCTCGTGAAGACGACCACGATCCAGGGTCGCACCGCGAAGGTCTACGCGTACTGCGATCCGGAGTCCAAGAAGAAGTGCACCCTCGCCTGCGTCAGCAAATACGGCGGCCACGTTGACGTCACTCTGCCCGGGGGCCCCGGTCTCCGCGACACCCGGGTGTGGGTCGAGACCGTCGGCCCGGAGGCCATCTCCGGCCAGCAGCTGATCAAGGTGGCGCAGGGCCTCAAGCCCGTCGGTTCCTAGGACTGCGTCGGCTGGGCGCGCCTACTCGGGTGCGTCCAGCCGATGACCGCAGAAGCGGCACACCTTGGCGCCGACAGCGATCGACTCCGCGCACTCGGGGCATGGCATGCGCTCGTCACGGGGACCGCGCTGGAACCACTTTCTGAATGACCATGCCGTCGACTGCTGGTCGCGCGGCTCCTCGATGCACGCGAGCCAGTAGGCCGCGTTCCGCCTCGCTTCGTCACGGATGTCACCCGTGGAGACCCCTGCGAGTTCCTCGGCGAACTCGGCGCTGCGCCTCAGGGAGTCATCGTCCTGCCGGAGGACGGCCGGCATCGTCGCAGCCCAGGCAAGGCGCAGGGCCTCGCGGCTTTGGCCCGAGGCGAGGGCTCCGCGCGCCGGTGCCAGCGGATCGTCGTCCATCCCGATCTCAGACGCTTGCTGGCAGATCGTCGGCGAGGAGGTCCTGGTTGGCCTCGCTGAAGGCGTAGGTGCCGTTGTCCTCGCGGCTCAGTACCCACACGAGGTCGAAGCGGTTCTCCGGCCATGCCTGTGGGATCTGCGAGGCGTCCGCGAGCGGGAAGTGGTGCAGAAGCTTGGGCATGCTGCCGTGGTGCCAGACCACGAGGACGTCCTGATCCTGCGCGAGGATGCTCGCGGCCGCTTCCTCGGCATCGTGGTGTGTGAAGCTGTCGTCGATTGTCAGTCCGAGTCGACCGGCCGTCGGGGCAGCAGTGTCGCGCTCCCGCTTGCTCCTGTAGTCGTGCGTCGGCTGCGTTGCGATGACGCTGCCGGGGCGCGTGAGCCCCGGATGAGTCGCCGAGGGCAGGCGGTCGAACAGGGCGGCGAGCGCACCGGCTCGCGTCCATCCGCGGACGGACAGTGAGTGCGGATCATGCTGCCCGTGCTTGTCGACCCCGAGCGGGGGTCCGTCATCAGCCGGCTTCTCCCCATGCCGAATGAACATGATCGTGCGTGGCGCCATGCTCCAACTATGTCAGCGAAGGAAGTGGTGCGGACTACTCCCCGCCGATGTCCTGGGTCAGCGAGTCCCACACGACGGCACGCACCTTCTGCCGGTACTTCACCTCGGACTCGGACACCTTGGCGAGCTCGCCCGCCACGTACTCCACGTGCTCAGCATCGCCAGCGTTGGCCGAGACGAACTGACGCAGTTCGAAGACCCGGACCTGCAGGGCCATCCGCTCGGCATTCGCGGAGTTGGCGCGGGCCGAGAGAGTCGGCTCCTCGCGCACGGCCTTCTCGAGGGCACCATCGGGGCCGGCGTCGATCGCGGCCTCCTGCTCGAGCTTCTCGGATAGTTCATCCAGGGAGCGAGCAACGGAACTCCACCAGACCCCGGATGCGGCCGGAGCCTCAGCCAAGGTAGCGAGGGTCGAGTAGTAGGTGGTGCTCATGGCGTCCTCCCGGATCGGTCGGTTATGCGTCGGGGCAGGGATCACCTGC
>JAURME010000105.1 GCA_030830865.1 Candidatus Nanopelagicales bacterium | reverse complement strand
GGCGGGCTGACTGAGTCGCCCTGCCGCCTTGGCTGCGAGCCACTTGGCACCGGCGTCCACCCGCATGTCTCGCTCATGCTCGGGTCGGGCATCGATCATGGATGCGATCTCGACGACCTCGCCCGCCTCGGCGCCCGGCACATCCAGTTCGGGGTAGCGATCAAGTGCGTTGCGGTAGTCCTCACCGGGGATCGTGTCTACGACCTCGGGCACGATGACCCTGGCGGTGGCCTCGGTGATCGACCGGGCGGTGATCTTGCCGCTGTCGTCTGCCGCTTTGCGCAGGACTTCGGTGGCGACTTCGGGTCCGTGGTCACGCAGCACCGGCTTGATCGCGCGGGCCTGACGCTCGTTGATGATGGCCGGAGTGGCTAAACCATGGTTTAGTTCCCCCGCCACCTGCGCCAGGGCGATACGTCCGTAGGCCCATTGCTCGGTGTAGCCAAGGTGATCCTCCACATAGGACTTGAAGGAGTCATGGGATGGCGAGAACAGTGACTCGTCTCGGATGGCCCGAAGCGCGACGGCCTGTTTGAGTTGCCCGAACTTCTCCTGGCGCTCTCCTTCGCGGAACAGCCGCTCACAGTCGGCCAGTGTGGCCTCGGGGAGCAACTCCCCTACGGTGATCGGCTCCAGACTCATGCGGACTCCTTGAGGGTGTCGATGTCTGACGGGTCGAACAGGTTCGCGCCACGGATGCCGGGCAACTTCTGGACCGGGGTCAGTCGTCCGTCGCGGACCCACCTGTTGACCGTTGGGATGGAAACCCGGAGGCGCCCGGCGACCTCGGCGGTTGTGAGCAGGGTTGGTTGCATGGGACCAACCTTGTGCATACGCACAATCTTTGTCAAGCACATTGGAACGACACGCCGCACAAAGTTAGGAACCCGCCTAGTGGGCGACTGCCCGAGCAGCACCCGCACGGCGTCGATATGTCGCGGTCGACGACGACGATCTGACGCGGGCGGCTGCGGGTGCGTGGGCGGCGGCATAGGGGACGCCGGGGTCATCCTTTCGGGTGATCTTCCAGAATCTGCCTGTATTGGTGTTGACATTCTCAGCACCGGGGGTCATAGTGGATACATGAGCACAACGCACAAGGTCCAGACGACAGCAACCATCGCCACCACCACCATGCAGCAACTCAGCGTGAACCCCGCCGCCGACTTCCTGAAGCCCGGCACCTACGCGATCATCGCGGTCGACACTGACACGATGGGCATCGAGTTCATCACCGTCGCCGACGCCGGCGAGGTCGTCGAGGCCATCGCCACCGACTACATGTGCCGCATGAACGACCTCGAGAACGGTGACGACCCGATGTGCGTCGACGAGTACCGCATCTTCTTCGCATCCGGCACCGCCTTCAACGGCTCGGCGATTGCGCTGGTGACCCCGTGACCCCCACCGAAACCCTCGCCGTCGCTGCCGGCAACTACCGCGTCGCGCAGGAGAACCTCGACACCCGCCGCGAGCAACTCGCCCAGGCCGTCCGCGACGCGGTCGCCGGGGGCATGTCCCAGTCGGAGGCCGCCCGCATCGTCGGCGTCGACCGGCTCACCATCCGTAAGTGGATCGCGTCGTGAGCGGCGCGTTGGCGTTCGCCGCGCTCGCACTGGCGGTCGGCGCAGAAGATGACGAGGTCGGTGCCATGTGGGCCAGACTCGGCCCCACCGAGATACCGCGCCATCCGCAGGACGCCATCGCGCAGATGCGGGCAACGCTGCGTGAGGTGCGCGGCGCCACCTGACACCGGACGCACGAAAGCGCCCCCACCGCTTGTGACGGTGGGGGCGCTTCGTTGTGCGGTCGGGGGTGCGGATCGGGACTCCCCGCCGCGGTCTTAGGTGGTCACCAGCCTGCGACTTCGTCGGCCCAGATCCAGCCGAGGTAGCGCAGACCCCAACGGGCCGCGACCTCGTCGGTGGGCACCATGCCGATCTTGCCGGATGCGGGGAGGTCGACACCCCACGACTTGCCGCGACCGTTGGCGACGGTGACATGGCCGTAGCCTTTGCTGCCGCCGGACCAGAACTGGAGCGCGCCACGGGGGGCGTTCTTCGCGTTCTTGCCGGAGTGTCGGTACTTGGCGGGTGTGCGGAACCAGCCGTCGACCGCGTTCCAGCCCGAGGCGCTGCGGCCGTGGGCGGCGGCGACGGAGTGGGCGCAGTGACCCAACCAGGCGATGCCGTACGGCGACTTCGTGGTGGCCTTGCGGTGCCACTCGCGCATCCGCTCGACGGCCTTCTGGCCCTGCTTGCGGCGGCCACGGTCGACGGCGACGCGGGTGCGCTTCTTGCCGACGTAGGTGGTGCCCTTCTGGCGTAGACGCTGACTCATCGCGTGACCTTTCAGTAGTCGTCGTTGGGGTCGGGCTGCTGCGCGGCGGGCAGCAGGCTCGGACTGTCCTGGTCGCCAACGCCGGACGCTGCCACCGAGGTGAGCAGCGAGATCAGCGCGGCCACCGCAGAGGCCAGCAGGGCCTCGCCCCAGGCGGCGGCGTCGGTGAACACGAACCCGGCCACCAGCACGGCGACCAGGGCCTGGGCGAAGGTGCGGACCGCGCGCTCGCCGGCGTCGATCCAGAAGGCTTTAGTTCTCATCGGTGTCCTCCTTGGACTTGTTGGGTTCGGAGAATCGGTCGAGCCACGGCCAGTGCTGGTCCGGGGGGAGCACGTAGTCGATGAGCCGCTTGGCCAGGTAGAGGCTGGCCGGGGCCAGGACGGCGGCCCAGAACGCTATCCGTGCGCCGCTCATCGCTGCTCCCTGTCGAGCACCTCCAGCAGC
>JAURME010000104.1 GCA_030830865.1 Candidatus Nanopelagicales bacterium | reverse complement strand
GGGTCGACGACGTTTCCGTGGTCGCGGAGGTGGACGACTCCGAGGATGACGACCTCCTGGTGCTGGAGTCCGTCGACGAGCCGTGGGAACTGCCGGTGTGGGAGCCGACCGGTCAGGCTCGGGTGGATGAGGCCCTCGAGGGGCTGTCCCGGATCGATCTCGACGACGTCCACACGCACGCCGATGCCTACGCCGACATCCATCGACAGCTGCGCGACACCCTCAGCGACCTCGACACCTCGACCTGACGCGGACGGCACCGGTCATGGCGCGTCGTCGGCTCGACGCCGAACTCGTCCGGCGGAATCTGGCCCGGTCACGTGAGCATGCCCGAGAACTGATCGATGCCGGTGCTGTGCGGGTACGCGGGGGCACGGCGACCAAGGCCGCCACCCAGGTGGAGGACTCCGACCCGATCGTGGTGGATGAGACGGCCTCAGATCACTACGTGTCACGGGGGGCGCACAAGCTGCTCGGGGCCCTGGCCGCCTTCCCCGAGGTCTCCATCTGCGGACGTCTGTGCCTGGATGCCGGAGCGTCGACGGGAGGGTTCTCCCAAGTCCTCCTCGAGCGGGGGGCTGCCCGGGTCATGGCGGTCGACGTCGGCTACGGCCAGTTGGCATGGTCCGTCCGAACCGACCCTCGTGTGGATGTCATCGAGCGCACCAACGTCCGGACCCTGACGGTCGACGCGCTGCCCTTTCGGCCCGAACTCATCGTCGCGGACCTCTCCTTCATCTCCCTTACCGTCGTGCTCCCTGCGCTGATGGATGTCGCGCTCGACGGGGCGGATCTCATGCTCATGGTCAAGCCGCAGTTCGAGGTCGGGCGGGAGTCCATCGGGGATGGCGTGGTCCGCGACCCGGCTCTGCGCGCCCAAGCGGTCACCGCGGTGGCGCACCGAGCCGTGGACCTCGGGCTTTCGGTGCGCGGTGTCGCCGCGAGCCCGCTGCCCGGACCCAGCGGGAATGTGGAGTACTTCCTGTGGCTCCGTAAGGCGGGAGGCGACAGGATGGAGCCCGTGGGGTCCGGCCTCACCCTTGACGCCCTGGAAAGGGCCGTGGAGGACGCCGTGGAGAAGGGACCGCGATGACGCAGGGGCAGGTCACCCGACGCGTTCTTCTGGTCGTCAACACGCACTCGGCCGAAGCGCGGACCGTCGTCGCCTCAGTCGTGTCGTCCCTCGTGGACGCGGGAGTCGAGATCGTCCTCACCGAGGAGGACGCCGACCTGGTGGCGCCGGAGGGCCCGCTGACGGCGGAGTGGGTCACCGTGCGTCCGGCGGATGAGGGGGCCGCTGATGACGTGGATGTGGTCGTCGTCCTCGGCGGCGACGGCACCGTGCTGCGAGCCGCTGAGCGTGCTCGGGATAGCGGTGCACCGCTCTTCGGGGTGAACCTCGGACACGTCGGTTTTCTTGCTGAGGCCGAGCCGGAGAGCCTGCGTGACGTCGTCGCCGCCATCGTGGCCGGACGCTGGGTCACCGAGGAGCGCATGACCCTCGATATCCAGGTTCTCAGCGGGGGAGTCGTGAGCCATCGGACCTGGGCGTTGAACGAGGTGGCCATCGAGAAGCGTGCGCGCGCGCGGATGATCGACGTGATGGTCGAGGTCGACGGCCGGCCCCTGTCCCGCTGGGGCTGCGACGGGGTCGTGTGCGCCACACCGACAGGGTCGACCGCGTATGCCTTCTCCGCCGGAGGACCGGTCGTCTGGCCGGAGGTCTCCGCGATGCTCGTCGTGCCCCTGAGCGCCCACGCCCTCTTCGCACGCCCGATGGTGGTCTCGCCGACGAGCATCGTCGCCATCGATCTCGATCAGGGCTCGTCGGCGGTCCTGTCCGCGGACGGGCGCCGCAATGTCGATGTGGCGGGCGCCTCCCGCATCGAGGTCCGCCAGAACCCCCGACCTGTGCGGTTCGCCCGGATCTCGCAGGCACCCTTCACCGACCGGCTGGTCGCCAAGTTCGACCTGCCGGTGGCAGGCTGGCGAGGTCGGCGCTCGGAGGCGCAGTGATCGAGGAACTCCGCATCCGTGGGCTGGGCGTCATCGAGGATGCGCGGATCCCGTTCGGTGCGGGGCTGACGGTCCTCACCGGTGAGACGGGTGCCGGCAAGACCATGGTGCTCACCGGCCTGGACCTCATCCGGGGAGGCCGTGCTGATGTGGGACTGGTGCGCTCGGGCGCGGACCGGGCGGAGGTCGACGGGCAATGGCTGATGACACCGTCCGCTCCCGTCGGCATCCGTGACCGCCTGGACGACCTCGGGGCCGTCGTGGAGGACACCCGTGAGGGCGATGTCCTCATCCTCGGCCGGACCGTCGCCTCGACGGGTCGCAGCCGGGCTGTCGCGGGCGGACGAACGGTTCCCGCCGCCGCCTTGGGGGAGATCACGGAGGGGCTAGTGGCCGTGCACGGCCAGGCTGACCAGTTAGGCCTGCGTGACCCTCGTCGTCAGCGCGAACTGGTGGACCGCTTCGCAGGACGTGACCTGCTTGCCGAGGTCAGCGGCTTCGGCATCCTCCTGGAGGAGCATCGTTCCGCTGTGCGCGAGCTGGACGATCTGCGCACCCATGGACAGGAACGTGAACGCGAGGCCGCGTTGCTGCGCCACGGGATCGAGGAGATCGATGCCCTCGCGCCCGAGCCGGACGAGGATGTCGAGCTCAAGGCGCTTGCCACCCTGCTGGCAGGCGCCACCGATGTCGTCGCTGCGGCAGGAGCCGCCCATGCCGCGCTGACCGGAAGTGAGGGCAGTGAGGTGAGCGCGGTCGACCTGCTCGCCCAGGCCCTCCGTGACCTCCAGCGGGTGGAGCCCCTTGACCCGGCCGTGGAGCCGATATCGGCGGACATCACCCGGATCATCGACAGCGTCGGGATCGTGGCCGGCGAGCTCGCCGGCCATGTCGCCGGCCTCGATGCTGACCCCGAGCGCCTGGCACGGGTGGAGGAGCGCCGGCGTCGGCTATCTGATCTCACGCGCCGATACGGCCCCACTCTCGCGGATGTCATCACCTGGCGGGCCGAGGCCGAGCGCACGGTAGCCGCCGCCGATGGTGCTGACGACCACATCGAGGACCTCGAGCGGCAGCTGCGTGCACTGACAGACCGCCTCCTCGATGAGGCTGGCCGGCTTACGCGGGCTCGCACCGTGGCCGCCGCGGAGTTCGGCCGTCGTGTCACCGCCGAGCTGCGGGAACTCGCGATGCCCGACGCTGAAGTCAGCGTGGCGATCACCAGTGCTCAGGACATCGCCGACTTCACGTCATCCGGTGCCGACACGGTAACGCTGATGCTGACTCCGCATCGTGGCAGTGACCCACGTCCCATCACCGCCGGGGCGTCCGGCGGTGAACTGTCACGCGTCATGCTGTCGATCGAGGTGGTGCTGGCCGGTGCGAATCCGGTGCCGACATTCGTCTTCGACGAGGTTGATGCGGGCATCGGCGGTCGCGTCGCCGTCGAGGTGGGACGACGCCTGTCCCGTCTCGCTCGGTCGGCCCAGGTCCTGGTCGTCACGCACCTGCCGCAGGTGGCGGCCTTCGCCGACACGCACATCGTCGTGACCAAGGGCTCCTCAGGCCAGGTCACCGAGTCGAGCGTTGTTGTGGTTGACGGCGATGACCGGGTACGTGAGCTCGTGCGGATGCTGTCGGGGTTGGAGGGCAGTGTGTCCGGAGCCGAGCACGCGGCCGAACTGCTCGACCTCGCCGCGGCGGAACGCCTGGGGGCCGGACGCTGATACGCTGAGGGTCCATGGACACGGCGACCACCAAGCACATCTTCGTCACGGGGGGCGTCGCCTCCTCTCTCGGCAAGGGTCTGACGGCCTCCTCGCTGGGGAACCTCCTGAAGGCCCGCGGCCTGCGGGTCACGATGCAGAAGCTCGATCCGTACCTGAACGTCGATCCGGGCACGATGAACCCGTTCCAGCACGGCGAGGTGTTCGTCACGGACGATGGTGCTGAGACCGACCTCGACATCGGCCACTACGAGCGGTTCCTCGACACGGATCTCCACGGATCCGGAAACGTCACCACCGGTCAGGTCTACTCGACCGTCATCGCGAAGGAGCGTCGCGGCGAGTACCTCGGCGACACTGTGCAGGTCATCCCGCACATCACCAACGAGATCAAGTCTCGGATCCGTCGCATGGCCGGCCCTGACGTCGACGTGGTCATCACCGAGGTCGGTGGGACCGTCGGCGATATCGAGTCCCTTCCCTTCCTCGAGGCCGTCCGGCAGGTCCGGCATGAGGTCGGGAGGGACAACGTCTTCTTCGTCCATGTCTCGCTGCTTCCCTACATCGGGCCATCCGGCGAGCTCAAGACCAAGCCGACCCAGCATTCGGTCGCGTCCCTGCGCAACATCGGTATCCAGCCCGACGCCATCGTTCTGCGGGCGGACCGCGAGGTGCCGTCCAGCATCAAGCGCAAGATCTCGCTCATGTGTGACGTCGACGCTGAGGCCGTAGTCGCGGCGGTCGATGCGCCGAGCATCTACGACATCCCGAAGGTCCTCCACCGAGAGGGTCTGGATGCCTACGTTGTCCGTCGCCTCGACCTGCCGTTCCGTGACGTCGACTGGACACAATGGGACGACCTACTTCGTCGCGTCCACCAGCCCAAGCATGAGGTGACCATCGGGCTGGTCGGCAAGTACATCGATCTCCCAGACGCCTACCTGTCCGTGACCGAGGCCATCCGTGCCGGCGGCTTCCACAACGACTGCCGCGTCAACATCCGCTGGGTGTCCAGCGATGACTGCGCGACGCGCGAGGGTGCTGCCCGCAACCTGAGCGATCTCGACGGCATCGTCGTGCCTGGCGGGTTCGGCGTCCGCGGTATCGAGGGCAAACTCGGCGCCCTCACCTACGCGCGTGAGACCGGACTGCCGACCCTCGGGCTGTGCCTGGGCCTGCAGTGCATCGTCATCGAGTACGCGCGGACGGTTGTGGGCCTCACCGATGCCAACTCCCTCGAGTTCGACGAGACAACCTCCCATCCGGTTGTCTCCACGATGGCCGACCAGCGCGACGTCGTTTCGGGTGACCGGGACATGGGCGGAACCATGCGACTGGGGCTCTACCCGGCCAAGCTCGCCGAGGGATCGCAGGTAGCCAAGGTCTACGGAGCGCCTTACGTCGACGAGCGTCACCGCCACCGGTTCGAGGTCGCCAACGCCTACCGCCCCCAGCTCGAGGAGGCGGGACTACGGTTCAGCGGCACGTCACCTGACGGCCGGCTGGTCGAGTTCGTCGAGCTTCCGGCGGACGTCCACCCGTACTACGTTGGCACGCAGGCGCACCCGGAGTTCCGGTCCCGCCCGACCAAGGCCCACCCTCTGTTTGCTGGCCTGGTGGCCGCAGCGCTCGATCGTGTCGCCAGTGAGCGTGAGGCCGTCGCCCAGGGATGACCGACGCCACTGAGGAGTGGATCGGCGAGATCGTCGACGCTCCTGCCACCCTCGGGGTGACCGAACAGATCATCCGGTTCGAGGGACGGATCTGGAGCGTCGTCACTGATGACGTCGACTTCGATGGGACCGTGGCCCGGCGCGACATGGTCATCCACCCCGGCGCGGTAGCGGTCATCGCTCTGGATGACCGCGATCGGGTCCTGCTCATCCGCCAGTACCGACATCCGGTCGCGCAGATGCTGTTCGAGCCTCCGGCCGGCCTGATGGACTCGCCGGAGGAGTCGGGGTTGGCGACGGCGCGACGTGAGCTGGCCGAGGAGGCCGGGTACACGGCCGACGACTGGCACGTCCTGCTCGACGTCTATCTCTCGCCAGGCGGCACGAGCGAGGCGATCCGGGTGTTCCTTGCTCGGGACCTCCACGAGATGCCCGGCGGCCGGGTCCACACCGGAGAGGCGGAAGAAGCCCACCTGCCACGGGCCTGGGTGGATCTGGACGAGGCACGGGATCTCGTGCTCGCCGGACGCATCGGCAGCCCCAGTGCGGTCACGGGAATCCTCGCCGCTTGGGTGGCTCGGGAGCGGGGCTGGGACAGCCTCCGTGCAGCCGATTCCCCTTGGGAGGCACGAGACCGGCTCATCGCCGCTCATCGCGTGCGAACGCCGATTCCGCATGGCCATCCTGCGGCTGAGTGAATCCGGGACGCGCGTCCATCATCGCCCTAGTCTGAAGACACCTGCCGGGATCGATCCGGCGCCTGATCGCTGCGAGGAGAAGTGGGGCACACATGAGGGTCGGCGTGCCGAAGGAGATCAAGAACAACGAATACAGGGTCGCTATCACCCCGTCCGGGGTCATGGAGTTGGTGCGCCACGGCCATGAGGTTGTCATCGAGCAGGGTGCCGGGGTCGGCTCGTCCATCCCCGACGCGCATTTTGTCGCCTCAGGCGCCACGATGCTCGGCACGGCGGACGAAGTGTGGGGCACGGCCGACCTCATTCTCAAGGTGAAGGAACCGATCGCAGCCGAGTATCAGCGCATGCGTGAGGGCCAGGTGCTGTTCACCTACCTCCATCTGGCTGCAGACCGTGCTCTGACCGAGGAGCTGGTCGCTCGCCGTGTCACAGCCATCGCGTACGAGACCGTCGAACTGGCCGACCACAGTCTGCCGCTGCTCGCACCGATGTCCGAGGTGGCCGGGCGACTGGCACCGCAGGTGGGGGCGAACGCGCTGATGCGTGCGAACGGCGGACGTGGTGTGCTCATGGGCGGGGTCTCCGGCGTCTACGCCGCCAAGGTGGTCGTGATCGGAGCGGGTGTCGCCGGCCAGAACGCCGCAGCCATCGCGCTCGGGATGCAGGCCGAGGTCCTCCTGCTGGACAACAACATCGCTCGCCTGCGCCAGATGGATGCCATCTACCAGGGCCACATGCAGACGGTGGCGTCCAACGCCTACGAGGTCGAGCGGGCGTGCCTGGACGCAGACATGGTCATCGGCGCGGTCCTCGTTCCCGGAGCCAAGGCCCCAAAGCTCGTGTCCAACGAACTGGTGTCCCGGATGAAGCCCGGATCGGTGCTCGTCGACATCGCGATCGACCAGGGCGGCTGCTTCGAGGACTCACGGCCGACGACTCACGCGGAGCCGACCTACCCGGTCCACGACACGCTCTTCTACTGCGTCGCCAACATGCCGGGGGCCGTGCCCAACACGTCCACCCACGCGCTCACCAATGTGACCCTGCCGTATGCGGTCGCGCTCGCGGACAAGGGCTGGGAGCGGGCTCTGCGTGACGACCACTCCCTGTCCCTGGGCCTGAACGTCCATGGGGGAGTGGTGACCTACCGAGCCGTGGCCGAGGCATTCGACATGCCGTTCACGCCGGTGGAGGAGGTGCTGGCCTGACCGGGTTACGGGAGGCCGTCGGTGGGTACCTCGCTCACGTCGAGATCGAGCGGGGGCTGTCGCCGAACACTGTCGCGGCCTACCGTCGCGACCTTGAGCGGTACCTGGACTGGTGTGAGCAGGCACAGCTGCAACAGGTCGCGGACATCACCCAGAACGACATCTCCGACTTCGCCGCGTCCCTGGGCCGGGACACGCCCGGCTCGCCCGCGCTGAGTGCCTCCAGTGCAGCCCGGACGATGGTCTCCGTTCGGACGTTCCATCGGTTCGCCGCACGGGAGGGGATGGCCCCGGGCGATCCGGCGGTCCATGTGCGTCCTCCGGCGATTCCCAAGCGTCTGCCGAAGGCGCTGCCCTACGAGGACGTGGAGAGACTGCTGGCGAATGCGGGAGACCTCGCCACCTCCGAGGGCGTTCGGGACCGGGCTCTGCTGGAGTTCCTCTACGGCACCGGCACCCGGGTGTCCGAGGCCGTGGGGCTAGACGTCGACGACATCGACCTCGACGAACGGACGGTGCTGGTGACCGGCAAGGGGGACAAGCAGCGGATGCTTCCCCTGGGTGAGGTCGCCGCCGAGGCCCTGTCCGCCTACCTGGTGCGGGGCCGACCGCCCCTGGCCACCCGCGGCCGGGGCACGTCCCGGATGTTCCTCAATGCCCGCGGTGGCCCCCTGTCGCGGCAGAGCGCCTACGGCATCCTGTCGGCGGCCGCCCGCAGGGCCGGGCTTGACGGACGCGTCAGCCCGCACTCCCTGCGGCACAGCTTCGCCACCCACCTGCTGCAGAACGGTGCCGACGTCCGGGTAGTGCAGGAACTGCTGGGCCATGCCTCGGTGACCACGACCCAGATCTATACCCTCGTCACCGTCGACACCCTCCGTACCGTCTACGCCACAAGCCACCCACGGGCCAGGTAGGGGGTTGCGGCCCGGCGATGCTCCGCGGCGGACGGTGGCACGGCCGGTAGGCTCACGGGCGGGTGCTTCGGCCCCCATGGGCACACATGCCCAGAGACCGACTTCGGACACGGCAAGGGGACCAGGTATGGACGAGCAGGAGCTGCCTCCCGTCGATAGCGCTGACGGTGCTCCTGACGAGGCAGCCGAGCCGACCGCCTCGCAGGCGTCAGAGATCTCCGAGCCCGCGCCCCTGACCTCTCACGGCCCCGCACGGATCATCTCGATGGTCAACCAGAAGGGCGGGGTCGGCAAGACCACCTCGACGGTGAGCCTGGGTGCCGCGCTGGCCGGCTACGGCCGACGCGTGCTGCTCGTCGACTCCGATCCCCAGGGTGCGCTGTCCGTGGCCCTCGGTGTCAACGCCTACGAACTCGACCTCACCGTCTACAACCTGCTCACCGATCCTCAGTGCCACATCGGCGACGTCATCCTCTCCACCGGTGTCGAGGGGCTTGACCTGCTCCCCAGCAACATCGACCTCTCCGCCGCCGAGGTGCAGCTGGTGAGCGAGGTGGGCCGTGAGCATGCGCTGGCCCGCGCCCTGGCGCCGGTCGTCGATGAGTACGACATCGTCCTCATCGACTGCCAGCCCTCACTGGGCCTGCTGACCGTCAACGCGCTCACCGCAAGCCAGGGGGTCATCATCCCCATGGAGACCGAGTACTTCGCCTTGCGTGGTGTCGCCCTTCTCAAGGACACCATCGACAAGGTCATCAGCCGACTCAACCCGGACCTGCAGATCATCGGGATCCTCGCCACCATGTACGACCCCCGCACTCTGCACAGCCGAGAGGTCCTCGAGACCGTGCAGCGGGCCTTCGGCGACGCCGTCTTCGAGACCGTCATCCATCGCACCGTCAAGTTCCCCGACGCGGCCGTGGCCGGTGAGCCGATCACGGCCTTCGCCCCGTCGAGCAGCGGCGCGGACGCCTACCGCCAACTGGCCCGCGAGGTCCTGGCGCGGTGACCTCACCGATCGACACATCTCCGCAGGCTCCGGTCTCGGATGATGGGCAGCAGGACCCTTCCGTCCCGCGGGCGGCCTTCTCGGTAAAGGTGGGAGAGTTCGAGGGCCCCTTCGACCTGCTGCTCCAGCTGATCTCGAAGCACAAGCTCGAGGTCACCGAACTGGCCCTGCATCTGGTCACCGACGAGTTCATCGCCTACATCCGGGGCCAGGGCACCACGTGGGACCTGGACGAGGCCAGCGGGTTCCTCGTCATCGCAGCGACACTTCTGGACCTGAAGGCCGCTCGCCTGCTTCCCTCCGGTGAGGTGGAGGACGAAGAGGATCTCGCCCTCCTCGAAGCCCGGGACCTGCTGTTCGCCCGGCTCCTGCAGTACCGCGCCTACAAGGATGTCTCCGCTCTCTTCGTCGAGAGGATGGCCGGTGCCGCCAGGCGGTTCCCCCGCACAGTGGGACTCGAGCCCCAGTTCGCGGCCCTCCTGCCCGAGGTGCTGATCGAGATCGGACCGGACCAGTTCGCCGCACTGGCCGCCAAGGCCCTGGCCCCCAAGCCGGCGGAGCAGGTGTCCATCTCCCACATCCACGTCCAGCGCGTCAGTGTCCGCGAGCAGGCGGCCATCCTGGTGGACCGCCTCCGCCGTCATCGCACGTCCACCTTCCGAGCGCTGGTACAGGACTGCGACACCACCCTGCTCGTCATCGGACGCTTCCTCGCGCTGCTGGAGCTCTACCGGGAGCAGGTCGTGGCCTTCGAGCAGCTCACCCCGCTGGGGGACCTCACCGTCCGCTGGACGGGTGACGACGACACCGATGTCGACGTCACCGACGAGTTCGACGTCGAGCGCGAGGTCGACCGCCTGCCCGAACTGTCAGATGCGAGCGGCGAGACCACGGACGATGGCGGCGAGGCCGCAGCACAGGAAGGGACCGACGATGAGTGAGGCCGGGGAGCCTGTGAACGAAAGGCAGGACGAGGCGGCGGAGATCGAAGAGATCCCGTCGGGAGAGATCGGCGACGAGATTGACGAGCCGGACGAGCTCGGCGCGCCGTCACTTGCGGCTGCCCTCGAGGCGCTGCTGCTGCTTGCCGACGAGCCGATGAGCGTCATGGAGCTGGCGGCGGCGGTCCATGACCGAGTCGACACCGTCGAGATGGAGCTTCATCGCCTGGCCGAGGAGTACACCGAGCAGGTCCGTGGGTTCGACCTACGTGAGGTCGCGGGGGGCTGGCGCTTCTACACAAGAGCGGAGTGCTCTCCGGTTGTCGAGCGGTTCGTGCTCGATGGCCAGCAGGCGCGCCTGACACAGGCGTCGCTGGAGACGCTGGCCGTCATCGCCTACCGACAGCCGATCACGCGTGGTCGTGTCAGCGCGGTGCGTGGGGTCAACGTCGACGGCGTCGTGCGCACCCTGCTCACCCGAGGGCTAATCCAGGAAGCCGGCTCCGACGGAGAGTCCGGTGCGCACCTGTATGTGACCACGTCGCATTTCCTCGAGCGGATGGGCCTGTCCTCCCTCGACGAGCTCCCGCCGCTGGCCGAGCACCTGCCTGACATGTCCGAGCTGGAGGACGTCCTCGGCAGTCTCGACGTCACGGAGTGATGGTGCCGGCTGACCCCGAACGGTCGGAGGAGAAGGGTCTGATCCGACTGCAGAAGGTCCTGGCCACCGCCGGGCTGGGCAGTAGGCGCGCCTGCGAGGCGCTGATCGACCAGGGTCGCGTCGAGGTCGACGGTCGACGCGTGCGTGAGCAGGGCGTCCGCGTGGATCCGCGCACGGCTGTGATCCGCGTCGACGGTGAGCGGGTTCCGACCGCACCCGGCATCGCGGTCTACGCATTCAACAAGCCACGCGGAGTCGTGTCGACGATGTCCGACGAGCAGGGACGCCCCTGTGTCGGCGACTATGTGGAGGGTCGGCGCGATCGTCTCTTCCACGTCGGGCGTCTGGACGCCGACACCGAGGGGCTGCTGATCCTGACCAATGACGGTGAGCTAGCGAACCGGCTCGGTCATCCTTCCTTCGAGGTGGACAAGACCTACGTGGCCACGGT
>JAURME010000103.1 GCA_030830865.1 Candidatus Nanopelagicales bacterium | reverse complement strand
GTCCATGCTGAAGCGCGCCGACCGCATCCTTGGGAGTGCAGAAGGGGCCCGGCGCACCGACAAGGTCGCTGCCCTGCGCTTTCCTGAGCCCAAGCCCTGCGGCCGTGTGCCGCTCACCGCTTCGGGGCTGTCCCGTTCCTACGGATCCCTCGAGGTGTTCACCGATGTCGACCTCGCTATCGACCGGGGGAGTCGGGTCGTGATCCTCGGCCTCAACGGTGCCGGGAAGACGACACTGCTGCGCATCCTCGCCGGGGTCGACGCGGCCGACACCGGGGCGGTGGAACCCGGTCACGGGGCCGTCGTCGGCTACTACGCACAGGAGCACGAGACCCTCGACCCCACGGCCACCGTCCTGGAGACGATGCGGCACGCTGCTCCGCACCTCGACGACACGCGCCAGCGCACGGTGCTGGGTTCCTTCCTGTTCGAGGGGGATGCGGTCCAGAAGCCCACCGGCGTGCTGTCCGGTGGCGAGAAGACGCGGTTGGCACTGGCCTGCCTGGTCGTGTCCGGGGCCAACGTCCTTCTCCTCGACGAACCCACCAACAACCTCGATCCGGCCAGTCGGGAGGAGGTGCTCGGTGCGCTGTCCCGGTACGAGGGCGCAGTCGTCCTCGTGACCCACGATCCGGGTGCGGTACAGGCACTGGGCCCGGAGCGGGTGCTGATCCTGCCCGACGGGGACGAGGACCTGTGGAGTGACACGTACGCCGATCTAGTGGAGCTGGCATGAGCGATATCCCCGTGACGGAAGTGCTGACCGAGTCGGAGGGCGTCCGTGTCGAGCGCAGCGGCCTGCTCGTCCATGTGACCCTGGACGCCCCGGATCGACGCAACGCCCAGACGCCGGCGATCTGGCGGGTCCTCGCCGACGTTCCTGCGTGCCTGGAGCCCACCGACCGGGCCGTGGTCCTGCGGGCGACGGGTCCCTCCTTCTCAGCCGGGCTGGACACCCGGATGTTCACCTCCGAGGGCATTCCCGGTGACGAGTCGATCCTCACCGTTGCACGACGCCCGGTCGCGGAGATCGACGCCTTCATCCGGCAGGCGCAGCGAGCCTTCTTGTGGTGGCGTGAAGTTCCCCAGATCACGGTCGCCTGCGTCCAAGGGCATGCGATCGGGGCGGGATTCCAGCTCGCCCTCGCGTGCGACCTGCGGGTCGTCGCCGACGACGTCCGCTTCGCCATGCGCGAAACGACCTGGGGCCTCGTTCCGGACCTTGGCGGGAGCGGGCCGCTGGTGTCGGCCGTGGGATACGGACGAGCTCTGGAGATCTGCGCGTCCGGCCGGTTCGTCGGCGCCGATGAGGCACTCGCAGTGGGTCTGGCCCACCGGGTGGTGCCCGCGGACGAACTGCTCTCGGCGGCGGAGGAACTCCTGGCGCCGATCCTGAAGGCCGATGCGGGCGCCGTGGCCGAGCTCAAGCACCTTCTCGATGGCGCCGACTCCGCAGAAGACCAGCCCGCCCGCGAACGTGAGGCGCAGATCAGGCGGCTCACGACGATGGTTGCCCTGCTCGGTTCGGACTCCTGACATGTCCATGGACAACGCGTGGATGACCTACCGGTCCATGACACGCGACCGGAGCGTCACACAGCAGCGCATCGACGGTGCGCTCGTGCGCAGGATCATGCAGTACGCGCGCCCCTACCGACGGATCATCGCCCTTTTCCTCGTCACTCTCGTCCTGGTCTCGCTGCTGAGCGTCGCACAACCGCTGCTGGTTCCGCGCCTGGTGGACGACGGCATCGCGCAGGGGGACGCCCGGGTGGTCACCGTGACGGCGCTGACGATGGCGGCTCTGGCCGTCCTCGATGCCGCGCTTGGACTGGTCAGCCGGTGGTACTCCTCCCGCATCGGCGAGGGGCTCATCTTCGACCTTCGGACGCAGGTCTACGACCACGTGCAGCGCCAGTCGGTCGCCTTCTTCACCCGAGCGCAGACCGGGGCGCTCATCTCACGACTCAACAGCGACGTCATCGGAGCCCAGCAGGCCTTCACCTCGACGCTCGGGGGAGTCCTCGGGAACCTCATCTCGGCGACGATCGTGCTGGTGGCGATGTTCGTGCTGTCCTGGCAGGTCACCATCGCCGCCCTCGTCCTCGTCCCGGTCTTCCTCATCCCGGCTCGCTGGATGGGCCGGCGGCTCCAGGCGCTCACTCGCGAGCAGATGCGTCTCAACGCGGACATGAGCACCCAGATGACCGAGCGGTTCAACGTCGCCGGGGCCCTGCTCGTGAAGCTCTTCGGCCGTCCCGAGGACGAGAACGAAGCGTTCGGTTCACGTGCCGCTCGGGTTCGTGACATCGGCGTGCGGATGGCGATGGCCAACCGCTGGTTCTTCACCGGCCTTGCCCTGATCGCTTCGGTGGCGACGGCGGTCGTCTACGGACTCGGCGGCAACCTCGTGATCTCCGAGGTGCTCACGATAGGCACCCTGCTGGCCCTGATCGGCCTGCTGGCGCAGCTGTACGGACCCCTCACGGCTTTGTCCAATGTCAGGGTCGATGTGATGACCGCGCTTGTCAGCTTCGAACGCGTCTTCGAGGTGCTCGACCTCGAGCCGCTGGTGCGGGAGAGCCCTGGGGCCCGGGACCTGCCCAGCGGGCCCCTGTCCATCCGGTTCGACGACGTCTCCTTCCGCTATCCGCGCCCTGAGGAGGTCTCGCTGGCCTCACTCGAGTCGGTGGCCCGCGACCTGCCGAGCGTCGACGAGGGGGAGGTTCTCTCTGGTCTCCGATTCGACGTCGCGCCCGGCACGCTGACCGCCCTCGTCGGACCCTCGGGGGCCGGCAAGACGACGATCACCGGGTTGGTGACCCGGCTGTACGACCCCACATCGGGCCGGGTGCTGCTCGGCGGAATGGACATCGAGCAGGCGACATTCGCGTCGCTGCGCGAGAGCGTCGGTGTCGTCTCCCAGGACGCACACCTGTTCCACGACACGATCCGTGCGAACCTGCTCTATGCGCGCCCCGACGCCACTGAGGCAGAGCTTCTTGACGCCTGCTCCTCAGCCCACATCGGCTCGTTGATCGCACGGCTCCCCGAGGGTCTCGACACCGTTGTGGGGGACAGGGGGCATCGGCTGTCCGGAGGCGAGAAGCAGCGGATCGCGCTGGCTCGGCTGCTGCTGAAGGCACCCAGGGTCGTCGTCCTCGACGAGGCGACGGCCCATCTGGACAGCGAGAGCGAGGCGGCCGTGCAGCGGGCCCTTGACGCGGCCCTCATCGGGCGCACGTCCCTCGTCATCGCCCACCGACTCAGCACCATCCGACGGGCCGACCAGATCCTGGTCGTCGATCAGGGCCGGGTCGTCGAGCGAGGCACCCACGAGGAATTGCTGGCGAGAGGCGGTGCCTACGCACAGCTCCATCGCACCCAGTTCTTCGAGTCAGAGGCTTCGGGTGACGCCCCCGTCGACCCTGACGAGTGACCCGGTGATGTAGCTCGCGGCCGGACTCAGCACGAAGGCCGCCACCCGCCCGAACTCCGCCGGGGTGCCGTAACGCCGCAGAGGTATGCGTGCGCTAGCGGAGGCCCGCGCCGCCGGAGCGTCCCCCGTGGACGCGTCGAGGGCGGCAAGTCGATCCGTGTCGATGCGACCGGGGAGTAGTCCGTTCACCCTCACCCCTTCGGGCCCGATCTCGTCCGCGAGGTCTTTCACGAGCATGCCCAGACCGGGCCTCAGGCCGTTGCTGGTCGTCAGTCCGGCGAACACCTCGACCGCTGACGTCGAGAGCACGAGGGCGAGCGAGCCTCCGTCGTGGCCGCTCGCGCGGATCCCGGCGACGACCTCGCGGCCCAGCCGAACCGCTCCCACGAAGACTGACTCGAAGGCAGCCCGCCATTGGTCGTCCGTCGTGGACAGCACCGAACCCGACGGCGGGCCTCCCACGCTGGCGAGGCACCCGTCAAGTCGGCCGAAGGCCGTACGGGCGGTGGCGACCGCCTGTGCAGCCATGTGTGGGTCGGAGAGATCGCCCATCATGCCGAGGGCGGCGGAGCCAAGGGCTTCGACCGCCTGGTCGATTCGGTCCTGGTGGCGGGCGACCACCAGCACCCTTGAACCCTCGCGGACGAGCTCCTCCGCGGTCGCCAGACCGAGACCGGAGCTGCCTCCTGTCACGATGAAGCATCGATCTGCCAGCCCGAGATCCATCAACCGCTCCTGGGGGGTGCAGTGGCCATCGCATCCTCGCGTGCCTCGCGGCGGAGGAAGAAGTACCACCCGCCGATCGCCACTCCAGCGAAGATGAGCCATTGGACGGCGTAGGAGATGTTTCGGGCGTCGTCGACCTCCGGCAGGGGGAGAGCACGGACTCCCTGCTGCTCCGGCACACTCGAGGCCAGCTGCAGAACCCCGCCGGCGGAAGCCGACACGTCGGGGAGCAGCGTGAGGGCGGGAGCCGCCACCTGCCCCAGAGGCAGACCCTCGTTTCGGGTCGGATCCGCCGTCTCGAAGGGGACCAGGTAGCCCGCCACCTCGACGATGCCCGCGGGCGGGGGCGGCACGCTGGGGGTGGTGAGCGCGTCCGCTCCC
>JAURME010000013.1 GCA_030830865.1 Candidatus Nanopelagicales bacterium | reverse complement strand
TGGCCCGCGAATACCTGTTCGACGAGTCAGAGGCCAAGCGCGCCTCTCTGTGGTCCGCGATCGTCGAGGCCGGGAGGGCACCGTGAAGGTCGTCGCGCTCATCAGCTGGTGGGAGGAGGACCCGTCGTGGCTTGCTGCAACGGTTTCATCCGCGGCCAAGCTGTGCGACCACGTGGTCGCCGTCGACGGTGCCTATGCGCTCATGCCCGGCGGCACAGCGCGCTCTGAGCCCACGCAGGCCGAGGTCGTGCTTCGCACCTGCGATGCGCTTGGCATCGGCTGCACCATCGTGCGCCCCAAGGACGTCTGGCACGGCAACGAGGTCGAGAAGCGCACGTTCTGCTTCGCCGAGTGCCGCAACGTGGTGACCCCGGGGCAGGACTGGATCATCGTGCTCGACGGCGATGACGTGCTGACCGACGTGCCAGAGGACACCCGGGTCAAGCTTGAGCTCACCGACAAGGACGTCGCGGAGATACTGCTGTGGGACCGCGAGACGTGGGTGAAGGATGAAACGGCGGCCGCGGCGCGCGAGCTCGAGCTTCCGCCGCACTCGGTGCAGAAGCAGCGCCGCATCTTCCGCGCAGCAGATGAGATCGTCGTCGCCGGCGCGCACTTTTGCTACCGGGCCCGACATGGGTCGGAGACCTCCTGGTACTGGGGAACCGACGATCACGGGCTGACGCCCGCGCTCAAGATGCACGAGGTGCGCATCGAGCATCGCACCAAGCACCGTGACAAGTGGCGCAAGCGCCAGGCGCAGGACTACTACGAGCGCCGCAACGCGCTCCGGGCAGAGACGACTGCCGTGCGGCTCATGGAGAGCACGAGCGGCGAGGTGGTGAGAATTGCCTAGCTGGCGTGACTTCTTCCGAGCATCACCCGCAGATGCTGCCGAGCAGCGCGCGATGGACTTCGGACGCGAGGATCTGATCCCGCTCCCCGGATCGTCCTACGCGACGTGGACCGGCATGTACCTCAGCGACGACCAGGCTGCGGCGATGCCGGCGGTCGGTGCTGCGGTCAGGCTCATCTCCGAGACGATCGGATCGCTGCCGTGCCTGGTGTATCGCGGGTCGGGCCCGGACCGCGAGAAGGCAACCGGGACCGCGCAGTGGGACCTGCTTCACGAGAGGCCGTCTCTCGACTGCACGCCCTTCGAGCTGTTCGAGGACATCGCCGCCTGCATCGAGACCCGCGGCAACGCCTTCATGCAGAAGATCCGCGACGCGCGCGGGCGCGTGACCGAGCTGATCGTGATCGACCCCGACGCCGTGCGCATGTACCGCGACAAGGACACCCGCGAGAAGCGCTTCGACATTCAGGCCGGTGGCGACCGCTACGTGGGTCTCGGGTCGCGCGACATCCTGCACGTGCGTGGCATGACGCTTCGCGGCGGCATCCGCGGCATCTCCCCCATCGAGCTCCACCGCAACAGCATCTCGATGGCCTATGCGGTGCAGGAGTACGTCGGCCGCTACTTCCAGAACGACGCAGCACCCGGAATGGTCATCAAGATCCCGGGGACGCTGAGCAACCAGCAGGCCAGGCAGATCCTCGAGGTGTGGAGCGCCAATCACTCCGGCCTTCGCAACGCGCACAAGCCGGGAGTGCTGGCCGGCGGCGCAGAGCTCGATCAGGTCAAGGTCAACCTCGGTGACACCACCGCCATCGACGCGCAGAAGTTCGGTGTGTTCGAGGTGGCACGGATGTTCAACATCCCGCCGTCGCTGATAGGCGCGATTGAGGGAACGGGCCGATCGCCTGAGGATGAGGCAGCGGCGTTCCTCAAGTTCTGCCTGGGCCCCCGCCTTCGTCGCATCGAGAGCGCTCTTCGCGCGGACCCTGACCTCTTTGGCAGCAGCGACCTGTACCCGGAGTTCAAGGTTGACTCGCTGCTTCGCAGCAACACCGCTGAGCGCTACACGGCATACGTCGCCGCGCGTCAGGCCGGATGGCTGAGCGCCAACGAGATCCGTGAGCTCGAGAATTACCCCGCGGTCGCCGATGGCGACAACGTGCAGCAGACGCCCGTTGGCGGGGCACCGAACCCCACCCCAGGAACCTAATGCCCTGGCACATCGAGACAGATAACCCGGACTGCGCGGGAGGCTTCGCCGTGGTCAAGGACGAGGATGGCACGCTCGTGGGATGCCACGACACAGAGGCCTCCGCGCAGGATCAGATCACTGCACTGAACATCTCCGAGGCCGAGGATCGCGGCCCGAACGGCGTGGATCTCACGGTCAACCGCGAGACCCAGTCAACCGCCGCACGCGGCCTGCGCCTGCATGAGCAGGGGAAGAGCGGCGACGGCATCGTGCCGGCAACCGTGCGTGACGCGGTGCGCATGGCGCGCCGCGAGGAGCTGTCGGAGGCCAAGGTCCGCCGGATGCCCGCGTGGTTCGCGCGTCACCAAGGTGACTGGACGCCTGGCACTGACGACCAGCCCGGCGAGGAGACCCCCGGGTACGTGGCGTGGCTTCTGTGGGGCGGAGAGCCCGGCCGCGCCTGGGCCGAGCGCAAGGTGCGCGAGATGGACCGCGCAGCGTCGGAGCAGTCGCGCAGCGTGATGATCGACCGTGACGGCGAGGAGTACGTGAACCTGACCGCCAGGCAGAAGGCGATGGCTGAGGCCTACGAGGACATCGCCGAGACGTTCGGCCGCTTCGATCAATCGATCGGGCCCGACGGCGCGCACTACATGGTCGCCGACGACAACCCGTTCATCGAGGAGGGCATGGCGTGCAGCAACTGCGTCGCCTTCCGCGGCGGTGGCGCGTGCGAGTGGGTGCAAGGCGATATCCAGCCCGAGGGCCTGTGCAAGCTGTGGGTGATCGCTGCCGACAAGCTGGCCGGCGTCGAGCCCCAGCCTGCCCCTGACTATCCGGCCGAGTCCGAGGACGACGGCGAAAGCGGCTCTGACGAGCTGCAGCTGATCGGCGCTGACGCCGAGGAGAGTGCGATGCCTGAGATCCGCATCGAGCGGGCCGCACCGCTGGCTCGCGTCGAGTGGCGCGTCAGCGGCGTGCCCGAGAACAAGAACATCAAGGGCTACGCCGCGGTGTTCAACAGCATGAGCCACGACCTCGGTGGGTTCCGGGAGGTCATCGCGCCAGGCGCGTTCTCCGATGTGCTCGCGCGCGGCGCGGACGTGCGGCTGCTCTACAACCACGACGACGGCGCGGTCATGGCACGCACCAAGAGCGGGACGCTCGAGCTCGTCGAGGATGAGGTCGGGCTTCGCATCTGGGCCCGCGTCGACATGGCTGACCCCGACGTGCAGCGCGTCATCCCCAAGATGATGCGCGCCGATGTGGATCAGATGAGTTTTGCGTTCACCGTCGAGGAGGACGAGTGGGACGAGAGCGGCGGCTACCCGCTGCGCACGATCCGCTCGGTCGGTGAGCTGTATGAGGTTTCGATCGTCCCGTTCCCGGCATACGAGGCCACCAAGGCCGAGGTGTACGAGCGGGCCAGGTCGGAGGGTCGCGTGCTTGTCGCACGGGCCACGCCCACCGTCGCGGAGCCTTCTCCGGGCGGCAGCGAGTCGCAGGTCGACGACGACCTGGGCATGGGCCGATCGCGTTCCGATGAGGGGCGCATCCGGGCTGCCAAGTGGCGTGCCCGCCTTTCCCATCACAGACTGAACACGAGGTGACCAACATGAGCGACAAGCTCACTGAGGCTCGCTCCGCGCTCGCCGCTGCCGTCGAGGAGCTCGACGAGGCGACCGCTGCGCTGACCGAGCCGGCTGACGGCACCGACCTGGACGAGCTGGAGGCGCGCTGCGCCGCCGCTGAGGTCGAGATCGAGCGCCGCAAGAAGATCGTGGACCGCATGGAGAAGGTGACCGAGGCCCGTGCCTCGCAGCCGATCATGCTCGAGCAGGACGACGTGCGCGTCGAGGTTCGCAAGGAGGAGTCGATCTACCGCCCCGACGGGCAGCAGAGCTTCTTCCGCGACATCCTCTCGGCGCACTCCGGTGACTTCGAGGCGCGCGAGCGCCTGCACCGTCACTCGGTCGAGATGCGTGACGTCACCGCCGCTTCCGGTGGTGCCGGCTACATCCCGCCGGTGTACCTGGCCGACCTGGCCGCTCCCAAGGCGCGCGCCGGCGGCCCGCTGCTCACGCAGCTGCCGAAGGCCCCGCTTCCCGACGTCGGCATGACCATCTCGGTGCCGCGCGTGACCACTGGCACCTCGGTGGCCGTGCAGACCGAGAACGGCTCTGTCAGCGAGACGGACTTCGTGTCCTCGCAGCTGAACACCAGCGTGCGGACGATCGCCGGCCAGTCGGATGTGTCGGTGCAGCTGTTCGAGCGTTCGCAGCCGGGTATCGACCTGGTCATCGCGGATGACCTCGCCCGTGCCTACACGACCGAGTTCGACCGCCAGCTCATCAACGGCGCTTCGGCCTCGTCGGAGCACACCGGCCTGCTGAACGTCTCGTCGATCGGCTCGGTGACCTTCACCAGCGCGACGCCGACCGCCGCTGACTTCCTCTCGCCGATCTACAAGGCGATCTCCACCGTGACCGGTGCCTACTTCCAGGCTCCGACTCACATCGTGATGCACCCGCGTCGCGCTGCGTTCCTGGCCGCTGGCCAGAGCACGTCGAACCCGATCTTCCAGCAGGGCGGCCTCATGATGTCCGCCGGCGAGCAGGACTCGGGTCTGGTGGGAACCATCGCCGGCCTGCCTGTGGTCGTGGACGCCAACGTTCCGACCACGCTCGGCTCGGGCACCGACGAGGACGCGATCCTCGTCATCAACGCCCCGGCGCTCCGCGTCATGGAGGGTCAGCCGCGCTTCAAGGTGCACGAGTCGGTCGGCTCGGGCACCCTCACGGTGCGTCTCTCCTACTACGGCTTCTCCGCGTTCCTGAGCGGCCGTTACCCGGAGGCCATCTGCAAGATCACCGGCACGGGCCTCAACGAGACCCTGTAGTCCGACTGATCTGACCGCGTGCGGGCCCGTCACCTCATCCGAGGCGGCGGGCCCGTCGCGTTCCTGAGACCAGGAGACAACGTGAACGACGACCAAAAGGCCGGCTACATCAAGGCGCTGCTCGAGGAGCGTGCCTACTGCGAGCGGTGGAACGAGACCGATCGCGTGAACCAGATCAACGCCGAGCTGCGCAAGGTCGGCCACGACGCGAAGGGCCCTGCCAAGCGCGCCGAGAGCCGCCCGCGCGCCAAGAAGAGCGAGACGAGGTAGCAGATGGCCGCCGCCGCCTGGGACCTGTGCACTCTCGCCGACGTGCGACAGGCACTTGAGCTCCCGACAGCCGACACGACCAGGGACGCACTGATCGAGTCGCTCATAAGCGACCTGTCACGAGCGATCATCCGCGAGTACGACCGCGAGTTCGCTCCCGCAGCCAGCGCCACCAGGCGCTTCACGGTTCCCGCCGGCAGCCTGTACCTCGACCTCGCGCCGTATGACCTGCGAAGCGTCACCTCTCTCAGCGTCAATCCCGAGGCATCTGGCGGCGGCACTGCGCTGACTGCGACCACGGACTACCAGCTAATGCCGGTCGTGATCCAGCAGGGCACCTACGAGGGGGTGAGGTTCAGCAGTCGCGTCACGAGCCTGCACACCTCACAGACTGCCCAGGACTACGGATACACGCTTGTGAGCATCAATGGCGCGTGGGGATTTGCCACGGTGCCGGAGGACGTCAAGCGTGCGTGCGTGATCGCGGTGCAGTCGGCGCTCAGGCGCGATCTGACCGAGCTGGCGATCGCCGGGATCGACGAGCCGCAGAGCATCGCCCCCGAGGGCCCTGCAACCCATGCCATTCCCGCGGCCTCGCGTCGCCTTCTCGCGCCGTTCCGGCGCACGGCAGGGGCCTACTGATGGCAACCAGCACCGCGCCGGCGTTTATGAACGCCTTGCACGATGGCCTGAGCTCACGCACGGGCCTCACCGGCGTGCGCGTCAACTACGGGCCGGCGCTGCCTGACCCCGGGCGCGAGAGTGTGAACATCCTCGGCCTCTCGGGCGATCAGACCTGGGCGAGCCTCGGACGCCTGGCCAAGGACGAGGTCTACACCGTCGAGGTGTTGATCCTCGTGATCCGCGAGGGCCAGCAGACCCAGCCCGCTGTCGAGCGGGCCTACGAGCTGATGCAGCAGCTCGAGGATGAGCTGCGTGAGACCAGCAGCTCTCCGACGATGGACAACACCGTGCGCGTGGCGTCGGTGTCGTCCGTGCAGTTGGAGGTCGGCGCATCTGACACGACGCGCTCGGCGCTCCTCACCATCGGCGTGCGCGTGGAAGCGCGCATCTAGGAGGTAACCGTGAAGGTCGAGTACGTGGGACCGCACTCCGCGGTCGATGTGCCACTCGCCAACGGGCACGTCATCACCGTGCGCCGTGGTGAGTCGGTTGACGTTCCCGAGCAGCTTGCCAAGGGGCTGCTCGTGCAAGACACCTGGGACGAGCCCAAGAAGGCAGCCCCGAAGAAGGCCGCGAAGGCCGAGGAGGAGTAGCCAATGGCTATCCGCAGCGCAATCGCCGCCCAGCTCGGGGCGGTCGCGGAGGACACCTGGGGCACCTACAAGGCCCCCACGTCCTTCATCGAATTCACCGACGAGTCGCTGGCCCTGTCGATCGAGAGGATCGAGTCGGCCGGCCTGCGCGCCAACAACCGTGTCCTGCGCACCGATCGCTGGGCAGCTGGTCAGCGGCGCATCGAGGGCACGATCAGCTTCGAGGCACCGAGCAAGGGCCTCGGCCTGTGGCTCAAGAACGCCCTCGGATCGTCGACGATCACTACGCCCTCTGGCGGGACCAACAGCCGCCTGCACACTCACGTGCTGGGCGACCCCTACGGACAGGGTCTGACGATTCAGGTCGGCCGCCCCGATGCCTCGAGCACGGGTGTGGTTCAGCCATTCAGCTACACGGGCTGCAAGGTCGATCAGCTCACGCTCAGCAACTCGGTTGATGAGTTCCTGGTGGTCGAGTGCGAGATCGTCGGTCAGAACGAGACCACCTCGCAGTCGCTCGCCGCGGCGAGCTACCCGTCGAGCGTGCAGCTGTTCAACTGGACGCAGGGTGCCATCACGATCGGCGGCAGCTCGGTTGGCGTGGTGACCGACATCTCGGTGACGGTGGCAAACAACCACAAGAGCGACAGGTACTTCCTGGGCGCGGCCACGATGAGTGAGCCGATCATCGCGGGCATGACCGAGATCACCGGCACGATGACGGTCGAGTTCGACGGGCTGACCAACTACAACCGGTTCGTCAACGGAACGCTCGCCACGGTCGTCGCCAGGTGGACGGCAGCCACGGCCATCGAGAGCACCTTCTTCCCCTACGTCGAGGTCACCCTCGACAGCGTGCGCTTCGACGGAGCCACGCCAGCGGTGGGCGGACCCGACGTCATCAGCGTCGAGCTGCCGTTCAAGGCGCTCAACGACGGGGCCGATCAGCCGATCACCATCGTCACGCAGACCGCCGACACGACCTCGATCTAGCAGTGAGCCGCCTCACAGGCAGCGGCGTCAGCCAGACCCTGCAGGTCGAGGGTCTGGCTGCGCTGCAGCGTGATCTGAACAAGGTCATCGGTCCCGGGTCCGCAGACACCATTCGCAAGAACCTCTTGCAGCCGGCCCTCAAGGAGCTCGGCGAGATCACCGCCAACGAGGCCCGCAACATTGCGAAGCGTCGTTTCGTCACCAAGTCCACCGGAAAGATGGCGAAGCAGATCCAGCCATCGGTGGTGATGAACGCGGTCTATGTGCAGTCGCGTGCCACGCGGACGGGCAAGAAGAGCGGCAGGTATCGGTATCCGGCGGTCTACGAGTACGGCGGACGCGATGTGCAGCTGCTGCCTGGCGGCGGCATGACTGAGATCAAGCGCCGCTCAACGATCGGTGCACGCCTTGCCAACGGCGGCCGCGCACAGGGCGAATTCGGTGAGTACGGACCAAATGCCGTGCTGTATCCGGCGTTCGTCAAGACGCAGCCGATCATCGAAACGAAGTTCGTCGTGTTCATGGAGCGATTCCTGCGCGACGTCGGACTCAACTGAAAGGACAGAAGTGGCAGAGCTCATCATCTCCCGACCTGACGGCGAGAGGCGCTACCCGGTTCCCCAGTTCGAGCAGCTTTCCTACAAGGAGCTCGCAACGATCGAGCGCGTGACCGGAGTGCCGGCCGCACGCTGGGATGAAGGGATGCAGAGCATCATGTTCCCGGTGGCGCTTGCCTACGTGGCGACCCAGCGCGCCGGCGAGGAGGTCTCCTTGGACGAGCTCGAGCAGCTCCCGGGGACGGCGATCAGCATCGACGACCCTGACGGCGACCTGGACCCTACCGACGGCGCAGAGGACAGCGGCGAGAGCTCGCCGGCATCCGAAGCGCCTGGAACCCAGGACTCCTGAGGATCTACGGGCTCAGGCCCTGGGAGATGGAGTTGTTGACCCCCGAAGAAGTGCGTGACCTGGGTGAGGACATCAAGCGCATGAACAAGGACGGCAGCTAGTGGCACGCCAGCCAAAGGTCGAGGTCGCACTCCTTGCAGATGCCGGCGCGATGGTGCGCGGCTTCCGCCAGGCGAAGGAGGCCAGCGATGACCTCGAGGGCGGCCTCGCCAAGGCGCAGAAGGCCGTCGGCGTCATGGACAAGGCGGTCATCGGCGCTGCTGCGGCGCTTGGTGGCGCGTTCGTCGTGGCGCTCAAGACCGGCATCTCGTCGCTCATGGAGCACGAGAAGGCCGACGCGCAGACCGCCGCGGCCATCAAGTCGACCGGCGGCGCGGCGAAGATCTCCGCGGCCCAGATCGGGTCCATGGCCGACGCGCTCGAGAAGAAAACCGGAATCGACGACGTGGCGATCAAGCAGGGATCGAACCTGCTGCTCACGTTCACCAAGATCCGCAACGAGGCTGGCTCAGGCAACGACATCTT
>JAURME010000102.1 GCA_030830865.1 Candidatus Nanopelagicales bacterium | reverse complement strand
CCGGCCTCGACGGCGAGGTCCTTGAGCGACTTGTCGTGCTGGATCTTGTGCGGGGTCTTGCCGATCCCCAGGACGCCGACCTTCATGTCTTCCGCTCCTCCGCCTAGTGGGGCTGCTGCTGGCGCCCCTCGGTCCAGCGATAGTAGGTGCCGACGGCGATCTGCTCGCCGGAGTCGATCATCTCACGCGTGCCGATGGACTTCGGCTTCCTGGTGACCTCGATCGACTGGGCGATGGCCTCGCCGCCACCGTACGCCAGGGCCATGAGGCTGCTGCCCTTGCGCGATGCGTCGAGACCCAGGCACAGGGCCAGGCCCACCGACGCGGCGCCGACGTTGCCGATGTCGCCCACGAACTGCGTGGCCTCGAGCTGCTTGGCCTGGGCGCCGATCTTCGCGAGCCCGCGCAGCACCTGCGGGTGCGGCTGGCTCGGGCAGATGCTCGTGTACTTGCCGGTGGGACGCTCGGTGGCCTTCTCCAGCTCGCGTGCCGCGGCCGTGGTGGCCTTGGCGTAGGAGTCGAAGAGGACCTCCAGGCGGAAGCGCGGCTCCTGCTCGCGCCCGAGGGTCCAGACGTCGAACACCTCGAGCGACTCGCGCGACTGCGGGCCGAGGGTCGCGATGCCCTCCGCCTTCTTCCCGGGGTCGATCACGAATGCCGCTGCCGCGCCGGCCGACAGGACGTCGGCGACGCGGTCGCGGTACGAAACCAGGTGGTCGGTGGCCACCACGAGGGTGGGACCGACGTCGAGCGTCTGCGCGATGCGGAAGGCATCGAGCAGGCCCGTGGCGTTGGGGCCCAGGTCGATGTTCACGGCCCCGTCGTCCAGGCGCAGCGCCCGGCCGAGGGTCTGCGACATCTTGCGCAGCCCGAAGGGCGGGGCCTGGGTGGTCACGATGACCGCCCCCAGACCCCTCTCGCCCTTCAGCGCCTGGCGCGCCGCCTCGTAGGCCATCGTGAGGGTGTCCTCATCGAGGCCCGGAGTGGCGAGCGCGCGCGACCGGGGACGTCCCGGCCGCCCGTAGAACTTCTGGATCTCACCGAGCGGAGCCCGGTACTGGGGTATATAGGCCCCGTAGCTGGTGAGTACCGCCATCCCTAGCGCTTCACCTTCACGCCTGCGGCCTCGCGGTCCCAGGTGTCATCGGTGATGCCCTCGTCGCGCAGCTTGACCTTCTGCACGCGCTCGGTCGGCGTCTTCGGGAGAGCGTCGACGAAGCGGATGTAACGGGGAACCATGAAGTACGGCATGCGCTCGGCCATGAACTCGGTGAGCTCGACCATGTCCGGCTTCTCGCCCTCGGCGATGCAGACGATCATGATCTCGTCCTCCGACGACGCACCCTCGCCGGCCTTCACGCCGATGGCGGCGGCCTCCTTGACGTTGGGGTGCTCGGAGACCTGGCGCTCGACCTCCATGGACGACACGTTCTCGCCGCGGCGACGGATGTAGTCCTTCACGCGGTCCATGAAGTAGATGTAGCCGTTCTCGTCCATGCGGCCGAGGTCGCCCGTGTGGAGCTTCAGGTTCTTGAAGTCCTCAGCGGTCTTCTCGGGCATGCCGTAGTAGGCGCGCATGACGATGTTCGGGATCTTCATGTCGACCACGATCTCACCCGGCGTGTCGGCGGGGAGCGGACGGTCGGTACCCGGCTCGACCACGAACACCTCGTAGCCGGGGTTGGCGACGCCGATGGAACCGGGAACCGGGTCCTTCGTGGGGTCCATGTAGGTGGCCATGCCGGTCTCGGTGAGACCGTAGCCCTCGATGAACTTCACGCCGAAGCGATCCTGGAACTCGTAGTAGATGTCCTTCGGGGTCGGCGCGGCGAACACGGTGTGCACCTTGTGCGCCTTGTCGAGGTCCGACGGCGGGATGTTCCAGATGAAGTACGACACCGCACCGATGGAGTTGAAGATCGTGGCCTCGGCGTCGATGACCTGCTGCCAGAACTGGCTCGACGAGAAGCGCTCCACGTAGGCGATGCGGGCGCCGGCGACCAGGGCCGGGTAGCCCGACAGCACCTGGGCGTTGCTGTGGAACAGCGGCAGGCACGAGAAGAAGGTGTCGTCCGCCAGCTCCTCGATGGAGCGGCCGGAGGTCTTCGACACGACCTCCATCAGGCCGCGGGCCGAGAAGTAGTCGGCCGCGTTCTGCTTGATGACGCCCTTCGAGCGACCGGTGGTGCCCGAGGTGAACATGATGCGGGCGTCATCCACCCACGAGTACTCCACGCCGTCGGGCTCGGAGTCGGACGCCTCCATGAGGGCGTCGAGCGGCTCCCACTTGAACGACGGGTCGGGGCCCTCCTGCGCACCCGTCTTCATCACGATGACGTGCTCCAGCAGCGGGAGCTCCTTCGCGATGAAGTCCAGGCGGTCGAGGAAGACGTCCGAGATGAAGAGCTTCTTGGCCTCGACCAGGTTGATGGTCCAGGACAGGAAGTCGCCCTTGTAGGCGGTGTTGATCGACGACATCACGGCGCCGGCCTTGAGGATGCCGTACCAGATCGGCAGGAACTCCTCGCAGTTCGGCAGCATCACGCTGACCGACTCGCCCTTCTCGACACCACGGGCGAGCAGCGCGTTCGCAACGCGGTTGGACCGGGCGTTGACCTCGCCGTAGCTGACCCAGTCGTTACCCGCGAACTTCAGGTAGTCGCGGTCGGGGTGGGCCTCAGCCCGGTCCCGGAGGACCTTTGCGAGGACCCAGTTGCTGGGGTCCTCCTTCGCGTACCAATCGCTCCAATCGGCCATCGCCGTCTCTCCTCGTCAGTTCTACGTGGACAGCCGCGGTCAGCCCGCGGGGGTGAACTTGGGCATGGTGATCTCGTCCGTGACGTCGTCGAAGACGATCTTGACCTTCATGCCGATCTTGACGTCCTCGGGGTCGAGGGAGGGGTAGCCCTCCTCGTCCTTCACGAGGATGGTCATCATGCGCGGGCCCTCGTCCAGGTCGATCAGCGCCACGATGTGCGGCGGGTCGCCCTTGTAGGCCTTGCTCGGCCCGATGAAGTGGGTCGAGTAGGTGTAGACGGTGCCGTTGCCGGATGCGTCGCTCCAGCTGGTCTCGCTCAGGGTGCCCGGCGCGTACTTGCGCAGGTACCAGAACGGCTTGCCGGCGTCGTCGCACGGCAGGATGAAACGGTGCTCCTTGAGCGCCTCCCAGAACGTGGCGTCCTCGGGACGCAGGTCGGGAAGGGGCTTGGTGTAGGCGGGCTTCTCTGACATTT
>JAURME010000101.1 GCA_030830865.1 Candidatus Nanopelagicales bacterium | reverse complement strand
TAGCTCATGGACCTGGCTCATCGTCGTTCTCCTGGGGCTGTTCTTCTGGCTCAAGTCACGCTGGGAGGACGCGCTGCTCAAGGAGGCCCACGGCCCGGAATGGGAGTCGTGGATGTCGACGACGGGGGCTCTCGTACCGCGGATTCCCATAGGAAGAGGTCAGCGGTGATGAGCGATCCGGTCAGGCCGACCCGGCGTCGACGCACGGTCCGGATCGTGCTCGGTTCGGCCATGGGCATCGTGGCCGTCGCAGCCGTCTGGGCTGGGGTGACGTTCTACGACACGTGGTCGCGGTCCGACGGTGAGCCCGCTTCCGTGATCATCGCGACGTGGATGCGCGACAACAATATGGGCCCGGTCGTGGCGCAGCTCGAGAACGTCTACTACACGTACATCGAGACGCCCGAGGTCGGTGGCTCACCGACCATCTCGGCGGACCTGGCTGCGGAGGACGCCGCCGGCCTCGTCGCCGACGACCTAGAGGATTCCTCCGAACCATCTGATTCCTCCGACGCCGGCGTGCAGCCGGTGGACATCTCAGCCACCGAGTCCGAGCCGCTGCTGCTCACCCCCATCGATCGCGAGCGCCTCCCCACCGCCCAGCCCACACCGTCCCCCGCATCAGGTGCGACCGGGCGTGCGCATCTGGATCCTCCTCCGCCGATCGTCTCCCCGGTCGACGACCCCGAGCCCAAGGAGGGCGAGTGGCAGCCGGTCGGCACGAGGGTCGACGGCATCCCCACGACCTACGTCACGCGCGTGCGTGCGGACAACGTCCACACCAGCTATTACGCCTCCGTGATGTGGATCGACACGGAACTCACCAAGGCCATGTTCATCCCCGGCTACGAGGAACCCGGCGGGCCCAACCCCTACGACGGAGCCCTCCCGAAGGAGTACTGGCCCGACGTGGTGGCGAACTTCAACGGTGGGTTCCGGCTGGACGACTCCCGTGGCGGCTACTACTACGAGGGCGAGATGGTGCGACCGCTGGTGAAGGGCCGTGCGTCCGCGGTCGTCTACACGGACGGCACCGTGAAGGTCGGCAAGTGGGGCCGGGACCTGAAGATGACACCTGACGTGGTGGCTGTCCGTCAGAACCTCGACCTGATCGTCGACAAGGGTGCGTCCAAGGTGAGCAACGGGGCCGACAACATCGTCTGGGGCGCCACCACGGACAAGGAGAGCATGGCCTGGCGGGGCGCGGTCGGCGAGCGACCTGACGGGAGCATCGTCTACGTCGGCTCACCGTTCCTGTCGGCCGACGGCCTCGCCGACGTCCTGGTGGGCGCCGGCGTTGACCGCGCCATGGTGCTCGACATGAACACCTGGTGGACCGCGGGCTTCTACTTCCGGCACAAGAAGAACGGCGAACCCGTGTGCCGCAAGCTCGACCCTGCGATCTCCGGGGACTGCGACCGCTTCCTGAAGCCGTACAAGCGCGACAGCTTCCAGTTCCTGGTGCGCGACGAGCCCATGCCCACAGCGATCCCGACGCCGACATCTGCCCGGTCGACCGCATCCGCCTCACCCGACCCGTCATCGGGCACCGACGTGACGTCGACGGGTCAGTCCTCCTCGATGCCGTAGAACAGCCGGTCGAACACGCGGCGCGCTTGGCGTGTCGTCCGGCGGTAGTCCTCCAGCAGGCGCCCCGAGTCGTCCGCCGCGTAGCCGAGGACGAAGGCGACGGCGCCGAGGTCCTTCACATCGGTCGGGATCATGTCGCTTGCACGCCCCCGCACGAGCATGATCGCGTTGCGGATGGACGTGGCGAGCCGCCACGACCTGGCGAGGTGCCCGGCGTCCACGTCGGTGACGAGGCCCGCCTGACGTGCCGCCTCCAGGGCGTCGAGGGTGCGGGTGGTGCGAAGGGCCGGCACCTGCGTCCCGTGGCGCAACTGCAGCAACTGGACCACCCACTCCACGTCACTCAGTCCGCCGCGTCCGAGCTTGGTGTGGAGGGTCGTATCAGCCCCGCGCGGCAGCCTCTCCGACTCCATCCGCGCCTTCAGCCGCCGCACCTCGACGAGTTCGTTGTCGGCGAGGGCCCCCGTCCACCTCACGGAGTCGATCATCGTCAGGAAGTCCGCGCCCAGTTCGGCATCGCCTGCGACAACATCGGCACGGAGGAGGGCCTGGGCCTCCCAGGTCGCCGACCAGCGCTCGTAGTAGGCAGCGTATGACTCCAGGGAGCGGACCAACGGACCCTGTCGGCCCTCGGGCCGCAGATCGGCGTCGATGTCCAAGGGCGGGTCGCTGCTGGGCGCCATGAGAAGTCGGCGCAGCTCCTCGGCGATGGCCGATGCCCGTCGGAGCGCTGCTTCGTCATCCACTCCCGGGCGCGCTCGATACACGAACATCACGTCGGCGTCACTGCCGAACCCGAGCTCATGCCCACCGAATCGGCCCATCCCGACGATGGTGAACTCGACAAGGTCATCGGGGTCCACTTCTCGACGCGTGGCCGTGAGCGCGGCGTCGATGGCCTTCTCGACCACATCCGACAGCGCAGCACCGGCGGCCTCTGCTGGTGCAACCCCGGTCAGCTCGGCAGCGGCGATGCGGAAGAGTTCCCGACGGCGAACCGAGCGGATCGCGGCCACTGCCTCCTCGGCCGCGTCATGGCGATCGACGATGGATGACAGCTCGTTGTGCAGGGCCTCGCTGCCGCGCGGGACGAGATCCTCGTCGTCGGCCAGCAGGGTGACGGCATCCGGAGCCTCCAGCAGGAGCTCCGTCGCATAGCGACTCGCCCCGAGCAGACGCGCCATCCGCTCAGCAGCCACCGATTCGTCCCGCAGCAGCCGCAGATACCAGGGGGTGGCCCCGAGGGTGTCGCTGACGCGGCGGAACCCCAGCAGACCGGCATCCGGATCGGGGGTGTTGGCGAACCAGCCGAGCATGACCGGGAGGAGCGTCCTCTGGATCGCGGCACGACGACTCACCCCCGAGCTCAGCGCCTCCAGATGGCGCAGGGCACTGGTGGGGTCGGCGAAGCCGAGCGCCGCCAGCCGCTCCATGGCGGCTTCGGGACTCAGCCGCGCCTCGCCGGCATCCAGCCGGGCCACGGCATTGAGCAGCGGACGGTAGAAGAGCTTCTCGTGCAGTCGTCGGACCTGACGGGCATGCCGCTTCCAACGGTCCACGAGTTCGACGACGGGATCCTGGCGGAACCCCAGCGATCGACCCAAGCGCCGCAGGTCGGACTCAGCCTCGGGCATCGTGTGGGTGCGGCGAAGACGGTGCAGCTGGATGCGGTGCTCCAGGGTCCGCAGGAACCGGTAGGCGTCAGCCAGGGTCGCCGCATCCTCACGGCCCACGTACCCCCAGTTGGCGAGCGCCTCCAGGGCATCCAGCGTGTTGGGGCTTCGAAGCATGACGTCACTGCGGCCATGGACCAACTGCAGGAGCTGAACCGAGAACTCGACGTCCCGCAGCCCCCCGGGCCCGAGCTTCAGCTCGCGCTCCGCGATCCGCGCGGGGACATGGCTCTCGACGCGCTGGCGCATGGCCTGTGCGTCCTCGACGAAGGTCGGATGGCTCGCGGCAGACCAGACGAAGGGCCGGATGGTGTCGACGTAGGCTTCGCCGAGCGCGATGTCCCCGGCCACGGCCCGAGCCTTCAGCAGCGCCTGGAACTCCCACGTCTGGGCCCAGCGCTCGTAGTAGCCCTCATGGGAGGCGACGGTGCGCACCAGAGCCCCCTGCTTGCCCTCGGGGCGCAGGTTGGG
>JAURME010000100.1 GCA_030830865.1 Candidatus Nanopelagicales bacterium | reverse complement strand
TCGTGGACGTGGCCTCGCTCGAGTCCATCAGGGGGCGGTGAGCAGCGACAGCACGTCGACGAGACGTTCGCGCAGGGGTGCGGTCCGCTCCATCATCCGGCGCTGCTCCGCCGCGTACTCGCGTCGTCCCTCGGGGGTCTCGATCCTGATGGGCTCCAGCCCGAAAGGTGAGACGTCGTAGGGCGAAGCCCGCATATCGAGCTCGCGGGCCAGCGCTGCATCGAGGAAGCAGTCGAGGACGAGGTCGGAGGGCACGAACGGCGAGTGCCAGAACGCGTACTTGTACAGGTCCATGGCGGCATGGATGCAGCCGGGCTGCTCGTTGTCCGGCTGGGTCTCGCGCGTCGGCGTCGTCGCATTGAGGGGGACGGCGTCGGGGGTGAAGAACCGGAACGCGTCGATGTGACTGCAGCGCAGACCGATGTCCTCCACAGCCCTCGCGATCTCCTCGGACGTCAGGCGCAGGGGAAGGTAGGTGTGCCGCACCTGCTCCTGCGTCAGGCGATAGGTCATCGCCCACTCGTGCAGGGCGAAGCAGCCGGTCTGCGCGGGCCGGTGCACCGTGCCCTCGAGGATCCGGATCGTGACGGCGAGTCGTGAGCGGCGCGGCTCGAGCCAGGCCGGATCGAGCATGACGAGCCCGTCGACCTCGTGATAGCCGGTCAGCCGCAGGTAGTCGCGGGCCTTGGGCCCCTCGAGCGCATGACCGGCGCCGGGGTGCCACGTGGCGAGCTTGTTGGGCGAGTAGGGGTAGTACTCAAAGAGGAAGTCCTCGACCGCGTTCTTCTCCCCGCGCTCCCGGCGGGCGAGGCGCTCCTCGATGAGCGGACTCACCCTTTCCCGGTGGGCCTGCGCGAGGGGAAGCCATTCCTCCTCGCGCAGGACGGTGACGTGATCGACCGTCACGGTCTGGCTACTCGACACGGATCAGACCCATGCGTGAGCACCCGTCGACGAGCGCGTCGAGGCCGAACGCGTCCACCGGACCGAGGGCTCCCGCGCCAACCGCATGACCGGTGACCAGCATCGCGGCTCCCCAGGCAAGGAGTTCGGCGGTGAGGTCGTAGGGGCTTGGTCCCGTCACGACGACGCGACTGAGCTCTCGGCCCACGCCATCGCGAGTGCGCGCCATGACGAGTGTGCTCGACCCGCGCCGCTGCACGGCGTCGGGTCCGATGCCCGTCTCCTCCCCGGCGGCACGCTCGATGCCTGATCGCACGAGCCTGCCGACTCCGGGCACGCCGGCCGCTGCCGACACAGCCGCGCCCGCACCGTGGGCGGCCTTGGTCCACTTGCCGGCCCATCCGATGCCCACATGAACATCACGGACACCCTCGTCAAGGCGCGGCAGGGTGAAGTTCTCGGACCCCCCGACCGGCATTGCCTGCCACTGGCGACCGTCGCGATCGAAGGTCACCACCTCACCGCGGGTCTGGGTGATGACCCCATTGCGCAGCGCGAAGGGCGGTGCGTCGACCATGCCCGAGATGCTGGCGCGGGTCCCACTGCTCATGCTCATCCCACCGCGAACGAAGTAGCCGATCTCCACGACGGTGGGTGTGCGTCCCGCGTCGCGGGCGTCCTGGATCGCCAGGGCTGCGGCGAGGTTGCCGGGCACATAGTCGTAGCCGAAGGCAGGCAGGAGTCGCGCACCGGTCTTCTCGGCCAGGAGTCCGTCGTCCTCGAACACCGTGCGCAGGAAGGTGGGCTCACCCGTCGAGTCGACGTAGCCCGCTCCAGCCGCGACCGCGGCGTCCACGGCGGGACGGCCCAGACGCGCGAACGGACCCACGGTGGTGACAAGGACGTCGTCCGGTGACGCGAGCAGATCCCGCACGGTCGCCGCGTCGGATGCGTCGGCGACCTGCCAGGTCGGCGGCCGGTCGACCGGCCCGAGTCCGGCGAGGTCACCGGTGAGCGAGGCGAGGGCCTCCGGCGAGCGCCCCGCGAGCACCGGAGCCATCCCTGCGCGGACCATGACCTCGGCCGTGAGGCGCCCGGTGTAGCCAGTGGCGCCGAAGCAGATCACCCGTCCTGTCATGGTTCGGACCGTACCCAATGTTCCCAAGCCGTACAGTTTCGCCTATGACATCGTTCTGGCACCCCTTCGCCGACATGTCCGCCGTGGGCGGAAACGAACTGCTCCTGGCGTCCGGCAAGGGCGCCTGGGTGCGCAGCGTGGACGGGCGGGACTTCTATGACGTCACCGCCGGCCTCTGGTACTGCAATGTCGGCCACGGCCGGGCGGAGATCGCCGAGGCGGTCGCCCGGCAGCTCACCACCCTCGCGTCCTACTCCTCCTTCGGCGACCTCGCGACCCCCGTGACGATGGAGCTCGCTGATCGTGTCGCCGCCCTTGCTCCGATGGCAGGCGCCAAGGTCTTCTTCACCAGCGGCGGCAGCGACAGCGTCGACACGGCCTTCAAGCTCGTACGGCACTTCTGGCAGGTGACCGGCCACCCGGAGCGCACCGTCGTCATCACGCGTGACCGCTCGTACCACGGCATGCACTTCGGCGGCACGTCATTGGCGGGCATCCCTGCCAACCGTCAGGGATACGGCCCGCTCGAGCCGGGAATCGTGAACGTGCCGTGGGATGACGCCGAGGCACTGGCCGCGACCATCGACGACATCGGCGCGGAGCGTGTGGCGGCCTTCTACTGCGAGCCGGTGATCGGGGCCGGTGGCGTCTACCCGCCGCCCGCGGGCTATCTCGAAGCGGTCCGCGAGATCTGCCGGGAGCGCGGCGTCGTCTTCATCGCCGACGAGGTCATCACCGGGTTCGGTCGCACTGGACGCTGGTTCGGATCTGAGGGCCTGGATCCGGATCTGGTGCTGACGGCCAAGGGACTGACCTCGGGCTACGTCCCGATGGGTGCCGTGCTGGTCGGGGAGCGAGTGTCCGAACCGTTCTGGAAGCACAGCGGACACCTGTGGCGGCATGGGTACACGTACTCCGGCCACGCGGGAGCCGCGGCCGCCGCAGCGGTGAACCTCGACATCATGGAGCGGGAGTCCCTCGTCGACCACGTCTCCTTGCTGGAACTGGCCCTCACCGCCGCGCTGATCGACCTGCGCGACCACTCGTGGGTGAGCGAGGTGCGCATCGGTGGTGGCCTCCTCGCGGCCGTGACCCTGACTCCGGAGGTGCTCGCTGTCTCGTCATCCATGCCCGAACTCCTCGCGGCCATGCGCGAGCGCGGTTTCCTCACCCGTGCCCTGGCGGACGGGTCACTGCAGATCTCCCCGTCTTTCGTGACGACGAGAGAGGAGCTCCAGGGCCTCGGCCAGGCGATCGACGAGTCCTTGACCTCGGTGGGCTCGACCCGTGAGCCGCGCGCCGGTGGGTCGGCGCCCCTCCTCCCGGACATCACGTCTGACGAGGCGGGTGGGTTCGGAAGTTCCGACGCCCGACTGCTGGCAGAGGTGCCGCCGCATCACGGCAACTGAACCTCAGCGCAACTGCGCTGCCGGAAGGGCTGGGACGCCGCCTCTCGGGTCACCGATCTAGGTCGTGCCAGACGATCGTGAATGGATGAGGACGGCAAGCGGGGCCTGATAGGCGGCGGCGGTCACCTCGAGGGCGGCCGACTCGGACATCGACAGGAGCACGACAGTGGCGGAGGCGTAGCCGGCAGCCGATGCCGGTTCGGTGACCAGGACACGAGCGGCGACGATGCGGGCCGTACCGGTGCCGTCGACCGCG
>JAURME010000099.1 GCA_030830865.1 Candidatus Nanopelagicales bacterium | reverse complement strand
TGGGCATCACCGTCGGCGTCCACGCAGGCCACGACGGCACCGGCGGCGACATCCGGATGGTCACCGAGGATCCGCTCGGCGGCCGAGGGGGAGACGTTGACCCCGCCGATCGTCACAACGTCATCGATCCGGCCGATCACCGTGACGATGCCGGCCTCGGTCACGGAGCCCACATCGGAGCTGAGGAACGCGCCATCGACGAAGGAGGCGGCCGTCGCGGCGGCATCACCGCGGTAGCCCAGGGCGATGGAGGGTCCGGTCACCCGCAGGAGCCCGGTGTCCGGGTCGGCCAGCACGGACACCCCCGGTAGTGGGACACCGTCGTACACGCAGCCGCCGCCGGTCTCCGTCGAACCGTAGGTGGAGGACACGGGGATCCCGAGATCGTCGGTCACCGTGCGGAGAGCGGGGCGCATGCCGGCACCCCCGACGAGCACCCTGCGGCAGGCCTGTAGCGCGTCGGTCGCGGCCGCGTCAGAGAGCAGCCTGGTCACCTGCGCGGGCACCAGGGACACACGGACGTCGTCCGTGACGGCCATCGCCTGCTCGACAGCGCGGACGAACTCCTCGGGCCGGAACGGCCCGGCACCGCCGATGCTCGCCACCGGGATCGGGTCGCGTCCCGCGGCCAGTGCGCGGACGAGGACGTTCATGCCGCCGATCGACGTCACCGGCAGGGCGATGACCCACTGGGGGCGATCGTGCCCCTGCACCGCAGCAGTCAAGGCGGTGAGATTTCCGGCAGTGAGGAGGACCCCGCGAGGATCGCCGGTCGACCCCGAGGTGGAGACGATGGCCGCGACGTCGTCGGACTCCAGAGGAAGCCGGTCGTCCAGATGCATGGCGCGCAGCACCGATGTGACGTAGTCGGCGGACACGGTGGCCGAGACGACGGGCACGGGAGCGATCGCCGGGCCGATGCCCGCGAGTGCATCTGCCAGGGCAGGGAGCAGCCGTTCGGGACCCTCGGGACCCGGCGGGACGGGAACCCGGACCAGGTCGCGACTGCTCACCTGCATGAGCCTAGGGCGGCCGGTAAGTTGCCCGACATGGACTCCTGCCCGGTCAAGCAGGGCTGATGCCCGGCCCGCTGCTCCACGAGCTCGACGTGCAGGACGTCCTGCAGGCCGCGGTGCCCTTCGCCCTGCCGCTGCGACGCACCTTCCGCGGTGTCGATGTCCGCGAGGGCATGCTCATCAAGGGGCCGAGCGGATGGGGCGAGTTCGCGCCGTTCGACGACTACTCCGACGTCGCGGCCGGGCGCTGGTTGACCAGTGCGCTCGAGGCGTCGTTCGGCGCGTGGCCCGCTCCCGTGCGCAACGAGATCGAGGTCAACGCGATCATCCCGGCCGTCGATGCCGCGGACGCGGCGGGACTCACCCGCGAGGCGGTCCTCGACCGCGGCTGCCGCACCGTCAAGGTGAAGGTCGGCTCGGCATCTCTAGGCGACGACGAGGCACGGGTGGCCACGGTCCGTGACGTGCTGGACACCGTGCTGGGGCGCGGGATCGGGACGATCCGCATCGACGCCAACGCGGCGTGGGATGTCGCCACTGCGGCTCGGGCCCTCCGGCGACTGGCGGCGTACGACCTCGAATACGTCGAGCAGCCGTGTCGCACCCGGGAGGAGATGCGCGAGCTCCGCGGACTGGTCGACGTCGCGTTCGCCGCGGACGAGGTGATCCGCACGTCCGACCGACCGGTGACCTCGGTCGCCGACATCGCAGACGTGGCAGTGCTGAAGCCCGCCACCCTTGGCGGGGTGGCGGCCACGCTGCAGCGGGCGCACGACCTCGATGTGCCCGTCGTCATCAGCGGTTCCCTGGACTCCTCGGTCGGCCTTGAGACCGCGGTCGCCGCGGCGGCGGCGCTTCCGGACCTTCCCTTCGCCAGTGGCCTGGGCACCGGGGCGCTGTTCGCAGCCGATGTCGCCGAGCCGCTGCTGCCGTCGGCCGGCGTGCTGCCGGTGCGCCGGACCGGTCCGGAGCTGCCGGCGCTGCTGGCGGCCCGTGACCGCCTGACGGAGGCCCGTGCCGCACACTGGCGCGCCAGACTCGTCGCCGCGTGGCCCCACCGGTTCGGGTCCTAGGCTGTCGGGCGTGAATCCCGCCACCGCCGAGGCCCTGGTCCTCGTGGACGAACTCGTGCGCTGCGGCGTGACCGACGCTGTGCTCGCCCCCGGGTCGCGGTCCACGCCGCTCGCGCTGGCCCTCGCCGCCGCAGAGACCCGTGGTGACCTCGTGCTCCACGTGCGCCTCGACGAGAGGTCGGCCGCCTACTGCGCCCTCGGGATCAGCCGCGTGACGGGTGTCCCTGCCGTCGTCGTCACGACATCGGGCACCGCCGCGGTCAACCTCCATCCGGCCCTCGTTGAGGCCGACGAGTCGTCCATCCCCGTCCTGGTGATGACGGCGGACCGACCCCCGCGACTGCGCGACGTGGGCGCCAACCAGACCATCCGCCAGGCCGGCCTGTTCGGCTCGACCGTGCGCGTCGCGCTCGATCTCAGCCCGGCGGTGCGTGAGCTCGGCCAGGTGCGCTACTGGCGTTCCAGCGTGGCGCGGGCCGTCGCGATCGCGACGGATGCGCTGCGCCCGGGACCGGTGCACCTGAATGTCGCCTTCGATGAACCGCTCGTCCCGACCGAGGGCGAGGAGTGGATCGAGGACCTCGAGGGACGCCCGGACGGCCGTCCCTGGACCGCCGACGCGCGACTCGTGGCCGGTATGAGCACGCCCCTGGACGACATCCTCGGAGCACTGCTCGACGACGCCGTGGTGCCAGCCCGTGGACTCATCGTCGTAGGGGACCATCAGGACCCGGAGGCGGTGGGCCTCATCGATGAGCTCGCGGAGGCACTCGGCTGGCCGGTGATCTCCGAGCCCAGCGGCAACGGGGCGGGGTGCGACACCTCCCTCAGCCACGCGCCGCTGCTGCTCGCCGACGAGACGTTCGCCGATGCCCACGTGCCCGATCTCGTGCTGACCCTCGGACGCGTCGGGCTCAATCGCTCGGTCCTGCGCATGATCGGGCGCGCTGAGCTGCACGTCGCGGTCGACGCCCGTCAGGAGTGGAGCGACCCCACTCGGTCCGCGGACGTCGTGGTGGCCAGCGTCCCCCTGCCGCCTGAGGAGGCGGAGTTCGACGAGGAGTGGCTGGAGTCCTGGCAGCGCGCCGACGTCCTCGCTGCGGCGGCGGTGGAGACGGCCCTCGTGTCGTCGGAGGAGGTGCTCACCGGGATGCACGTGGCCCGAGCCACTGCGGCCCGCGTTCCCGACGGCGGTCTGCTGTTCCTCGGTGCCTCCTGGCCGGTCCGTCACGTGGGCTCCTTCGCCGCCAACACCGTTCAGGACGCCGTGATCCTGGGGAACCGCGGCACGTCCGGCATCGACGGCTGCGTCTCGACCGCGTGGGGTGCCGCCGATGCCCTGCAGCGCAACGGTGGCGCCGGAGCGATCGCACTCATGGGCGACCAGACCTTCCTCTACGACACCAACGGACTGCTCGCTCCCGCGGAGGAGGAGCGTCCGGATCTCGTCATCGTTGTCTCCGACAATGACGGGGGCGGCATCTTCTCGTCCCTCGAACAGGGCACGTCCGTTCCCGACTCGGTGTTCGAGCGGGTGTTCGGGAACCCGCTGGGCATCGACCTCGTGAGCCTGGCCGAGTCCCTCAGCATCCCCGCCGTCGCGGTCGACACCCTGGCCGCGCTGGAGGAGGCGATCGACGATGCCGTCGGGACCGGCGGGGTCCGGATCGTGGTGGCCCGCACCTGTGATCGGGACCGCGAGGCCGCGATCCTCGACGCTGTCCAGAGTGCGGTGTCGTCGGCTCTCGAGTCCGCCTAGCAACACAGTGCAGGCACCTGGTCAGTGACCGGCGATCACAACCTCCGCCGCTCGGTCGTCTGTCCCGTCGCCGAGCTCTGACCGTCGCTGCGATCGGATCAGGCGAGGGCGTTGCGGATGGGCTGCAGCTTCGCCCGCGATTCGGCGAGCTCATCCTCGGGCGCCGACCGAGCGACGATCCCGCAGCCGGCGAAGGCCCGGACCAGACCGGCCTCCTCGTCGACCTCGGCACATCGCAGTGCGATGCCGAACTCGCCGTCACCGTGGTGGTCGAACCAGCCGACGGGGCCGGCATAGCGCCCACGATCCATCCCCTCCAACTCCCGGATGAGGGCGAAGGCACGCTCTGTCGGCGTCCCGCACACAGCGGCGGTCGGATGCAGCGATGCGGCGAGGGCGAGGACCGGTGCCTCGTCAGCCAGGCGCCCGGTGACGTCGGTCGCCAGGTGCTGCACGTTCGCGAGCTCGAGGACACTGGGGTTCTCCGGCACCTCGAGGTCGGTGCAGTGCGCGGCGAGGGCCTTGGCGACCGAGCGCACCGCGTACTCGTGCTCGATGGTGTCCTTGTCACTCGACAGCAGGGCCCGCGCGAGTCCGGCATCGTCCCGATCGTCGCGTCGGCTGACGGTGCCCGCGAGAACCCGGCTCGTGACGAGATCTCCGGTGCGCCGGACGAGGAGCTCCGGTGTCGCTCCCAGCAGGCCGTCGACACAGAACGTCCACGTCGAGGGGTAGGACGCGCTCAGGCTCGCAAGGAGGTGGCGTGGATCGAGGTCGCCCTCGACCTGCCCGACGATGTCCCGGGCGAGGACGACCTTGTCCAGCTCACCACGCTGGATGCGCCGCACTGCCTCGGCGACTGACTGCTGCCATGCCTGCGGTGTCCGACTGCCGTCGGACCACGTCACCGGACCCGGCTCGTCCGGAACGGAGGCCGGTGGCAATGCGTGGCCGCCGTCATCGCCGATCGTCGTCATCCAGGCCTGCCCCGAGCGTCGCCCGACGATGACGCGCGGCAGGATGACGATGGATGTGCCTGTCTCGTCGTCGAAGGAGAAGGACGAGAACGCGACCGGGCCGGTGCCGGGGACGCTGACCTGGTCGTCGATGTCGAAGGAGCTGCAGAGGTTGGACCACCAGCGCTGGGTGCGGCTGAACCGCTCGTGGCCGCGGACCTCGAGCTGCGCGGCGACGCCCCAGGCGATCAGTCCGTCACCGTTGCGGACCCAGGCCAGAGGTTCGGAGCGAGGAAGCCGTGCCAGCAGGTCGCCCGGATCGGCGATGGCCCTCGTGGCGACGCGCAGTCGTCCGGCGGAGGGAAGGAACGCCCGGTCACCGAGGGAGGCCTCCCCGGACAGGCGGGGGGACGGGGCGGGTGACGTCACATCGTCAGGGTAGGGGCAGTGCCGGGACGGGGCATGCCGGGAGGTGACCTGCCCGGGGGAGTGGTTGGATCGGGGCGTGGGACGCGCTGATCTGGACAAGGCACCGAGTGATGTCGCCGCGATGTTCGATGATGTCGCGGAGCGATACGACCTCACCAACGACGTCCTTGCGTTGGGTCAGACCCGCCGCTGGCGGCGACTGGTTCTCGAGGCGGTCGACCCGCAGCCGGGGGAGCGTGTCCTGGACCTCGCGGCTGGGACGGGCACGTCCAGCGTCCCCTTCTCCCAGGCCGGTGCGATGGTCGTCCCCACGGACTTCTCGCTCGGGATGCTCCGCGTCGGCAAGCGTCGGCAGCCGTACCTGCCGTTCGTCGCCGGCGACGGCATGCACCTGCCGTTCGCTGACGGGGTGTTCGACGCGGCGACGATCTCCTTCGGCCTGCGGAACATCCACGACCGCATGGCTGGGCTCCGGGAGATCCATCGCGTCGTGCGACCCGGTGGTCGGCTGGTGGTCTGCGAGTTCTCGCATCCGACGTGGGCTCCGTTCCGCACGGTCTACACCGAGTACCTGATGAAGGCGCTGCCCTCGATCGCCGAGAAGACGTCGTCGAACCCCGAGGCCTACGTGTACCTGGCTGAATCCATCCGTGCATGGCCCGATCAGCCCGCCCTGGCGCAGGACATGCGGGAGTGCGGATGGGGGCGGGTCCAGTGGCGAAATGTGAGTGGTGGGATCGTCGCGTTGCATCGCGGGTGGCGCGAGGAATGAGCGAAGCGAGTCCCGGAGCGACGGCGCCATGGGTTCGCGGGTGGCGCGAGGAATGAGCGAAGCGAGTCCCGGAGCGACGGCGCCATGGGTTCGCGGGTGGCGCGAGGAATGAGCGAAGCGGCGGGGGTCCGAGGGGTGTCCGAGCAGTGTGCGTCGACCACTATGCTTGGCGTGGTCGTGAAGTGATTCACAAACGCACAACTCGTGAGGAGTTCCGGGCTTGAACGTCTACACCCCGATCCTCGTACTCGGGCTTCTCGCCTTCGCCTTCGCAGTCTTCTCGGTGGCCGCGGCGACCTTCACCGGTCCCAAGCGGTACAACCGTGCGAAGTACGACGCCTACGAGTGCGGCATCGAGCCCACCCCTCAGCCGGTCGGTGGCGGCCGTTTCCCGGTGAAGTACTACCTCACCGCGATGCTCTTCATCGTGTTCGACATCGAGATCGTCTTCCTGTACCCGTGGGCGGTCGCCTTCGACCAGCTCGCGCTCTTCGGCCTGATCGAGATGTTCATCTTCATCATCACCGTCCTCGTCGTCTACGCGTACGTCTGGCGTCGTCGCGGACTCGAGTGGGACTAGGAGGGGAAGAACCATGGGCCTTGAGGAATCACTGCCATCTGGCGTCCTTCTCACCACGGTGGAGAAGTTCGCCGGCTATGCCCGTAAGGGATCATTGTGGCCGGCCACCTTCGGCCTGGCCTGCTGCGCCATCGAGATGATGGCCGCCGGCGGCCCACGCTTCGACATCGCCCGTTACGGCATGGAGGTGTTCCGTGCCTCGCCGCGTCAGGCCGATCTGATGATCGTCGCCGGTCGGGTGAGCCAGAAGATGGCTCCCGTCGTGCGTCAGATCTACGACCAGATGCCCAATCCCAAGTGGGTCATCGCGATGGGCGTGTGCTCCTCCAGCGGTGGCATGTTCAACAACTATGCGATCGTGCAGGGCGTCGACCACATCGTCCCGGTCGACATCTACCTGCCCGGCTGCCCGCCCCGCCCGGAGATGCTCTTCGACGCGATCCTGAAGCTCCACGACAAGATCCAGGACACCAAGATCGGCGCCCACCGGCGCGAGGAGATCATCGAGCAGGAGGCCGTGGCTCTCCAGTCCCCGACGACTCTGGAGCTGAAGGGGCTCATGCGATGACCGATTCGGGTATGCCAGCCGTTCCCCAGGGGGTCGAGGAGCTGGACATCATCGGCATCCGTCACGGAGCCTTCGGTACCACCAACGGCGGTGACACCAGCGGCTTCGGCGGCCTGGTCGACCCGATCGTCATGCCGGCGCCCGCGACCCGGCCCTTCGGCGGCTGGTTCGACGAGGTGTCCGATGAGATCGAGCTCGCGCTCGGCGCCCACGGCCTCCCGGCCACGCAGGCCATCGAGAAGGTGGTCATCTACCGCGACGAGATCACGTATCACGTCCGGCGCGAGCACCTCGTCGCCTTCGTCACCCTGCTCCGCGACGAGCCTGGCCTGCGGTTCGAGCTGTGCCTCGGCGTCAGCGGCGTGCACTACCCCGATGAGGCACGTCGCGAACTGCACGCGGTCTACCACTTCCTGTCCATCACCCACAATCGCCGCGTCCGCGTCGAGGTGTCGGTGCCCGATGGTGACGCCGTGATCCCGTCGATCGTGTCCGTGTATCCGACGTGCGACTGGCATGAGCGCGAGACCTGGGACTTCTTCGGTATCGAGTTCACCGGTCACCCCGCCCTGACCCGCATGATGATGCCCGACGACTGGGTCGGTCATCCGCAGCGCAAGGATTACCCGCTCGGCGGCATCCCCGTCGAGTACAAGGGCGGAACCATCCCACCCCCCGACCAGCGGAGGTCGTACAACTGATGTCGACCGACAACGTCACCTTCTCCGCCCAGGCGTCCGAGGAGTCTGTCGCCGGCTCCTACGACACGACCGAGGGCCGTATCTACAACGTCTCCGGCGGCGACTGGGACACCGTGTCCGGTGCGCCCGAGGGCGAGCACGATCGCATCGTGGTCAACATGGGACCGCAGCATCCGTCGACCCACGGAGTTCTCCGGCTCATCCTCGAGCTCGACGGCGAGACCGTCACCGAGGCCCGCGCAGGCATCGGCTACCTGCACACCGGCATCGAGAAGAACATGGAGTACCGCTCCTGGGTCCAGGGCGTCACGTTCGTGACCCGCATGGACTACCTCACGCCGATGTACAACGAGGCGGCCTACTGCCTCGCGGTGGAGAAGGCCCTCGGTGTGACCGATCAGATCCCGGAGCGGGCCAATGTCATCCGCGTGATGATGATGGAGCTCAACCGCATCTCCTCGCATCTGGTAGCGCTCGCGACCGGCGGCATGGAACTCGGGGCCCTCACGGCGATGGAGTTCGGTTTCCGCGAGCGCGAGCTCGTGCTCGACATCTTCGAGATGGTCTCCGGCCTGCGCATGAACAGTGCGTATGTGCGTCCGGGCGGCGTGGCCCAGGACCTTCCGGAAAACGGAGCCCAGAAGATCCGCGACACCATCCCGCTTCTGCGCAAGCGGCTGAAGGACACCGCCGACCTCCTCGTCGACAACGCGATCTGGATGGGTCGCACGGTCGACGTCGGCTACCTCGACCTGGCCGGCTGCATGGCCCTCGGCATCACCGGGCCCATCCTCCGATCAACAGGTCTGCCTCACGACCTGCGCAAGAGCCAGCCCTACTGCGGCTACGAGAACTACGAGTTCGACGTCATCACGAAGACGACGGCCGACGTCTACGGACGGTTCCTCATCCGCATCGAGGAGATGGAGCAGTCCCTGCGCATCGTCGAGCAGGCTCTCGACAAGCTCCGCCCCGGCCCGGTCATGATCGAGGACAAGAAGATCGCGTGGCCTGCTCAGCTGTCCATCGGCAGCGACGGTCAGGGCAACTCCCCGGAGCACATCCGGGAGATCATGTCCGAGTCCATGGAGGGCCTGATCCACCACTTCAAGCTGGTCACCGAGGGCTTCCGGGTCCCGGCGGGCCAGGTGTATGCCGCGGTCGAGTCGCCCAAGGGCGAGCTCGGATGTCACATCGTGAGCTCCGGTGGCACGCGCCCCTACCGCGTCCACTTCCGCGACCCCAGCTTCACCAACCTGCAGGCCACCGCCGCGATGTGCGAGGGCAGCATGATCTCCGACGTCATCGCTGCCGTCGCGAGCATCGATCCGGTCATGGGCGGCGTGGACCGCTAGGTAATCAGCACCAGGCAACGAGGAAGAGACGACATGGCAATCAGCGAGAGCACTCGCGAACAGCTCGAGCAGTTGGTCGCGCGGTACCCGCACCCCCGTTCGGCCCTGATGCCCATGCTGCACCTGATGCAGAGCCTCGACGACGAGGTCACCTCCGACGGCATCGCGGTGTGCGCTGAGTTCGCCGGGGTCAGCGCCGCGGAGGCGACCGCTGTCGCGTCCTTCTACACGATGTACAAGCGCAAGCCCGTCGGCAAGCACCACATCGGCGTCTGCATCAACACCCTGTGCGGCCTGCTCGGTGGCGACGCGGTCTACGACGCCCTCAGCGAGCGACTCGGAGTAGGCAACAACGAGGGCACGACCGACGGCGAGTTCTTCCTCGAGCGCATCGAGTGCCAGGCCGCCTGCACCCACGCTCCGGTCATGACGGTCGACTGGGAGTTCATGGACGACGTCACCCCGACGAGTGCAGTCGACATCGTCGATCGCCTCGCCCGCGGGGAGAAGGTCCAGTCGACCCGCGGCCCGGTCATCCGGGACTTCCAGGCCACCGAACACACCCTGGCCTTCCCCGAGGACGGCCTCGCCGCCGAAGGAACGCCCGTCGACGACAAGATGCTCGCGGGCCTGCGCATCGCCAAGGAGCGTGGCATGACCGCGCCCGGTACCGGGCAGGAGGGCTGACCCATGGCACTCACCCCCGTCATCACCGAGCACTGGGACGATCCAGAACTGTTCACCATCGCCGGGTATCGGCGTCACGGCGGCTACAGCGCCCTCGCCGCGGCCCTGAAGCAGGATCCGGACGCCATCATCGGCACGGTCAAGGACTCCGGTCTACGCGGTCGTGGCGGCGCCGGCTTCCCGACCGGCCTGAAGTGGAGCTTCGTCCCGCAGAACGACGGCAAGCCGCACTACCTGGTCGTCAACGCCGACGAGTCCGAGCCGGGTGCCTGCAAGGACATCCCGATCATGATCGCGAATCCGCACTCGCTCATCGAGGGCGTCATCATCACGTCGTTCGCGATCCGCGCCAACCACGCCTTCATCTACATCCGCGGCGAGGTGCCCGAGGCCATCCGTCGTGTTGCCAACGCCGTGCGCGAGGCCCGCGAGGCCGGTCTCATCGGCAGGGACATCCTGGGCAGCGGCTTCGACCTCGACGTGGTCGTCCACGCGGGTGCTGGTGCCTACATCTGCGGCGAGGAGACGGCCCTCCTCGACTCACTCGAGGGCCTGCGCGGCCAGCCACGCCTGAAGCCGCCGTTCCCGGCCGTCGCGGGCCTGTACGCCTCGCCGACCGTCATCAACAACGTCGAGACGATCTGCAACATCCCCTACATCGTGGGCCGCGGCGTGGAATGGTTCCGCCAGTTCGGCACCGAGAAGTCCCCGGGCTTCAAGGTCTTCGCCGTGTCCGGGCACGTCAACCGCCCGGGCATCTACGAGGCCCCGCTCGGCATCACCATGCGCGAGCTGCTCGACTACGCCGGCGGCATGATCGACGACCGTCCGGTGAAGTTCTGGCTGCCGGGAGGGTCGTCGGTCCCGATGCTGACGGCGGAGCACCTCGACACCCCCATGACCTACGAGGCCATGGCGGAGGCCGGCACGATGCTCGGCACCGGCACGCCGATGCTCTTCAACGACACGGTGAGTGTCGTGAAGGCCGTCACCCGCTGGTTGGAGTTCTACAAGCACGAGTCCTGCGGCAAATGCACCCCCTGTCGCGAGGGCACCTACTGGATCACGGGCACGCTCGAGCGGTTCCAGGAGGGCCATGGGTCCGATCGTGAGATGGAAGTCCTGACGGACCTGTGCGGCCAGATCGCCGGACGATCCTTCTGCGCCCTCGGTGACGCCGCGGCGACGCCCTATCCGGCAGCGATGAAGTACTTCCGCGACGAATTCGCCGCGGCAACGTCCACGCCGGTCGATGAGACCTTCGATCCGGCAGCGTCCTACGTGTTCTCGGGAGCGGCAGCGCGATGACCGTCACCAGCAACAGCGGCCCGGGTTCTGACGTCCAGGTGGCGACGGACCTCATCACCGTCGTCATCGACGGTGTGGAGATGCAGGTCCCCAAGGGCACCCTCGTCATCCGTGCCGCCGAGCAGCTCGGCATCGAGATCCCGCGGTTCTGCGACCACCCGCTCCTCGACCCCGTGGCCGCGTGCCGCGCCTGCCTCATCGAGGTCGAGGGCATGCCCAAGCCGCAGCCGGCCTGTGCCCAGGCGCTCACCGACGGCATGAACGTCAAGACGCAGTACGCCTCCGAGGTCGCTCGCCTCGCGCAGGAGGGCGTCATGGAGTTCCTCCTGCTGAACCACCCGCTGGACTGCCCGGTCTGCGACAAGGGCGGGGAGTGCCCCCTGCAGAACCAGGCCATGTCGGTCGGCCGCCCGGAGACGCGCTTCGACGGTGAGAAGCGCGAGTTCGACAAGCCCATCAACGTCAGCGCGCAGGTGCTGCTCGACCGCGAGCGCTGCGTGTCCTGCGCGCGATGCACCCGCTTCGCCGAGCAGATCGCCGGCGATCCGATGATCGAACTCCTCGAGCGCGGCGCCAAGCAGCAGGTCGGCACGGCTGACGATCAGCCGTTCGACTCGTACTTCTCCGGCAACACCGTCCAGATCTGCCCGGTCGGCGCCCTCACCAGCGCGTCCTACCGCTTCCGCTCGCGCCCGTTCGACCTCGTGTCGGTCCCGACCGCCTGCGAGCACTGCGCCTCCGGCTGCTCCCTGCGCACGGACTATCGCCGCGGTGTCGTCACCCGTCGCCTCGCGTGGGACGACCCCCAGGTGAACGAGGAGTGGAACTGCGACAAGGGCCGCTTCGCCTTCACGTACCAGCGCAACGGTCGGGTCGAGCACCCGATGATCCGCGAGAACGGTGAGCTGCGGGTGGCCTCGTGGCCCGAGGCCATCGATGCCGCGACCCGCGGCCTCGCAGCAGCTCGCGGCAAGGTCGGCGTGCTCGTCGGCGGCCGCAGCACGGTCGAGGATGCCTACGCCTACGCGCGCTTCGCCCGCACGGCGCTGGCCAGCGATGACATCGACTTCCGGGTCCGCCAGTCGTCGGACGAGGAGGCCGCCTTCCTCGCCGCACGTGTTGCCGGTACCCGGGTCTCCGCCTCCTACGACGGGCTGGAGGTCGCGCCGGCCGTCCTGCTGGTGTCCCTCGAGCCGGAGGACGAGTCCCCGATCCTCTTCCTGCGCCTGCGCAAGGCGGCCCGCGGCGGCACCTCGGTGCTCTCCGTGGGTGCGGTGGCCACCGACAGCCTGGCGAAGATGTCCGGTCGCCTGCTGACCGCACGACCGGGTGAGGAGGCCGCAGTCCTCCGCTCCCTGGACGACGCGACTCGCTCCCTGCTGTCGCAGCCGGGCACGGTCATCCTCGTCGGCGAACGCGCGGCGGGATCCGCAGGAACCCTCTCCGCCGTGGCCGAGCTGGCCGATGCCACCGGTGCTGCGCTCGCGTGGGTGCCGCGTCGGGCCGGTGAGCGCAGCGCGCTTGATGCCGGTGCCCTCGCCGGGCTCCTCCCCGGCGGCCGTCCCCTGGAGGACCCGCAGGCACGCGAGCAGGTCGCCGCGGCCTGGGGGACCACCCCCGCGGACCTTCCGGCGGAGAACGGCCGCAGCGGCGACGCGATCCTCCGTGCTGCGCGTGACGGGGACCTCGCCGCGCTCGTGGTCGGAGGCGTCCAGCTGACCGACTACGCCGACCCGACCTTGGCTGAGGAGGCCATCGGGAACGCCGGCTTCGTGGTCTCGCTGGAGAATCACCATTCCGCGGTGACGGAGCGCGCCGATGTCGTGCTCCCGGTGGCTGTCGTCACGGAGAAGGCCGGGACCTTCCTCAACTGGGAGGGCCGACCGCGCCCCTTCGGACAGGTCCTCCGCGATGCGCTGACCATGGGTGATGCCAAGGTCCTGTCGATGGTCGCCGATGCCATGGGCGTCGCGCTGCCGGGTGACGTGCGCTCGATCCGCATGGAGCTCGGCTCCCTCGGCCCGTGGGCCGGCAGCCGCTTCCAGACGCCGGCGGTGGCCAGCGGCGCCGGCGCCACCGGCACGGTGCTCGCGTCGTGGCGCCTCCTGCTGGACTCCGGACTCATGCAGGAGGACGAGCCCCACCTGGCGGCGACAGCACGACCGACAGTCGCGATGGCCTCGGCCACGGCGGTGGCCGCCCTCGGCGACACCGTCACAGTGACCGGCCCCGCTGGGTCGGTGACTCTGCCCCTGAAGGTCGCCGACATCGCCGACGACGTCGTCTGGGTGCCGATGAACTCACCCGGGTGCCACATCCACACCGACCTCGGCGCGACGCCCGGCGCGTCCGTCCGGCTCACCGCGGGAGGCGCCGCATGACCGGCTCACAGTTCGGCCTGTTCGGCCAGGACCCCTGGTGGCTCGTCCTGCTCAAGGTCGTCGCCATCTTTGGCCTGCTGGTGCTGCTCACCCTCTTCACCATCTGGTGGGAGCGTCGGGTGGTCTCGCGCATGCAGAACCGCATAGGCCCGAACCGAGTTGGTCCGCAGGGCCTCCTCCAGTCCCTCATGGACGGCATCAAGCTGGCGCTGAAGGAGGAGATCATCCCCACGTCGGCCCATCTCGCCGTCTACTGGATCGCCCCCGTCATCTCCGCCACGATGGCCTTCCTCGCCTTCGCGGTCATCCCCTTCGGCCCCGAGGTCTCGATCTTCGGGGTGATGACCCCGCTGCAGCTGACCGACTTCCCGGTCTCGGTGCTGTACGTATTGGCGATCGCCTCGATCGGCATCTACGGCATCGTCCTCGGCGGATGGGCATCCGGATCCACGTACCCGCTGCTCGGCGGTCTTCGCTCGAGCGCGCAGATGATCTCGTACGAGATCGCGATGGGTCTGTCGTTCGTCGCGGTGTTCCTCTACGCCGGCTCCATGTCGACCTCGGACATCATCATCGCTCAGGAGCCCATCTGGTTCGCGGTCATTCTCCTGCCGTCGTTCATCATCTACGTCACCGCCATGGTCGGCGAGACCAACCGCGCCCCGTTCGACCTCCCCGAGGCCGAGGGTGAGCTGGTCGGCGGCTTCCACACCGAGTACTCGTCGCTGAAGTTCGCCCTGTTCTTCCTCGCCGAGTACATCAACATGGTCACCGTCTCCGCGCTCGCCACCACCTTGTTCCTCGGCGGCTGGCGGGCCCCGTGGCCCCTCTCCCTGTGGGAGAGCGCCAACACCGGCTGGTGGCCCATGCTCTGGTGGCTGCTGAAGGTCCAGATCTTCATCTTCATCTTCATCTGGCTGCGAGGCACCCTTCCCCGCATGCGCTACGACCAGTTCATGCGCTTCGGCTGGAAGATCCTCATCCCGGTCTCCATCGCCTGGATCATGATCGTGTCCATCGCTCGCGTCCTGCGCGACGACGTCGCCCTCTCGACCACGGAGATCCTCGTCTCGGGCGCCGTGGTCATAGTCCTGCTCCTCATCGGATCGTGGCTCATCCAGTCGCGGCAGGACCGCAGGCAGCGGGTGCGTGAGGAGGCCGAGGCTGCCGCAGCAGCTGCTCCGTTCGACCCGATGGCCGGAGGCTTCCCGGTGCCTCCGCTGCCCGGACAGTCGTTCACCTACACGTCCCGTCGGGCTGCCGCCCAGGGCACCACGATCGTCCAGGAACGCGCGGCCGAGGTGGTCGCCGAAGAGGACAACGACACCTCCGATGGGGAGGACACCCATGGCTGAGCTGCCCCAGGCCGTACGCGGCTTCGGCGTCACCTTCCTGACCATGTTCAAGAAGGTCGTCACCGAGCAGTACCCCGAGCAGAAGGTCCCGCCGCAGCCTCGCTTCCACGGTCGTCACCAGCTGAACCGTTGGGCCGACGGCCTGGAGAAGTGCGTCGGCTGCGAACTGTGCGCCTGGGCCTGCCCGGCCGATGCGATCTTCGTCGAGGGCGCTGACAACTCCGAGGGGGAGCGCTTCTCCCCGGGGGAGCGCTACGGCCGCGTGTACCAGATCAACTACCTGCGCTGCATCTTCTGCGG
>JAURME010000012.1 GCA_030830865.1 Candidatus Nanopelagicales bacterium | reverse complement strand
CGTCGGCAAGTCGTCGCTGCTCAACGCCCTCGCCGGCGGTGATCGGGTTGTCGTCGACAACGTTGCCGGCACCACGGTCGACCCGGTCGACGAACTCATCGAGCTCAAGGGCACCTGGTGGTGGTTCGTCGACACGGCGGGTATTCGTCGACGGGCCAAGGAGGCGAGTGGTCACGAGTACTACGCGACCCTGCGCACCCAGGCCGCTCTGGACCGCGCCGAGGTTGCCGTGGTGCTCATTGATGCGTCGGCACCGCTGACGGAGCAGGACGTGCGCATCATCACGATGGTCATCGAGGCCGGGCGTGCCCTCGTCATCGCCTACAACAAGTGGGACCTCACTGACGAGGAGCGCCGTCACTACCTCGAGCGGGAGATCGACCGTGACCTCGTGCAGGTGCCCTGGGCACCTCGGGTCAACATCTCGGCGATGACGGGTCGGCACGTCGAGCGTCTGACCCCGGCGATCGAGGCGGCCCTCGAGGGCTGGGAGACCCGCATCTCGACGGGACGCCTCAATCAGTTCCTCAAAGCCCTACAGGACGCCCATCCGCACCCGCTGCGCGGTGGACGGCAGCCACGCATCCTGTTCGGTGCCCAGGTGCAGGTCGGTCCACCGACGTTCGCACTGTTCACGACGGGCTTCCTCGAGGCCGGCTACCGACGCTTCATCGAGCGGCGCCTACGTGAGGAGTTCGGGTTCACGGGCACGCCTCTGCAAATCCTCATGCGGGTGCGTGAGAAGCGGTCCCGCCGACGGGGCTGAGGTCATGCGAGCGTCGAGTCTGACCGCCGTCACCGTGGTGGCCGTGGTGGCCATGGGAACTGTCAGTGCCTGTGGTTTCTCCGCGGACGACGCCCGACGGGATGCCGCCGCTGCGTGCACCCTTCCTGCGCCGGAGACCCCCAACTTCGACGCCGACACCGCGGACTACGCTCTGCTGCTCGCGTTGGCCGATGTCGCACGGGAACGGGCCGACATCGCCCAACGGGCTGCGGACCAGGACGCGTCGTGGCAGGTCCTCGCCGATGCCTCCGGTCTGCTTGCCTCCGCCGCTTCCAGGATCGAGGAGATCCGGCGGACGGGTGGCACGGTGGCCGACCAGCTGCCCGCCGCGGTGTGGGATCAGATCAAGTACGCGAGCGATGCCCTCGTGGTGGAGTGTCGCGTCGCGGTGGACGGCGTGGCGGAGGATGTCGCTGGCTAGGAGGCGTCAGGGTCCACGGGCGGCACGGGGAGAGGCAGTTCACAGGTGCTCTGAGCAGGCACCCCTGCGAACCGCTGGTAGATCCACTGGAAGGCCGTGGGACCGGACACGTGGGCGGCGGCCATGTGGTCGACATCGCCCATCCAGAGGGTCGCGAGGGTGGACCCCTCCGCACACCATTGCTCGGTGATCATCGCGTTCGGCCAGGGCAGGACGATCTGATCCGTCGTGCCCTGGGCGATGAAGACCGGCATGGCGGCCGGCATTGCTGGCGGGGTTTGGTCCTCCAGGGCTGACTTCCACTGCGGATCGTCCTGGGGGTCCATGCTGAAGAACTGCTGACCGACCTTCTCCCGGATGAGGGCCTCGAGGCCAGCTGCCTTGACGCACTCGGCGGCCAGCCGCGCCTCGTTGTTGCGTCCGGCGGGGCTGAGGATGGCGTCCACGGGCAGATCCGGGTAGTAGGTCGGCCAGGACTCGATGAGGTCCGATCCGATCACCCAGCCGACGGGGGTGTCCCACTGGGCCGAAGCAATCTCGGGCAGGTTCAGCGCCGGGGCCGCAGCGGCGACGCCGAGGAGCTGGAGCTCAGGCGCGTAGTCGGGCCCGAGGTGTCCGGTCCAGATCGATGCGTGTCCGCCTTGTGAGTGCCCGAAGGTGACGTAACGATCCCCGGCCTTGGCTTCGGGGATGGTCCGGACGGCACGCACCGAGTTCACGACGTCGCGCACCTCGGCCTCAGCGATCAGGTACTGGTTCGGACCCGGGGTGCCGAGTCCGACGTAGTCCGTGGCCACGACGATCCACCCCTGCTTGAGCATCAGAGACAGGAAGGTCTCGATATCGGCCAGGGGAGTCGTTGAGCGGGAGGGAACACAGGCATCACCCATGCCGAGGGTCCCGTGCTCCCACGCCACGATCGGGCGACCGCCCTCAGGCGCAGGGGCGTCAGGGAGGAACAGCATGCCCCCGGAAACGGCTCGCGTTCCGTCGGGGCGCTCCGAGACGTAAAGCATCCGCTCGGCCGTGCCTCCGGCGACGTCCACACCGAGGGGCTCGCGTCGAATGATCGTGCCCAAGGCGTCGGGGATGGGGTCCGGAGGCGTGTAGAACGGTGTCAGGTCCGACTGCATCTGGCTCGCCTCCTGTGAGGATGCAACGACGCGTGCGACTCCATAGGCGATCCCGACCACGATCGCAGCCAGGGCGATGAGGCCGATGACCCGTGAGGTCCGCATGGTCGGACTCTAGGGCACCTCCGGGTTCGGACTGGGGGACTGGACCGGGTAATGTGACGGCTCGCGCCGGGAAACCGGCGCATCGGGCTGTAGCGCAGCTTGGTAGCGCACTTGACTGGGGGTCAAGGGGTCGCAGGTTCAAATCCTGTCAGCCCGACAGTGTGAAGTCCCCTCACGGATCTCGGCGATCCGCGGGGGGACTTCGTCGTCCGCAGGGTCAATAGCGGCGGAGGATTCCGGTAAACGCCATTGCCCAGCCGCCAGCACCAGGCCCCGAGAGGGTGCTCGGCTACCGTGGCAGGCGGCCGACAGGATCGGGATGGAGGTGAGAGTCCTGTGGTGACGACGGTGGTGGCGCTGCCCGGTTTCACACGCGGCCCAGGGCATCTGGACCGACTCGCCCGGGCGGTCAACGATGTCGGCCTGCCCTGCGTGCGCCCTGCTCTGGCTCCCCGGTGGATGCCCATCCTCTACATGTCCCGGTCGCGCCTTCGAGACGTCGCGCGGCGACTTGTCGACGGTGGCGTCTCGTCGGCCGTGATCGTCGGTCACTCCGCCGGCGCCGCGGCCGGGACGTACCTTGCTGCGTACCTGCGTGACATCGGCGTCGACGTTCGCGGTCTCGTCCTCGTCGACGGGGTCGACAGCCCCAATCACCTCATCGCCTCATCGCTCCCGCAACTCCATGATGTGCCGGTGGCGGCCATCCTGGCTCCGCCGTCGCCGTGCAACCGGAACGGCGCGCTCCAGAGATCCCTCCTCGACGTTCCGGGGGTGCAGGTCGCCGTCATCGATGGGGCCGGCCACGGAGACATCGAGGGTGCGGGCCGTGGTGTCTATCGGCGCGCCTGCGGCGACACCTCGGATGCCGACACTGCTGACGCTGTCCTCCGTAGCGTGGTGGGCGCGATCGTCACCTTCGTGAGGCGATGAGAGCCCGGTAAAGGTGCGTGCCTCCTACGGCAGGGACACCTCTCCTCGGATGACGGTGACACTGTCGCCGCCGATCCATATGTCGGATCCGTCGTGCTGCACGCGGACACGACCCGCCCGGCCGAGCGCCGTGCCCTGCGCCACCCGGTACCCATCGGGTGCGATCCCGGCGCCGATGAGCCACTGGGCGAGGGCCGCATTCAGGGAGCCGGTGACGGGATCCTCCGTCATCCCTGAGTTCCCAGGGAAGAACGCGCGGACCTCGAAGTCGATACCGTCCCGGGCGCTCGGGGCGATCAGCCCGACATCGAGGCCTTCGAGCACCTGCGGGTCCGGTGTGAGGGACAGCAGCAGGTCGGCATCATCGAGCAGGAGAGCCTGCCAGCCCGGGCCGTTGTCGCACCACTGGTGGCCCTGAACCCGGGACGAATCGAGGCCTAGGCCCCGGACGAGTCGGTCGACAGTGTCGACGTCGAGTGGTCCAGAGCGTCGCAATGGAGGTGCCATGAAGGCGAGGGATGCTCCATCGCGTCGAATCCGGATCAGGCCAACTCCGCACTCCTGGACGATGTCGCCGCCGGTGGGCTCGCCTCCGGCCTCGAGCCACGCATGGGCCGTTCCCAGGGTCGGGTGACCGGCGAAGGGCAGTTCTCGGCCCGGGCAGAAGATGCGGACGCGATAGTCCGCTTCGGGATCCTCGGGTGCGAGCAGAAAGGTCGCCTCCGAGAGGTTCGTCCAGTCCGTAAACTCCTGCATGGTCTCGGCGTCCAGGCCTTCGGCGTCGTGCACCACTGCGACGGGATTGCCCAGGGTCGGAGTGTCGGTGAAGACGTCCACCTGGCGGAAGGTGCGTGGGCGACTGGGCATGGGATCAGGGTAGATGCCGTCCGGGTGTCGCGGTCGTGACAGGATCGGTCGGTGCGCCGCCGCGGATGGATGTCCCTCGTCGCGATCGCTCTCGGCGTGGTGCTGGCGGGAGCGACCATCCTGGTCATCATCCGGCCGGTCAGCCAGGGTCAGCGTGAGCCCGGTGAATCCTCGTCCGCCGCCGAGTCAGCGACGTCCGCGTCACCGACGGCCGCATCCACTCCGTCGGAAGTCGACATCCCATCCGACGATGACGCTGGGGACCACGCACAGGACCACACGGAGGGGCAGGCAGCGGTGCTGGGCGCATATGAGCGGACCCGCGACGCGGTCCTGTCTGTTCTGGACGCGCAGGGACAGGCCGAGGCACTCGCCGAACTCGACCGCCTGATCGCCGCGGACCCATCCGTGTCGGGGATCTGTCACGCGGTCGCCCACGATCTCGGGCACGCCGCGCTCGATGGCGTGGGCGGCGATGCGGCCAAGGCCCTCAGTGATCGTGACGACGTGTGCGGTGGCGGCTACACCCACGGCGTCATCGAGAAGGCACTAGGGGAGTCGCCCAACGTGAAGCGGGATCTTCTGCGCATCTGCGCGCCGCGGCAGGACGGCTCCTGCTTCCACGGTGTGGGGCACGGGCTGATGTTCGCCACGGACATGGACCCTCAAAAGTCCCTGCACCTGTGTGACCTGTCCCCGGATTCGCTGCTCGCGCACCGCTGTGCAGAAGGCGTCTTCATGCAGCTGTTCAGCGGGGACATCGCTGCGGCCCATGCCGCCGGCAGCGGCCTGCCCACGTTGGAGGCGGCGCGTGCGGAGTGTGAGGCCACACGGGAGACGTATCAGGCGAACTGCTGGTTCTACTCCCCGAATGTCTGGCTGGCCGCGCACCCGGATGACTTCCTCGGAGCCATGGACTGGTGCCGCGGCGCGACGACCGAGTTGGGGAGGGCGTCATGCATCCGGGGCACGGGCAGTCGCGCGGTCAAGTACCACCCCGATGACCTCACCATCGCCGAGGGCGTCTGTGCAAAGGCTGGATCGAACCGCCCGGACTGCGTCGGCGGCATGGCGTCGTACTGGTCGGTCCACTGGAAGGGCGAGGTGCCGCGCAGTGACCTCTGCGATCGGTTGGGCAAGAAGCGCCTGGCCGCCATCTGCCGGCAGGTGACCTGAGGGACACCCGTCTGCTAGACATGTGCCGAGTCATCTAGACAACTGCGAGGTTCTGTCGTGACGGAGTTCCCGAACCTGCTGTCGCCCATACAGGTCGGCACCATGGCCCTGCGCAATCGGGTCATGATGCCCCCGCACACGGCGCCGCTGGGCCCGCTGTGGGGCACCGAGGAGCAGGCCGCGCAGAACATCGAGTACATCCGCCGGCGCTGTCAGAACGGCGTTGCATGGATCGTCAACATCACGGGCCACATCGACAACCTCTTCATCCCCGGGTTCACGCCGGTCGGAGTCGGGGCGCGCACCAAGGGGTACTTCCGGCTGCCGGTGTTCCACGACCGGGTGCAGGCGTACACCGATGCCATCCACGGAGCGGGGGCCTTCACGACCGTGCAGCTCGTGAGCCAGGGCGGCCTGCCCAATGCTCCGTCGGCCACATTGAGTTCACCGGTGCTGAACCAGATCCCTCATGTGCTCGATCGTGATGAGATCCGCTGGTACATCGACGAGTTCGCATGGTCGGCCAAGGCCGCGCAGGACGCGGGGGCTGACGGTGTCGACCTGCACCTGAATCACGACGATCTGCTGGAGTGGTTCGTCTCGCCCTTGGTGAACCATCGCGATGATGAGTACGGCGGAAGCCCGGAGAACCGGCTGCGGTTCGTGACGGACATCATCCGCGAGATCCGGGAGCGCTGCGGTGATGACTACACCGTCGGCGTGCGCTTCAACATGTTCGAGGAGGCGCCGGGCGGCTACGACCTCGCGGGGGGCATCGAGATCGCCCAGCGGCTCGAGGCCACCGGGATGATCGACTACCTGAGCCTCGTG
>JAURME010000098.1 GCA_030830865.1 Candidatus Nanopelagicales bacterium | reverse complement strand
CTCTGCGGACTCCTACACCAACAAGTACGCCGAGGCGGCCGACGCGGCTCTCTCGGCGAAGGGTCTCGATGTGACGGGTGAGAGCTTCACCCCGATGGAGGTCACGCTGAACGAGGGTGGCAACTAGCCACCTCCGGCTCATCTGAGCCACACTGCACGGAGAGGGGCCCCGGCGAACGCCGGGGCCCCTCTCGCGTCTACCGATGCCTGCGCGCGAACCTGATCAGTGGATGAGGTCGTGGATCGCGATCGTCGCGTCGCGGTCCTGTCCCACGCCGATCGCGCTGATCCGCGCACCGGACACGTCCTGCAGGAACTTCACGTAGGCGCGGGCGTTGGCCGGCAGGTCCGAGAGCTCCTTGGCGCCGGAGATGTCCTCCGTCCAGCCGGGCAGCATCTCGTAGATGGGCTTCGCATGGTGGAAGTCCGTCTGCGTCATGGGGATCTCATCGACCCGCGTGCCGTCGACGTCGTAGGCGACGCAGACCGGGATCTGCTTCCAGCCGGTCAGGACGTCGAGCTTGGTCAGGAAGATGTCGGTCAGGCCGTTGATCCGGCTGGCATAGCGGGCGATCGGGGCGTCGAACCACCCGCAGCGGCGGGCACGGCCGGTGGTCACGCCCACCTCGCCGCCGATGCGACGCAGGGACTCGCCGTCCTCGTCGAACAGCTCGGTCGGGAAGGGTCCGGAACCCACGCGCGTGGTGTACGCCTTGAGGATTCCGACGACACTGCTGATGCGGGTCGGGCCGATACCGCTGCCGGTGCACGCACCGCCGGCCGTCGGGTTGCTCGAGGTGACGAAGGGGTAGGTGCCATGGTCCACGTCGAGCAGGGTTCCCTGGCCGCCCTCGAGGAGAACGACCTTGTCGTCGTCCAACGCGTTGTTCAGCAGGAGCGCGGTGTCCGCGACGTAGGGCCGCAATACATCGGCGTACTCGAGCAGTTCGTCGGCCATCGCGTCGACGTCGAGAGCGCGACGGTTGTAGACCTTGACCAGGATCTGGTTCTTCTGGTCGAGCGCCCCTTCGACCTTCTGACGGAGGATGGACGGATCGAAGAGGTCCTGCACCCGGATGCCGAGGCGCGCGATCTTGTCGCTGTACGTGGGCCCGATGCCGCGCCCGGTCGTGCCGATCTTGGACTTCCCGAGGAAGCGCTCACCGACCTTGTCCAAGGTGACGTGGTACGGCGTGATGAGGTGCGCATCAGCGCTGATGACGAGCTTCGACGTGTCCACGCCCTGCTCCTCGATCCCCCGCATCTCCTCCAGCAGCACGGCCGGGTCGATGACGACCCCATTGCCGATGACCGGCACGACGCTGGGGGTGAGGATCCCGGAGGGCAGCAGGTGGAGGGCGAACTTGCGGTCACCGATGACGACGGTATGACCGGCGTTGTTCCCACCCTGGTAGCGAACGACATAGTCCACGCGACCGCCAAGCAGGTCGGTCGCCTTTCCCTTGCCTTCGTCCCCCCATTGGGCGCCGACGAGCACGATTGCAGGCACGAGCGGAAAGCCTACCGCCCGCTGGGCGTACCGCTCGCCGCGGCTTCCGCCAGGGCCCGGCCCAGCGAGTGGCCGGAGAGCCAGGCAGCCTCGACCCGTGGGCCCTCGGCCCAGAGGTCCCCGGCCACCCCGAGCGGGGCGTCGTCGTGCATCCAGTAGGGCTCGGGGTACGCAGCAAGGGGCTTGGCATAGGTCCAACGGTGTGCATCGACCCATGACGGCAGCGCATCGGTGCCGAGCACGCGCCGAAGCGCCGCCACCGCCTCGGGGATGACCCCGCTCGGATCGGTCAGGTGCCCGGCCGAGAGCACCGGGTGCACGTGCGCGACGAGCACCGGCGCGTCATCCCCGCGACGTCGGCCGTCATCCGCGATCCACGTGAGGACCGGATCGTCGTTCACGAAGACCCCATCGATGTCGGGCCATGAGCGCTCGTCGAACACGCAGGTCACAGCGATGACCGGCTCCCAGGTGATCGTGCTGTCGGGGACCCCCGCGTGCAGCCGCGTCGCCTGAGGAAGCGGCATGCACAGCGCCGCCACGTCGTGTGTCTCACCATCGATCCGGATCTCGGTCCCTGCGACGACGACGGCCTCGACCTCGCTGGATGAGATCACGGAGACCGCCTCGTCCACCATCGTCTCAACGACGCTGCGCAGGCCACGCGGAGCCGCGAAGCGCATCGGCCCGGTCGAGATCCCCTCGATGCCGCTCGGTCCGGCGACATGGAAGGACGTCGTCCACGGGCGGACGTGACCGGCGTCGATGAGACGGTCGACGGTAGCGATGAACTCCGGGTCCCGGGCGGTGAAGTAGGAGGCCCCGATGTCGACCGGCCGGCCGTCGAAGTCCGTGCCGGTGTCACGCAGGGTCCGCGATGCCATGCGCCCACCGAGTCGGCGGCCGCGGTCTCGCAGGGCGACCTCAACACCCGCACTGCTCAGCGCATTGGCGCACGCCGCTCCGCTGATGCCGCCGCCGACGACGAGGGCGCCCACTAGTCGCGGGGGACGGAAGGGTCGCAGTCGTCCAGGAAGACGCCGATGCGATCGACCTCGTCGGTCTCGCCGATGGCTCCGGCGGCGCGGGCGAGGGACCGCAGGCAGCGCAGAAAGCCCTGATTGGGCTCGTGCCCCCACGGAACCGGGCCGTGACCCTTCCAGCCGTTGCGCCGCAGGGAGTCCAGTCCACGGTGGTAGCCGACGCGGGCGAAGGCGTAGGACTCGACGACGCGGCCGTCGGCCCAGGCCTGGTCTGACAGCACCGCCCACGCGAGCGAGCTGGTGGGATGGGCGCGCACGACAGCGTCGCAATCTGCACCGCTCTCGAGTTCAGCCGCGGCGACGTCCTCCGGAAGGAGTGTGGGAGGGGGTCCGTCGAGGAGGTCCTTGCCGATGTCCATGGGCACAGCCTGCCAGTGCCTCAGACCGGCTGCCCGTCCAGCGTTGCCCATTCAGCCGAACCTGGCTTTCGCGGGTGAGATGCCGAGGGGCGCGAACCCCGGTGGGAGGTTCACGCCCCTTGAGCCGTTCTGGGCTGCTACCTCATTCGGGTGCCCGCGGAGCGGAGGTCATTGCAGGCCTCCACGATGCGGGCGGCCATCCCGGCCTCGGCGAGTTTGCCGTAGGCGCGCGGGTCGTAGGCCTTCTTGTTGCCGACCTCGCCGTCGACCTTCAGGACACCGTCGTAGTTCTTGAACATGTGATCGACGATCGGTCGCGTGAACGCGTACTGGGTGTCGGTGTCGATGTTCATCTTCACGACGCCGTAGTCGAGCGCCTCGCGAATCTCGCTGAGCAGCGAGCCGGAGCCACCATGGAAGACGAGGTCGAACGGCTTGTCCTTGCCGTACTTCTCGCCGACGGCGGTCTGGATCTCGTTCAGGACGGACGGCGTCAGGACGACATTGCCCGGCTTGTAGACGCCGTGGACGTTGCCGAACGTGGCGGCGACCAGGTAGCGGCCGCGCTCGCCGAGGCCCAGGGCCTCAGCGGTGGCCAGGCCGTCCTCGACGGTGGAGAAGAGCTTTGCGTCGTGGGTGGCCTCGACACCATCCTCCTCGCCACCGACGACACCGATCTCGATCTCGAGGACGGTGTTCGCCTTGACCGACTCGTCGAGCAGACGCTGGGCGATCTCGAGGTTCTCACCCAGCGGGACGGCCGAGCCGTCCCACATGTGCGACTGGAACAGCGGCTCCTGGCCGTTCGCGACCCGCTCCTGCGAGATCTTCAGCAGGGGCTCGACGAAGCCCTCGAGCTTCTCCTTGGCGCAGTGGTCGGTGTGCAGAGCGACGTTG
>JAURME010000011.1 GCA_030830865.1 Candidatus Nanopelagicales bacterium | reverse complement strand
GCGTATGGGCCACCCGCGCCTGAAGGAGTTCGACTGCGGCGATTCGACGCTGTCTGTGGGAGAGTGCACCGAGAAGCTCGCGGGACTCCACGGCATCGGTCGTGAGGCGGCCGATGAGTACGCCGCGCGCTCGCATCGACTCGTGTCCGAGGCGTGGGCGCGGGGGGATCACGATGCCGACATCGTCGCCGTGAGCACGCGTGACGGGGATGTCACGACGGACGAGACGGTGCGCTCCGGGACGACCGTGGAGAAGCTCGCCGGGCTGAAGCCCGCCTTCACTCGCGACGGCGTCTCCACGGCCGGCAATTCCTCCCCACTCTCCGACGGCGCATCCGCGCTCGTCGTCGCTTCCGAGAAGGCGGTCGCCGAACATGGGCTCACACCCCGTGGACGTGTCGTCAGCTACGCCGTCGCAGGTGTGGCGCCGAGCCTGTTCGGCATCGGGCCCGTCCCGGCCATCCGTGAGGCGTTGGCCAAGGCCGGGCTCACGCTCGACGACATGGATGCCGTCGACATCAACGAGGCCTTCGCAGCACAGGTTCTCGCGTGCGAGAAGGCACTCGGACTCGAACGCGAGAGGCTCAACCCTTCGGGTGGCGCGATCGCCCTCGGCCATCCGCTCGGCTCGAGCGGCTCGCGCATCGCTATCACCTTGCTCGGTCACCTCGAGCGCACAGGCGGCCGCTATGGCGCGGCATCGCTGTGCATCGGCGTCGGCCAGGGCGCGGCGATGGTCATCGAGCGTGTCTGAGCGCTTGCACTCTTCGAACTGACTACACGATCTGGGTGACGGCGGAGATCAATTGGCGGATAGTCGACACCTCGAAGAAGTCGGTGCAGTGATTGCCGTACTCCGTCGCGCATGAGTCCAGGGTGTCCCACTCGTGGCGCTGCTCCGGGTTGAGCCAGTAGAGCCGGCGCGCGCGATGCTCGATCTCCGCCAGCTCTGCTGTTGCTGGCTCGCGTCGATGTGACCGGGTGTCCCCGGCGATGATCACCGTCGTCTTCGCGGTGACGCTTTCGCCCCAGATCTGCAGGAACGTCGAGAGCACTCGCTGATAGTCACTGCGGCCGTCCTTCACGATCAGTCCTCTACGTCCGAGCAGCTGCCGCGGATCGAGGACTCCCGGGGAGGAGTCGAGGATGTCGGTGATCTCGACGATGCCGTCGACGAAGACGAACGACCGCACGCGCCGGAACTCCTGATGCACCGCGTGCAGGAGCGTCAGTGTGAACGGTGCGAACTCAGCAGTCGACCCGGAGACATCGCACAGCACGATGAGGTCGGGCTTTGTTGGGCGCTTCCGTCGCAGGACGGGCTGCACCGGGACACCGCCGGTGCCCATCGAGGCGCGGATGGTGCGCCGCATGTCCAGTCCCGACGTCGATCGACGACGCTTGTTTCCCAGTCGGGTGGCGAGGCGTCGGGCGAGCGGGCGCATGGCCAGCCGCATGGCGGCGAGCTCATCCGGGCCAGCGAGTAGGAGCGGTCGATCCTCAGGGTCTTCAAGGCTCTGGTGCACGTCGATCTCGGTGTCGCGCAGCCGTCCGGCCACCAGGCCCTCCATGCGGACCTTCATCGACTCGATCATGGCGTTGGCCTCGGCCGCATCGACCGCGCGGTCGTAGCGGGACTCCGCATCGCTGTCCTGGAGGTAGCGGCGGTACAGCGCGGGGATGTTCATGCGGCGAAGTGCTCGCTGGGTGTGATGCCCGGCGGTCGACGTGTGCTTATCCGTCCCGGCATAGCGCTCGACAGCCTCGTCCAGGAGCTCGTCGATCTGATCGATATCGCCATCGCGCATGGCACGGACGAGGTCGTCCATGAGCTGCTCGTCGCCTGCCTCCATCGCTCCATCGGAGGTTGGCACCTCGCGATCCCGGGAACGGTGGATGCGCGGGAAGACGGCGTCGAAGGAACGAGCGAACAGCACCTCGTGGGAGGTGTCCTTGACCAGGGTCGCCTTCATGGCAGTGCGCACGTCTGAGCGGACATTGATGTCGACTGTCGCAAGGGCGTCTACGGCGTCCAGGGCCTCACTGGTCGAGACCGGCAGGCCGCCAGCGCGAAGACGCCGCACCAGGTCGAGGACAGCGGCGGGCATCCCCTCCAGCGGGGGAATGGTTGCATGCGCCACATCGGCACCCTAGCCTTGAAGCCACCGTCGAACAGGTGCGCGTCACCAGAACTTCCCCGTCGTACCGCCAACGAAGGCCCGCCTGAAGGAACCCGTGTGGACCAGCTCCTCGACCTCGCTGTGATGCTTCGATCGGACGCCGATGCGGCTGAGCGTGAACTCGTGGCCCGTCTTGCCGGACGCCTTGGCTTTCTGGCTGTCCACGTGCCCATGGCGCCCGGCAGCAGCCTCGATTCGGAGGAGTTCGAGCGGCTCGCGGCCGCTGCTGATCCGGCCATGGTCGTCATCGACGACGGCTCGGCGAACGTCGGAATCGTGCGGGTCAACGATCCGCAGCTGGTGAGGGCCGCGCGGACGGAGCTGGATTCCCTGGAGGATGCCCGTCCCCTGATCGTCGCGGTTCCCCTCTCCATCGGCCGCACCTTCAACGAGGCGACAGCCCGCGCCGAGCGGGATCCGCGATTCGCGGGCGACCGTGACCCGCGTCTGGTGGGAATCTTCGGGACGTTCGAGCAGGCGCAGGAGCAGGTGCTCGAGCTCGCACGAGCCGGGGCCGAGGTGCTGCTGGTGACCGTGCCCCACGAGGATGACATCGCCGACGTGCTCGCGCAGGTGCGCGCTCTCGTTGTGGGCGCGACGCCTGCGCTGCTGCGGGCCCAGTCGAACGGCTAGTGCTGGCGCCCCGCCAGATCCCGATCGATCTGGCGAGCACAGGCCTGCAGTTTCGGCAGGAAGTCGTCTCTGAGGGCCTCGATGGGAACCCGTGTGGCGTGCGCTGAGGTGTTCACTGCGGCGACGACGCGACCGCCCCCATCCCGCACTGGTACGGCCACGGACCTCACACCGTCCTCGAGTTCCTGATCGAGAAGGCACCACCCTCGTTCGCGCACCCGGTCGAGTTCGGCGCGCATCTTGGCCTCGGACGTGATCGTGTGGGTTGTGCGGGGGGTGAGAACGGCTCGATCCAGGTAATCCTCAAGGTCCTGATCGTCCAACGCGGCCAGAAGGACCCGGCCCATGGACGTGCAGTGGGCCGGCAGCCGGGTTCCGACGGACAGGCCGATGGTCATGATGCGATTCGTGGAGGCCCGCGCGACGTAGACGATGTCGTCGTCGTCGAGGACGCTCGCGGAGCACGACTCGTGAAGTTCCGCGGCGAGGTCCTCCAGGTGTCCCTGGGCCACCTCGGCGAGGGAGAAGGAGGAGAGGTAGGCGTATCCGAGGTTGAGAACGCTGGGGCGCAGCGAGAACAGTCGTCCGTCGGACGTGACGTAGCCCAGGTGCTCCAGCGTGATGAGGAAGCGACGTGCCGCCGCACGAGTCATGCCCGTCTCGCGGGCCACGTCGGAGAGAGTGAGCCGGGGACGATCCTGCGAGAAGGCTCGGATCACGGAAAGGCCGCGCTCGAGCGACTGGACGAATTCGGCAGGGCGCTCCTCGGCGGCGATCATGCCGCGATGGTAGCCCAAAGTACGCATGGCGAACTATGGGTCGGCATGCGTACACCGATTCGCCAAACCCCTTGACGGCGCGCGCCCGGGCCTCCACGATGCGTTCATACAGCGAACTTATGTTCGTAATGCGAACACGAGAGGCAGATCCCGATGGGAAATCCGAGCAGGGGCGGCGGCGTCGAGCACTCGTCCTACACCACCGTCTTCGGGTCGTTGGACTCATACGACAAGGGCGGTGTCGAGCTCATCAACGATGACGCCCGGCACTACGCGTTCTCGAACATGTTCGAGGTCGCGGCCAACGCGAAGCCCTGGGAGAAGATCGCGGTCGCCAAGAACTTCGAGTATGTGCTCGAGGCCGTCCGCGCCGAGGGCACGTCCGAGTGGCGCACCGCAGCCCATGACGAGTTCGCGGTCTGCATGGACGGAAACGTCACCGTCGACCTCGTGAAGCTCGACGCCTCGCCTCTCGCAGAGGACGCGGAGGGGTCCATCGCCCTGGACGGAGAGCCGGAGGGTGCACGCATGGGACGCATCCACCTGGGGCGCGGCCATCAGGCACTGCTGCCTGCCGGAGCGGCCTACCGCTTCACCGCTGAGAAGCCCAGCGTTCTGATGATGCAGACCATCGCCGGGCCCGACACCCAGTACCGCTGGGCCGAGATCTGCCAGACCGTCTGACGGAGAAGGAGACACGACCATGACTACCACTGACTTCCAGGTTTCTACATCCGACTCCGTCAACGCCGACGGCTACCACTCCTTCCGCCTCGGGGAGTTCGAATTCCGTCGCGACGAGTACTTCGTCTACATCACCTGGCCGACCGGTCAGCACATGATGAGCATCGATGCCTTCCTGCGCGCCCTGCAGCGTGACGTCGCATGGGACTTCTTCTACGGCATCGTCAACTTCGACGGGGTCTTCGGAACCGTCAACCACTACGGCACCGTCGACATCTTCGCCGGTCGCTACAACGACTCGTACCGCAAGGCGGAACTGGACTACAGCGAGAACCACGAGACCCCGGAGATTCGCGAGACTTTCAAGTCGATCCTCGCGGACTGGACCAATGACACATTCGATCCCTTCGCGAGCCCGCACGAGACCGGCGCTGCGTGGGGAGTCAAGAACGGCAGCAACGAGGCAGCTATCACCCGCCGACGAGTTGCCGCCCGCCGCATGGTCGCGGTACCAGGAGATGAGCAGATCCGCACCGACGACAGTGGCTTCCCGGTGAACCGCATGTTCCTCGATGTCGATCAGACCGAGCCGGTCATCGAGCCCGAGCCGGGATTCGAGGACGAGGTCGTCGCCTTCAACCTGTTCGCCTACCTCTCGCGCTCCGACGTCACGTGGAACCCGTCGGTGGTCAGCCAGTGCAAGGACTCGCTGTTCTGCCCGACGACCGAGGAGTACATCCTCCCGATCATCCACGGCAACGACCGAGTCGAGTGGTTCGTGCAGCTGTCCGATCAGATCACCTGGGAGGTGGAGGATCGCGACACCGGCGCCGTCCGGGCGCGGGTGACGATGAAGGCCGGCGATGTCTCGGCGATGCCTGCCGACATCCGCCATCAGGGGTACTCGCCCAAGCGCTCGATGCTGCTCGTGTGGGAGAACAACTCCAGCGCGATCCCGGACCTCATCGCCAGCGGCCAGGCCCCGACCTACCCTGTCGAGTTCTGATCGATGCAAACAAGGCTCTTCATCGGCGGTGAGTTCGTCGATGCCCTCGACGGCGCGACGATCGAGGTTCTCGATCCGCACGACGGGTCCGTCCTGGCGAAGGTCGCCGAGGCCAAGGAGGCCGACGTCGACCGCGCGGTCGTGGCCGCCCAGGCTGCCGCACCGGCGTGGGGACGCATGGCAGCCGCGGATCGTGGGCGCCTACTGCTGAAGTTGGCTGATGCCATCGAGGCCGACGCCGACAACCTCTCGGTGCTCGAGACGCGCGACACCGGCCATCCGCTGCGCGACACCCGCAACCTCGACGTGCCGCGCACGGCCGCCACCTTCCGGTACTTCGGCGGTATGGCCGACAAGTTCCAGGGCTCGGTCGTCCCCGTCGAGGCGGGCTTCCTCGACTACGTCACGCCTCAGCCGCTGGGTGTCGTGGGTCAGATCGTGCCGTGGAACTTCCCCGTGATGTTCTGCAGCTGGAAGATGGGCCCGGCTCTTGCCGCCGGCAACGCCATCGTCATGAAGCCGGCCGAGATCACGCCGATGAGCGCGCTGCGCATCGCCGAACTCGCTGCCGAGGTGGGCTTCCCGGAGGGCGTCATCAACATCGTCCCCGGCTATGGCGCCACAGCCGGCCAACGGATCGTGACGCATCCGGGCATCGCAAAGGTGTCCTTCACCGGAAGCACGGCGGTCGGCAAGGGCGTGGCCCGCAGCGCAGCTGACACCCTCAAGCAGGTCCACCTCGAACTCGGTGGCAAGGGCGCCAACATCGTCTTCGAGGACGCCAACATCCCGGCGGCGGTCGGCGGCACGGCCTTCGGCATCTTCCACAACCAGGGCCAGGCCTGCATCGCAGCGTCGCGCCTGATCATCCATGAGTCGGTGGCCCAAGAGTTCCTCGAGCGCTTCACCGCCCTTGCCGCCAGCATCAAGGTGGGTGACCCCAAGGATCCGTCGACCGAGATGGGTCCGCTGACCTCGACCATGCACCGCGATCGCGTCCTCTCCTACATCGAGGTCGCTCGCTCCGAGGGTGGGCAGGTGCTCACGGGAGGAAAGGCGCCGGACGATCCCGCTCTGGCCGACGGCTGCTACATCGAGCCGACCGTTGTAGCCGTCGATCCGTCGGCCCGCGTCGCGTGCGAGGAGGTGTTCGGGCCATTCATGACGGTGCACACCTTTCGGACCGACGAGGAGGCCCTGCAGATCGCCAACTCGGTCGACTACGGCCTGGGTGGTGGGCTCTGGACCAACAACCTGTCCCGTGCGCATCGGGTCGCGCGCGACCTGCACGCAGGGATGGTGTGGATCAACTCCTACAAGCGCGTCAACCCGGGTTCTCCCTTCGGTGGCATCGGGCAGTCAGGCTACGGGCGGGAGATGGGCTTCGAGGCCATGCGCGAGTACACCGAGCCGAAGGCGGTCTGGGTCAACGTCGACGCCCAGATCCCGCCCTTCTACCCGCGGGGCTAGGCATGGCCGAGATCATGAGCCTGAGTGAGGCAGTCACCGCCAACGTGAACGACGGCGACACCGTGGCACTCGAGGGCTTCACGCACCTGATCCCCTTCGCCGCGGGCCACGAGATCATCCGACAGGGTCGCAAGGACTTGACGCTGGTTCGGATGACACCTGATGTCGTCTACGACCAGCTCATCGGTGCAGGATGCGCGCGCAAGCTGGTCTTCTCATGGGGCGGCAACCCGGGCGTGGGGTCACTTCACCGCTTCCGCGACGCGGTCGAGCACGACTGGCCGTCCGCACTCGAGATCGAGGAGCACAGCCATGCCGGCATGGCCGCCCGCTATGTCGCGGGTGCCAGCGGGCTGCCGTTCGGCGTGCTGCGGGGCTATGTGGGCACCGACCTGCCGAAGCACACCGACACGATCGCGGCGATCACCTGCCCGTTCACCGGTGAGCAGTTGACGGCTGTGCCTGCACTGCGTCCAGACGTCACGGTCATCCACGCCCAGCAGGCCGACCGGCACGGCAACGTCGGCCTGTGGGGCATCCGGGGCGTCCAGAAGGAAGCCGTGATGTCGGCCCAGCGCAGCATCGTGACGGTCGAGGAGATCGTCGACGAGCTCAACCCGCGCGTCACGGTGATGCTCCCCTCGTGGGTGGTCACCGCTGTCGCCGAAGTGCCGAGCGGCGCCCATCCGTCCTACGCGCACGGCTACTACGAGCGCGACAACGCGTTCTACCAGGCGTGGGAGGACATCAGCCGCGAGCGGGATTCCTTCGACGCCTGGATCGACCGGCACATCCGCAACACGCGCGACTTCTCCGAGCACCTTGCGCTCGTGCGTGAGGAGGGGGTGGTGATGGCATGACGGCGACCCTGGACCCTCCCAGCACCAAGGCGACCACCGACGAGATCATGACCGTGGTCGCGGCCCGTGAGCTCAAGGACGGCGTTGTGTGCTTCGTGGGCATCGGCCTTCCGAGCACCGCCGCGAACCTCGCCCGCCATATGCATGCTCCGAACGCGGTGCTCATCTACGAATCCGGCACCATCGGGGCCAAGCCGACGCGTCCGCCGCTGTCCATCGGTGACGGTGAGCTCGCCGACACCGCCGACTGCGTCGTGTCGGTCCCGGAGATCTTCTCGTACTGGCTGCAGGCCGGGCGGGTCGACGTGGGCTTCCTCGGCGCAGCGCAGCTCGACCGCTACGGCAACATCAACACGACGGTCGTCGGCGACTATGACCACCCCAAGGTGCGGCTTCCCGGAGCAGGTGGGGCACCAGAGATCGCGGCGAGCGCCAAGCAGACCTTTCTGCTCCTGCGCCAGACACCCCGTGCATTCGTCGAGCAGTTGGACTTCCGCACGAGCGTCGGCAATGCCGAGGGCGGATCCTCCCGATCGAGCCTCGGCATGACCGGTGCCGGGCCCGCTGTCGTCATCACGGACATCGGCGTCCTGCGGCCGGATCCGCAGACGGGGGAGTTCGTCCTGACCGCCCTCCATCCGGGGCGCACGGTCGACGAGGCGGTCGCTGCTACCGGCTGGCCCCTGCGGGTGTCCGACGACCTCACTGTGACAGGGCCGCCCACCGCCGAGGAAATCTCGGCGCTCCGTGCCCTGACGGGAGCATGATGGTCGACTCCTTCATCCACGACGTTCCCGCGGCCCGGGTGGTGTTCGCCAACGGTTCGATCGCACAGGTCGGTCCGGAACTCGACCGGCTCGGCTGTTCGCGGGCGCTCCTCGTGGCAGGTGGGCCGGAGGCGCAGTTCGCCGACCGCATCGAGGCGGACCTCGGGCCGAGGGTCGTCGCCCGGTTCTCCGACGTGGTCATGCACGTGCCCGTCGATATCGCGGAGCGCGCGGTCACGCTCGCCCGCGAGAGCGGTGCGGACTCCGTGATCGCGCTCGGTGGTGGCTCCTCCACGGGCATGGCCAAGGCCATCGCCAAGGAGACGGGGCTGCCGATCCTCGCGGTGCCCACGACCTACGCAGGCTCGGAGATGACGAGCATCTGGGGCATGACCGAGGGGCGTCGGAAGACGACCGGCCGCGACCTGAGGGTCCTGCCGAAGACCGTCGTCTACGACCCCGAGCTCACCATCAGCCTGCCCGCCGAGATCTCCGCGGCCAGCGGCATGAATGCCATCGCGCATCTGGTCGAAGGGCTCTATGCCCCCGGCGTCTCGCCGATCTCGTTCCTGCAGGCCCGGGAGGGCATCCGGGCGCTGGCCGCAGGACTGCCCAAGGTGGCCGACGATCCCACGAGCCTCGATGCCCGGTGTGATGCGCTCTACGGCGCCTGGCTCGCGGGCTGGACCCTCGGCACGACGGGCATGGGCGTGCACCACAAGATCTGCCACACCCTCGGGGGCACCTACGACCTCCCGCACGCACCCAGCCATTCGGCCGTGATCGCGTACGCGACGGACTTCAACTCCCAGCATGCGCCGGACGCGATGGCGGCCATCGTGCGTGGGCTCAACGCCGGGGGCATCGCCTGCACCGACGCCGCACAGGGCATCTGGGACCTCGCGGTGCGCATCGGGGCTCCTGTCTCCCTGGCCGAGGTGGGCTTCGATGCGGAGTCGGTCGACGAGGCTGCGGCCATCGTGGCCGAGGCTCAGCCCGTCAACCCGCGCCCGGTCGATCACGCGGGCGTCGAGGGCGTCCTGCGTGCTGCCCTTGCCGGCGTCCGTCCGGCTGGAGGAGCCCAATGACACGAAATCATCACACTTTTCCCACATTGCAGGACATCAAGCCCGAAATGTGGGAGAACTCAGTCGTGGTTCGGCAGCCCGCCGGATCGCTTTCGGCGCGTTCACTGCGCGTCTCGCAGCAGGTGGCTTCATCCGGAGCCCGACGTAAGGAGAGTTCATGAGAATCGCGCGATCGGTGCGGGCTCTGGCAGCAGTGGCTGCCGTGGGCCTGGTAGTGAGCGCCTGTGGTGGCGGGGGCCTGGACGAGCCGGCAGCCTCTGACTCCGCCCCGGCAGAGTCCGCGGCGGCAAGCGAGCCGGCCGCCGGCGGCGACGCCGAGGGCGGGGCGGATGCCAGTGGTGGCACCATCAAGGTGGGCTTCGTCTCGCCGATGACGGGCCCGCTCGCCGGCTTCGGTGAGCCTGACCAGTGGATCGTCGACACGATGGGTGCGTGGTTCGCGGCGAACCCGATCGAGGCGGGCGGCAAGAGCTACAACGTCGAGATCATCCTCAAGGACTCCCAGTCGGACGCCAAGCGCGCGGGCGAGGTCGCCGGTGAGCTCATCAACCAGGACGGCGTCGACGTCGTTATGGCGCACGGCACGCCCGACACCACCAACCCGGTCGCCGATCAGTGCGAGGCGAACGCGACGCCGTGCATCACGTCGGATGCCCCGTGGCAGCCGTACTACCTCGGCCGCCAGGCGGATCCCGCGAATCCCGAGCCGTTCACGTACACGTACCACTTCTTCTGGGGCCTGGAGGATGTCTCCGCGGTCTACCAGGACATGTGGAGCCAGCTCGACACCAACAAGAAGGTCGGCGGCCTGTTCCCGAACGATCCCGACGGCCAGGCGTGGGCGGGTGCCTTCCCGGACATGGTCTCGGCGAACGGCTACACCATCAACGACCCGGGCCTGTACCAGAACGGCTCCCAGGACTTCTCGGCGCAGATCTCTGCCTACAAGTCCAATGGTGACGAGATCCTGACGGGCGTTCCGATCCCGCCGGACTTCACCACCTTCTGGACGCAGGCGAAGCAGCAGGGCCTCACGCCGAAGATCGCGACCATCGGCAAGGCGCTGCTCTTCCCGGCCTCGATGGAGGCGCTCGGCGACATCGGCCAGAACCTCGGCACCGAGGTCTGGTGGACGCCGAACTACCCGTTCTCCTCGAGCCTCACGGGCATGAGTGCGGCTGAGCTCGCGCAGGGCTACATGGATGCCAGTGGCAAGCAGTGGACGCAGCCGATCGGCTTCTCCGAGGCCCTCTTCGAGGTCCTCCAGGCTGCGATCCAAGCCGCCGGCGGCCCGGACAAGGAGGCAGTCGCCTCGGCACTCAGCACGCTGAAGGTCGACACGGTCGTCGGCCCGCTTGACTGGACTGCTGGCCCGGTGCCGAACGTGTCGAAGACACCGCTGACCGGTGGCCAGTGGCGCATGACGGACGGAGGAGAGTTCCCCTGGGAGCTCGTCATCGTCTCGAACTCGCTGGCTCCCGAGGTCCCGCTTGGTGGCTCTGTTGAGGCACTCAAGTAGGCGAGCACGTGCCTGGGGCGAGGGGGGTGGACGTAGGTCCACCCCCCTGCGCTTCACCGTTGGACAATTGTGGCGGTCCTGATCGAGATTGTGACTGGAGAACGTGCTGTGACAGACCGGCTCAGTGAAGGGGGCTTGACTGAGGAAGTCGTGGCCCGACTCGGTGCAACGAGTGATCCGCGACTCCGCGAAATCATGCAAGCTCTGACGCGTCACCTACACGCATTTGCCCGGGAGGTCCGACTGACCGATGAGGAATGGCTTGCCGGTATCAGGTTCCTGACCGCGACCGGGCAGAAGTGCGATGACGTCCGGCAGGAGTTCATCCTGCTCTCCGACACGCTCGGACTGTCGTCCTTGGTCGACCTCATCAACCACTCAGACGTCGAGTCCATGGCTACTGAGCCCACCATCCTCGGACCCTTCTACGTCCCGGAGTCACCCTGGCGGGATAACTTCGACTCCATCGTCGAGTACGACGACGGAGGTGAGCCGACCATTGTTCGTGGGGTCGTCCGCGATGCCTCTGGAGCGCCGATCGCCGGCGCTGTGGTCGACGTGTGGCACAACGCGGCCACCGGCTTCTACGCCGTCCAGCAGCCAGACGAGCAGCCGCCCACCAACCTGCGAGGACGCTTCCGCACCGACGATGAAGGGCGCTACGAGTTCCGGACCGTCCGCCCAGTTCCCTACCCGATCCCCAACGACGGCCCGGTGGGGCAACTGCTCCGCGACACCGGACGCCACGAGTGGCGCGCGGCGCACATCCACATGAAGGTGAGTGCCGATGGATGTACTCCGCTCACCACCCACGTCTTCGATCGGGAAAGCGACTACCTCGACTCCGACACCGTCTTCGGTGTCAAGGAGTCCCTCATCGCTGACTTCGTCCCAGATGAGGACGGGACCCTGATCTGCGTGTACGACGTCGTCCTCCGCAGAGACGAAGGGTCGGTGCACCCGTGAGTCCAATTCTCGAAGTGTCAGGGTTGTCGAAGCGATTCGGGAAAGTGGTCACGGCGGAGGATCTGTCCTTCAGTGTCGAGCGAGGGTCAGCGCTGGGGATCGTGGGGCCGAATGGCGCGGGCAAGTCGACGTTGCTGTCTTTGATCACTGGTGTGCTGGATCCGGACGCTGGCACGATTGTCTACGACGGCAAGGACATCACGAGGATGTCGGCGGGCGCTCGCAGTGAGGCGGGGATCGCACGGTCGTTCCAGATTCCTCGACCGTTCGTGGACATGACGGTGTTCGAGAACGTCTATGTGGGTGCGGCGTTCGGAGGTGACAGTCATGGTCAGGCCGGGTACGACACGGCGGCTGAGGCCCTGGAGATCACCGGGCTTCTTCCTTTGGCGGATGTGCCGGCGGGTCAGTTGCGACTGTTGGACCGCAAGCGGCTGGAACTGGCGCGGGCATTGGCGACGGAGCCGCAGCTGATCCTGTTGGACGAGATCGCCGGTGGCCTGACGGAGAAAGAGCTCCCCCCGCTGATCGAGATGATCAAGGGGCTCAAGGAGTCCGGGGTCACGGTGATCTGGATCGAGCACATCGTCCATGCGCTGCTGGCCGTGGTCGACGATCTCATGTGCTTGGCGTTCGGCAAGGTGCTGGCGATGGGTGATCCGCGCGAGGTCATGAAGTCCCCTGAGGTCATCGAGGTGTACCTCGGGTCGACCTTTGACATGGGGGAGGCGTCGTGAGCCTGCTCAGCCTCGAGGCAATCGACGTCCATTACGGCGACTTCCAGGCGATCTACGCGCTTGACCTGCACATCGAGGAAGGGGAGACCCTCGCAGTGATCGGCGCCAATGGTGCCGGAAAGTCGACGATGCTCAAGACCATCGCCGGTCTGCTGACGCCGACGTCAGGGTCGGTGGTGTTCGAGGGCAGGGACATCTCCAGGACGCCGCCGTTCAAGCGGGTGCCGATGGGCATCGCGTTGACGCCGGAGGGGCGCAAGATCTTCCGATCGCTGACCATTGAGGAGAACCTGAAGGTTGGCGCGCACGCCAAGCGGCCGGGGCCGTGGGATCTCGCGAAGATCTATGAGGCGTTCCCGCTGGTCGCCGACCGCAAGGACCGCCTCGGCGTGAACCTCTCCGGCGGTGAGCAGCAGGCTGCAGCGATCGCACGAGCCCTGATGAGCAATCCCAGGCTCCTGCTGCTCGACGAGGTGTCGCTCGGCCTGGCGCCGGTGGTCGTCGAGCAGATCTACGACGCGTTGCCGGCGATCACCGCTCAGGGCACGACGGTGCTGGTGGTCGAGCAGGACGTCAACCAGTCCATGAAGGTCGCTGACCGAGTGCAGTGCCTGCTGGAAGGACGCACGGTGCTTGAGGGCGCTCCCGCCAACCTGAGTCGCGACGAGATCGCCGCGGCCTACTTCGGGATATAGGGGGAGGAACCATGCAGTGGCTCAACGCAGTCATCCAGGGTGTCCTCCTGGGCGGTCTGTACGCGCTTCTGGCGGCCGGACTGTCGCTGATGTTCGGTGTCATGCGGATCGTGAACCTCGCACACGGCGTGCTGGCCATGGTTGCGGCGTACCTCGGCTTCATCTTCGTCAACAACATGGGCGTGCCCTGGTACCTGGCCATCCTCATCGTTGTGCCGATCATGGCGCTGGTCGGCTATGCCCTGCAGTGGGGGCTGTTCAACCGGGCTCTGTCCAAGGGCGGTCTGGCCCCGCTGCTGGTCGCCTTCGGCCTCGCGGTGGTCCTGACCCAGTTGCTGCAGGAGATCTTCACCGCCGACAACCGCCGCATCCAGATCGGCGAACTCGGCACGGCCAGCATCCAGATCACCGACTCCATCTACCTGGGCTGGTTCCCCATCATCACCTTCATCGTCGCGGTCCTCATCATCGCCGGCGTGCAGCTCTTCCTCAACCGGACCCCGCTGGGTCGGGCGATGCGCGCGGCCAGCGACGACCCCGACACCGTCAAGCTGATGGGCATCGACAACCGTCGGGTCTACGCCCTGTCCACAGCTCTGGCGCTGGCCACGGTCGGATTGGCCGGCATGTTCATCGGCATGAAGACCCAGTTCTCCCCGACCTATGGTGATCTCGTACTGATCTTCGCGTTCGAGGCCGTCATCATCGGTGGCCTCGGATCCCTGTGGGGCACCCTGGCCGGTGGCATCGTCCTCGGTGTCGCCCAGGCCGTCGGCTCCCAGATCAACCCGTCCTACGGCCTGCTGATCGGCAACCTGGTGTTCCTGGCGATCCTGGCCTTCCGACCACAGGGCCTGTTCCCGAAGGCGGTGACCACATGAGCACGCTCACTCCGAACGACTCCACACCTCGTCATTCCACCGTCACGCACCACACCAAGGTCAAGCGCGCCACCAAGTCCTCGTGGGGCGGCCTGGGCATCGCGATCCCCGTCCTGCTGATCATGGCCGCGGGCCCCTACATCGTCGACCGCGGCCTGCAGCAGCAACTCGTCGTGCTGTTCGGCCTGATCATCATGGCCACGATGTGGAACCTCCTCGCCGGGTATGGCGGCATGGTGTCCGTCGGCCAGCAGGCTTACATCGGCATCGGGGCCTACGGGCTGATGTATCTGGCTGAGACCCTCGGCCTGGACCCGTTCCTTGCCGTCCCCGCGGCCGTCATCATCGCCGGCCTGATCTCCATCCCGATCTCGTTCCTGGCTTTCCGGCTTGTCGGCGGCTACTTCGCCATCGGCACCTGGGTCATCGCAGAGGTCGTCAAGCAGATCACCATGCAGATCGACGCACTGGGAGCCGGGTCCGGCATGTCCCTGACGGTCCTGAACGACCTGTCGCCCGGCCGACGCATCGCCTACGTGTACTGGCTGTCCCTCATCGCCGTCGTCGTCGCCGTCGGCGTCACCTATCTGATCATGCGCTCTCGGCTCGGGCTGGGCTTCACCGCCATCCGCGACGACTCCATCGCCGCCTCATCGCTTGGTGTGCGCGTGACCCGGTCCAAGCGCATCGTGTTCGTCGTCTCCGCCATGGGCACCGCGCTCGCCGGTGCCATGATCGCGATGAACACCCTGCGCATCACCCCCGAATCCATCTACTCGGTCAACTTCGCCGCCTTCATGATCTTCATGGTCGTCATCGGCGGCATCGGCACGATCGAGGGCCCGATCGTCGGCGCCATCGTGTTCTTCGCCCTCCAGCAGTGGCTGTCCGGGCTCGGCACCTGGTATCTCGTCATCATCGGCGTCCTCGCCATCGTCATCACGCTGTTCCTTCCCCGCGGCATCTGGGGACTGATCAGCGGCAACGG
>JAURME010000097.1 GCA_030830865.1 Candidatus Nanopelagicales bacterium | reverse complement strand
CGACCACGCGTGGTACGAGCAGGTGAGCGCGCGACCCTCGCCGTGGCCCTGAGCGCAGATAAGGGCGCCACGGTGGCGGCAGATGTTCTTCATCGCGTGCACCTGGCCCTTGGCGTCACGCGTGATGACGACCGGGACACCCACGGCGTCGATGGCCTTGTAGGTGTTCTTGCCGGGCAGCTCGCACGACAGCGCGAGGGGCAGGGGGATGCGCTTGAACAGCGTCTCGACCTCGGCCCGGAACAGCTCCTCGTCGGCGTAGTTCTCGACCGGCTCCTCCCAGTTGCCCTCGGCCTGGTCGGTGGTCTTTTTTTGCACATGCACGGCGAGACGGCGCATCATGTCCATGGCCTCTTCGCGCGCCTTGCCGTTGAGCACACCGCTCGTGACGTATTCAGGGACGACCTCGGGCTTGAGTTGGGGGGCGACATCAGCCACGTCGATCTCCTGTCAGGCAATCGGGGGGCGCACACCTGCGGCCCGTAGTCATCTAGACAACTATGGATGCCCGCCCTTCGGATGTCAATGCGTCCCGACTCCTCCGCGGGTGGTCGCTCCCCGTCCGAGCGGCCCGTCGACCTCAGAGCAGGAAGAGGGAGGCGATCAGCGGTGCCACGACGAGCGCCGGGAGGAGGTCACCGACGGCGACCTGGCGGACGTGCAGGAGCCGGAACCCGATCCCCAGCAGAAGTACGCCTCCCGTCGCCGTGATCGCAGCGATGAGCGCCCCCGGGAGGAACGCTCCCGCGGCTACACCCATCACGGTGAGGAACCCCTGCCAGAGACCGACAGGGAGGGCCGACAGCGCCACTCCCCAGCCCAATGTCGCGGCGAACGCGAGAGCGGCGAACATGTCGAGGGCAGACTTCAGGGTGAGCTGCTCGATCCCGTTGCCCAGGCCGTCGCTCAGCGATCCGAGGATCGCCAGCGGACCGATGCAGAAGAGCAGCGACGACGTGACGAAGCCCTCGATGAATCGCTCCCGCGCCTCCGAAGACGAATCCCTGGCCAGACGCGCCTGGAACCAGCCCCCGAACTTCTCCAGGCGCCCCTCGATATGGAGCAGGGAGCCGATCACACCGCCGACGACGACACCGCCCAGGACGACGAACAAGGTCCAGCTGCCGCCCACAAGCGCCACAAAGTCCTCGTCTCGGATCGCCACGATGTTCAGCGCGCCGATGACCAGGGTCAGCAGACCCAGGGCATCGGTCACGGTGATGCGGGTCCGTTCCGGGAGCCGGTGGCCCACAGCGACGCCGACACCTGCCCCCACGAGGATGGCGCAGACATTGATCACTGTTCCGAGACCGGGCACGCGCAGACCCTACGCCGAGCCGATGAGCCGCTCGCGGGAGGTCGTCAGCCGATGGGCAACAGGCCGGAGCCCCGATCACGCTCATGGGTCAGCTCGTTTATGCACAGCAGGACGAATCGACCGTCCGGCCACACCTGCACCCGGGAGATGGAGGCGTACCCGGGATTGAAGAAGAACTTGCGAGGACTGTCGAGCACAGCCGCCAGGAAGGTGTTGGACGCGCCTCCGTGGCTGGCCGCCACGACCTTCTGGCCCTGATGGGCGAGACCGATGCGTCGCACGGTCGCGACCATCGCCTCCCTCAGTTCCACGTCGTTGTGGACCGGCAGGAACTCGTCCTCAAAACGGCCCTCGAGAAAGGCCTTCGTCCGCGCTGCGTCCGCCATGCCCTCAGTGCCGAGATAGGCCTTGGCACCGGAGACCCACTCGCGCAGCCCCTGATCGACCGTGATCTCCAGCCCTCGTTGGGCTGCCAGCGGCTCGACCGTCTGGATGGCACGGATGAGATGACTGGAATAGATCGCGTCGATGCGCTCCGGCCCCAGATGGTCCACAAGGCTCAGCGACTGCGCCCGGCCTGCCTCTCCCAGACCCGGGTCGAGGGTTCCATTCGGCTCCGGCACCGCATGCCGGACGAGCAGGATCTCGCAGGGTTCCGCGACCTCCACCGTCACCGGAGGCCTCAGACCTGGTCGCCGAAGTCCTCGACCGCCTCCGCGGACGGGAACTGCAGGCTGATCATCTCGAAGTACTCCATGAGCCCGTGGTGGCCCAGCTCGCGGCCCACGCCGGAGGTCTTGAAGCCACCGAATGGCGCACGCGGGTTGAATCGGCCGCCGTTGACGGCCACCTGACCGGTGCGCATCTGTCGGGCCAGGCCCACTGCCGTGGGGATGTCCGCGGCGTAGACCGAGCCGGAGAGGCCGAACTCGCTGTCGTTGGCGATGGCAACGCCGTTCTCCGGACCACCCTCGTAGGACAGGATCGACAGGACGGGTCCGAAGATCTCCTCCTGCACGATCGTGGCGCCCGGATCAAGACGGCTGAACACGGTCGGCTTGACGAAGTAACCGCGATCCAGGCCATCGACCGGACCGGGGCCACCGGCGATCAGCGTGCCCTCGCTCATCCCGATGTCGATGTACTTCTTCACCGTCTCGAACTGCCCGGCGGAGGCGACCGGGCCGAGCTCGGTGGCCGGGTCAAGAGGGTCGCCGATGACCATGGCGTTCACCATCGCCGCGGCACGCTCCTCGACCTCGGCGAGCAGAGCCTGTGGCACGATGAGTCGGGTCGTTGCCGCGCAGGTCTGGCCGTTGTTGACGAAGCAGCTGCGTATCGCCGCCGCCATCGCGGCATCCATGTCGGCACCCTCGGCGATGAGGAAGCCCGACTTGCCACCCAGCTCGAGGGCCACCTTCTTGATGGTGCCCGCGGCCGAACGCGCGACCTGCACACCAGCACCGGTCGATCCGGTCAGGCTGACCATGTCGACCTGCGGGTGGGAGGACAGGACGTCGCCCACCAGCGCACCGCGACCGGACACGAGGTTGAACACGCCATCGGGAAGCCCGAGCTCGTCGACGATCTCCGCCAGAGCGAACGTCGCCAGCGGTGCCACGCTGCTGGGCTTGACGACCACCGTGCAACCTGCGGCGAGCGCCGGACCGACCTTGGCCGCAAGCTGGTACAGCGGGTAGTTCCACGGGGTGATGGCACCCACGACGCCGGCGGGCACGCGGTAGACGACCGACGATCCGATGCGCTCATCGGCCGGAAGTTCACGCGCAGCCTCGGCGGTCGTCTCGAACACCGACACCGCAAGACCGACCTGCACGCGGGCAGACAGGGAGATCGGCGTACCGACCTCCTGCGCCATGACCTGGCCGAGCTCGTCTGCGCGGGCCTTGAGCCCCTCAGCGATCGCGGTCACGACGCCGGCGCGCTCGGCGATGGGAACACTCGCCCACGTGTCGAACGACCGACGGGCCGCGAGGATCGCCCGCTCAGCATCACTCGCGTCGCCGGCGGGCACCGTGCCGATGATGTCGCCCGTGGCGGCCTCGTCGACGCTGATGACCTCGCCGGAGTCCGGCGTCAGCCACTGCCCGTCGATGTACAGGTCACGGCGCTCGATCACGATTCCTCCAACAGGATTGATTGCAGTGCTTCGACAGTGTGGTCATCGACATTCAGCGTGCGGACATAGTCGGGAAGGCCGCCGTAGCGGACGTCGACCTCCGCGAGGAACAGTTCCATGGCACCCCGGGGTGCTCGCAGGATCCGCTCCGGCTGGTTCATCATCGGGTGGTCCTCGAAGTCCTCGCGCGTGCGCAGGTAGTCGACGAGCGCGACCACTTCATCGCCGCTGAGTTCGAAGTCGGCGACGATGTCGGGCTCGTCGACCCCGAGGAGGGAGAGCAGGATGGCCGCGAGAACACCGGTGCGATCCTTGCCGGCCATGCAGAAGAAGACAGTCGGGTAGGCATCAGCCGAGGCGAGCTGACCGAGGATCTCGCGGATCGAATTCTGACCGAGCTCGAGCATGCTGTGGAAGACCCCGCTGAGGAACTGTTCCGGCGGACCCTCCTTGGCCTCCGGGTCGGACTTCCAGGTGTTGGGAAGCATCGGCGCGTGCATGCCATCGCGGATGAAGGACGGCAGGGGGAATGCGTCGCGCTCACGGTCGTATCGGAGATCGACCACACATCGAGCGCCAAACTCCTCCCACGCAGCTTCGTCCTGGAGACGATGAAGGCTGGAGGAGCGGAAGAGCATTCCCCGGCGCACCCGTCGGCCATCGGCGCCCCTGTAGCCACCGAGGTCGCGAACGTTATAGAGGCCCCCCAGTTCGACGCGCTCGCCGAGGGGCGGGGTGACAGCGGTCATCCGGGGTATCCGGGGAACTGTCGCGAGTAGTCGGGAAGCTCCGCCGGGCCCGACGGGCGGCCAGGCCAGCGCTTGCGATCCCCCGAGCGCAGTCCACCAGCAACGCGATCGTTCTCATCGACCCCATAGAGCGAGAGCACATGGCGGCGGGCGAACCGCCAGCGACCGTCTTCCCGCCGGTAGTCATCGAGGTAGCGGATCGACGTCACGATCGTGTTCTCGGCGTTGCCGAGCTCCGCGTATCCGATCACAGTGCCGCGGGCGTGGTCATCGTCGTCGATCTCGATGGCGATGCCATGCGGGTCGTGCCAGGTCCACGTGAAGGGTGCGTGCTTGACCTTGAAGTTCTCGACCACGGCCTCGCGGCCCACAGTCGTGCTGTGCGGGGAGCCGAAGACACCGTCGGTGGTGAAGAGCTCACCGAGCTCCTCCCACTGGGCGTCGTCCAGGAGGGTTGCATAGTTGACGACGAGATCGTTGATGGCGAAGCGGTCCTCCAATCGCTGCAGGCGCTTGGCGAGGTCGTCCGTCACACCGGCGATCGTACTGGAGCCCATATAAAGAAACTACCCGGATGCTTGCACCTCCGGCTTGGCCGCCCTTGCGAACGATACGGTCTTCGCATGGCCGAGGTTCCCCTCTACGAACGCGTGCGTCAGGCGATCAAGTCGTCGATCGACGATGGCACCTACGCGGCCGGCGAGCGGCTTCCCTCCGAGTCACGACTGGCTGAGGAGTTGGGCGTCAATCGGCTCACGGCACGTCGGGCGATCGAGGAGTTGGCACGGGCTGGGGTCGTGGAATCCCGCCAAGGATCGGGCACCTACGTGAGTGCCCCCATCGTGCGACTGCCAGTCTCACAGAAGCTGTCGACCGACTCGCTCGTCGAGGGCATGACCGCCCAGATCGCCGCCCAGGGCTACACCTATGAGGACGTCTTCCTCCGGGCCATGAAGGTCGACGCCGCACCGTCCCGCGCATCCCTCGAACTGGCCGTCGGGCCGCTGTGGCGCGTCGACAACGCGATCGTCGTGCAGGGCACGGCCTGGATGTGGTCGAGCTCGTGGTTCCCCCGGGACCTGCTGGACGACCCCGAGGGGCACTGGAGCTCGGCGACCGGCCTCTACGGACAGCTGAACGAAGTGGTCGCCGACCTGAAGCCGATCTGGCGCTCCATCTCGGCCGATGCCGCGACGATGGACGATGCCGAGATCCTCAGCGTCCGGGCCGGTTCACCCATCCTCGTCCGCGACGGACTCACCGCAGATGAGACCGGCACACCAGTGCTGCGCGTCACGCGACGGGCCCGCATGGACCGCGTGAGCTACGTTCTTCGCTACGACGAGCTGTAGCGAGTCCACGGACATCTGTCATACGCGACCGCCTTGTGACAGATAGCCGTGGACTCGGCGTCAGTCGCGGGCGAACTGATGGCCCGGCACTTGCGGGGCTCACGAGCTCACTCCTCAGTCCCGGGCGATCCAGTCGTCCAGGATCTTGTGGAAATGCCGGATCCGGTTCTCCTGGTAGCGCGCCAGGGTGATCCCCGGACGGCGGAGTGACTTCAGCCCCTGCTGGATGTAGGGCATGTTCGCCATGTCCTGGTCGAACACCGGGCCCAGCAGACCGATCTCCTTGATGTCCGAGAACGTCTCGCCCGGCTGCAGCCAGCGTGGCTCGGCCGGCTTCGGGTGGGACCCGTCAGCCGGCGCCTGGGCGAGCAGGAACACCTCGGCAATGCACTTGTCCGGGTCGTTGCCGTAAGGCCGGAATCGATAGACGGCGTTGGTGCGCGGACCGGCGAACACGTAGAAGTTGGGGAAGACGAGGTACTGGTTGCCGTCGAGGAGCTCGGAGTCCGTCCAGTGGTCCTGGTCGTTGCCGGACTGCTCCTGCAGTGCCTGACGCATCTGGGCGGCGAGCTCCTTGCGCGCGGTGGAGTCGAGCGGCACGCGTGGGGTGCCCTCGTCGCCCACGGCGAGATCGCGGCCCTTGCCGGCGGTGTAGAAGGCGCGCGTCTCGTAGTACGAGTCCAGTACCTCCTGCTCGGAGATGTGGTTGGCGATAGTCGGGCTGGGGACGCCCTGGGGGACGATCTGGCGGCTCCAGTTCTCCTCGGGGATGACGTCGTACTGGGTGTTCTCATCGCCGAGCCACTCCATCATCTGTGGGTGGGTGGCCAGGGAATGGAATCCCTCGATGAACGCCTCGCCGGCGACCTTCCAGTTGCAGTCGACTATGCCGCCGAAGTGCGAGTACACGATGCGGTCGGTGTAGTCCCAGCGGTCCCAGTCGTTGAGCATCGTGCCGAGGAAGTCCTCGAGGGACTCGGCATCGGGGTCCATGTTGATGAAGACGAATCCGTTCCAGCTCGCGACCTGGACCTCGGGCAGGCTGAACTCCTCGGCCTTCACCTGCGGGAAGTCCCATGGGCAGGGGATGTTCTTGGACGAGCCGTCGATGTTCCAGGAGAACCCGTGGAACGGGCATCTCAGCTCACTGACGCGGCCACCGTCCTGACGCAGGGCACGACCGCGGTGGAGGCACACGTTCGACAGCGCCTTGATACTGCCGTCGCGCTGGCGCATGATGATGAACTTGTCATCGGCGATGTCGTAGGTGATGTGGTCGCCCGGCTCGGGAATGTGATCCTCGCGGCACACGAACTGCCACACCCGCCGCCAGACCTTCTCGACCTCCTGATCATGGAAGTCCCGGGAGATGTAGCGCTCGACGTCGAGGTCCTCGGTGCCGAGGTCCTCGTTGATGTCGTAGCGCAGGACCGGCGGCACGGGACGGGCATCCTCGTCGAGGTACTGCTGCACGCTCTTGCCGGGCGAGCGCGGGCAGGGAGGCTCGATCGAGTCACGCTGGGTGGTCTCGAGCTTGGCGGGTGCCAGATCGGTCATGGTCTGCGTGCTCCTCCAGATGGTGGTGCCAAGATTCTGCACCGGAAGATACTGAACGTCAAGTAAAGATACTAGGTCAAAGACGAGGGCCCGGTCCACGCGGACCGGGCCCTCGCCGTGAGGTTGTGCTTGGGACTTACTTCACGCCCCAGACCTTCTTGAACTGCGACGCGTAGTCCTTGACCCCGACGTAGAAGCCGTTGCTGCCGATGACGGCGCTGCCGACGTTCTTCTGCGTGAGGATCTGGGTGGGCAGATCCGCGGTCGCGAACTTGGTGTCAGTCCAGTAGCGAGCGAAGGAGTCGATCGCCGAGTACCCGACGATGGCCAGCGAGTAGCCGGTCCACGCATTCTGCGTCTTGTCCTTCAGACCCTGGATGTTCGTCGTACCCGCCGTGAGGCCACCGATCTGAGGCTTCTGGCCCGGCGTGGCGCCCGCGGTGAAGAGGGCCTGCGGGGTGCCGATGAACCAGTCACCGAGATCCGACGTCACGAAGTTGGTCGAGGGATTCGCCTTGTACGTGTTCGCCACCTGGGTCGCCACGCTCTGCGGGAACGAGGACATGTCCACTTCCTGGAAGGTGTACTTCGCCTTGGGTGAGAGCTTCTTCAGATTCTTCTGGTAGGCCTCATCGAAGCGGAGCAGGATCGGGTACACCGAGAGCCCGAACATCTGGACGTTCGGGGTGCCCGTGACGTTGGCAACGGTGTAGGCCGCGATCATCTGACCCCAGAGATCCAGCATCTTGGGCCCAGCCACGTGGGTGTCCTTGAGGGCTGCGTACGGACGGCTCATGCACGCCGTGCAGATGATGACGATGCCCTCCTTCTCGGCCTTCTTGAAGAGATCACCGTAGGCAGACACCGGGTCAAGGCCGGAGACGGCGATGCCATCCGGCTTCTTGGCAATAGCCTGCTGCAGGATCTTGCGAGCGCCCTCCACCGAGGCGTCCGGCGTCATGGTCTCCATCTTCCAGCCGAGGGTCTTACCAGCCTCGACGGTCTTCTTGTTCAGCTCGACGCCAGAGGGGGAGTCAGCCGCCATGGTGATGACGTACTTGCCCT
>JAURME010000096.1 GCA_030830865.1 Candidatus Nanopelagicales bacterium | reverse complement strand
TAGACCTCCTGCTCCTCGGTGAGTTCGAGGGAGGGCTCGGGGGTGGGCCACGTGAGTTCGGTGATGGCCCTCGGCTGGTCGGCCAGTGGCGCGTCCGTGCCGGCGATGAGGGCGGCCAGAGCGGCCTGACCCTCCTCACCGGGGTGCAGATGGCCGCCGTCCTGGGCGAACCACTCGGGGTTCTCGCTGGCCGGAGTTGTGAAATCGAGCACGTGCAGCCAGCGTCGCTCCTCGGCCGCCGCCCGGAGGGCGTCGTTGAAGGCGTCGAGGTCATGCTCACGCAGGCTGCCGTTGTACTCCGCAGGCCGGTGCGGGGTGACCCAGTAGACGTGCTGCCGCGGCCGACCGCTGCGCAGGTCCTTGATGGTCGTCAGCCATTCCTCGAGTCGGGCGATGTCGTCCTCATCTCCGCGGTTGTTCGTGCCGAGGAGGATGACCCAGGCCGGAGCGTCCTGGGCGGTGGTCGAGGCGAGGTGCTGGCGCAGGAAGTCTGAGGTGATCGTCTGGCCGACACGGCCGGTCACCGGGTAGCCCAGGCGCGACAGGGTGGGCGCGACGGTGAGGCTGATGGAGTCGCCGAGGACGAAGGATCCGACGGGCGCCGGGTCGGGGGCTGACGAAGTCTGCAGTTCCTCCCCGGACATGAGCAGCGGAGCGCTGGCGGTCGCGGACGATGAGTGAGATGGCGTGGTGGTGGCAGCGGGGATGGGCGTGGACGCAGCCTCAGCCGAGGGTGTCGTGGAGAAGGACCGTGATCCTGTTGGGGCCGGAGATGCGGCGACGGGAGCCTGGGTCGTGCTGGGCGCGCCCGCCGCGGACATGGTGCATCCCGCGAGCACGACACCCACAAGGGCGGGGCTCAGAAGGGCAGGAGCACGACGCATCCGACCATGGTGCGTCATGACGCGGTCCGGCGGATGACGCCACCCCGCAGAACCCGGTGGCTAGCGGTCGTCAGAGGCGACGCAGAACCGAGACGACCTTGCCCATGATGGTGGCCTCGTCGCCCAGGATGGGTGCGTAGGCGGGATTGTGGGGCATGAGCCAGACATGTCCGTCGCGGCGCTTGAACGTCTTGACCGTGGCCTCGTCATCGAGGAGCGCCGCGACGATGTCGCCGTTGTCGGCGGTGTTCTGCTGGCGAACGACGACCCAGTCGCCGTCGCAGATGGCCGCGTCGATCATCGAGTCCCCGACGACCTTGAGCATGAACAGCTCCCCGTTGCCGACGAGGTCGCGGGGGAGGGGGAACACGGCCTCGACCTCCTGCTCGGCGAGGATCGGGCCACCCGCGGCGATCCGTCCGACGAGTGGCACGAATGCGGCGGTCTCATCGTCGAGAACAGGGCCGTCCGGCGCCACGTCGGCGACCGCACGGAGAACGGGCCGCGTCGTGTGCTCGGGCCCTGCCGGGGTCGCCTCGTCCAGGAGGTCTCCGGGATCGGCGACCATCAAGGCGCGGGGGCGATGCGGGTCGCGCTTCAGATAGCCGAGCCTCTCCAGGGTGGTGAGTTGGTGGGCGACGCTGCTCGGGCTGGTCAGCCCGACGCCTTCGCCGATCTCACGGACGCTGGGCGGGTAGCCGCGGGTCTCGACGCTCTCCCGGATGACCCGCAGGACGGCCTGCTGCCGAGGGGTGAGTCCGGTCTCGTCGGCCGGGCCGTCGGGCAGTTCGGTGAGTCGAGCGGTCATGGCTGGTTCCTCCTCGGGAGCGCTGCTGGTGCTGGTGGGTGGCTCCGACCCGCGATCCGGACGCTCCGGATCGACTGTCAGACCCCCCTGCCAACCTGCGGTCATCACGGTAGCGAGGACGACACGCCGAATCAAACATATGTTCGAATGTGCTGGACGTGTCGCGCCGCCGCTGCTACAAATCGTACAGACGTTCGATCGAACAGGCGTTCGATTCCCAGAACGGGGCTGAGCGTCAGGACAGAAAGGCACGGCCATGGCTATCGCGGCTCCCTTCCCCGCCGCTGCAGGCGCCTTCCGACGCCCCGCGGCTCCCGCGACGCAACGTTCGCTTCACGGGTCCTCGAGCTCGCAGTCGGGCTCATGGCGGCTGACCCGTCGGGGCCGCGTCGTCGTCGGCGTCATCCTGTCCGTGCCGTTCGCCGCGGCGCTCATGCTGGTGGGCTCTGTCCAGGCGGACGCCGGAACGTCTCCCGTCAGTGCGCCGGCGACCTCCGTCGTGGTGGTGCAGCCAGGTGAGAGCCTCTGGGGGCTCGCCCAGGAGATCGCTCCCGGAGCCGATCCCCGGGAGGTCGTCACCTCGATCCGGGAGCTGAACGGCCTGACCGATGCTCCTGTGGTGCCGGGACAGTCCCTGGTGGTTCCGTCGTTCGATCGCTGACGCATACTGGAGCGGTGCCCTCGGCTCCGACACGTCCTTCGAGACGACGGGGGTGGTCCGTTCTCGTGGTCGGCGGACTTGTGGCCATCGTTGCCGGGGGAATGCTCCTGGCCAGGCCCGCCTGGGTGACGGCCTCGGTGGGCGAGACGACGACCACGGCGGTGCCCGCGTCCGCGTCCACCGCCGTGCCAGCCGCCGACCCGACCCCGCCAACCTCCTCCGTCCCGTCGGCTCCCACTCCACCGACCACCTCCGCCTCGTCCGCTCCCACGCCGGCCTACCCTCCGGATGCCGTGGACATCGCATGGCCCAGAAAGCCCCCGTGGGATGCGTGTCCGCGGCCGGTGTGGCCGGGTACTCCCGCCGTGGGGTCTCCGGGCGGGGGTCGACGGGTTCTGGTCATCGGCGACTCGCTGACCCGCGAATCCAGGGAGGGACTGGATCGCCAGCTGCGCGCGAGCGGATGGACTCCCACCTTCCGGTGCTGGGGCTCGAAGCGTCTGGACTGGGGTCTGGCCCAACTCGCCCGGGCGAAGAGCCTGGGGCAGGTGCCCGAGCACGTCATCGTGGCACTGGGCACCAACGACGTGTTCTGGGTCGACCCGGCCACCACCGAGCGGCGGGTGCGGACGATGCTCGACCGGCTTGGTGAGACGCGCCAGGTGCTGTGGGTGGATCTCGATATCGCCTACAGCGCCTTCTCCTCCCGGCGGGCGGACTGGTTCAACGGCATGATTCGCCGGGTCGCGAAGGGTCGGCCGAACGTGACGGTGGTGCCATGGGAGCGCATCGCGCGCTCGGCCAAGGCCGGACGCTTCGATGGCATCCACTACGGCCCTCGCGGCTACCGGCTGAGGGGGCAGGAGATCGCGAGGGCCCTGGATGCCCGGGCCGAGAAGGTGGAACGTCAGGCCGGCTGAGCCGCTGCGACACGCCGAAGGGCAACGGGATCGCCCGATTCCCTTGCCAAAGCCTGATGGAAGGTCTACGTTTCAACCCCTAGATGTTGTAGTGACAACCGTGTGATTCATCAACAGGTTGTGGTACTTCATCGACAGGTTCTCCACAGGGAATCCCCAAGGACATCCCCAGGGAGGGTCCGCGGCACGGTGTGACGGAAGTGACGTACGAGAAAGGGGGTGCACCTGATGCGATGCCCGTTCTGCAAGAGCGACGACTCGCGCGTGGTGGACTCCCGGGCCTTCGACGAGGGCCTGGGGATCCGGCGTCGTCGAGAGTGCTCGGAGTGCGGCCGCCGGTTCACCACGACCGAGACCTCCGTCCTGTTCGTCGTGAAGCGATCCGGGGCCACCGAGTCCTTCTCCCGGGCCAAGGTCGTCAGCGGCGTGCGCAAGGCCTGCCAGGGCCGCCCGGTCGGTGAGGATGACCTCGCCCGGCTTGCTCAGCAGGTGGAGGACATCCTCCGCGCCCAGGGTTCGGCGGAGATCCCTGCAATGGAGGTGGGTCTGGCCATCCTCGGCCCCCTGCGCGAACTCGACGAGGTGGCCTACCTGCGCTTCGCGTCCGTCTACCGGTCCTTCGACACTCTCGAGGACTTCGAGGCCGAGATCGCTCTTCTGCGGGCTGAGGGCGATCCGACCGGCGAGGAGCCGGGCCTGACTGTCAGCCCCACCCACAAGACTTCCCACACATCCTGACCGCCTGAGGAAGAAAGGCACGACGCATGACCATCACCAGCAACGAGGCCCAGGCCGGCGCCCGGACGGACGCCGAGTCCTTCGTGCACAACACCCTCGGCAAGGAGGGCCTGACGATCGAGCGGCTGTACACCACCGAGGGTGTGCACCCCTATGACGCGGTCACGTGGGAGCGCCGCGATGTCGTCCAGACGAACTGGAAGACCGGCGAAATCGTCTTCGAGCAGAAGGGGGCGGAGTTCCCGGACTTCTGGAGCGTCAACGCCTCCACGATCGTCACCACCAAGTACTTCCGCGGTGCGGTCGGCACCGAGGAGCGCGAATGGAGCCTGAAGCAGCTCATCGATCGCGTCGTACTCACGTATGTCAAGGCGGGCCGGGAGAACGGCTACTTCAAGACCGAGGCTGACGCCGACATCTTCGAACACGAGCTCACCCACATGCTGCTGCACCAGGCGTTCAGCTTCAACTCACCCGTGTGGTTCAACGTCGGCACGACGGCGCCGCAGCAGGTCAGCGCCTGCTTCATCCTGAGCGTCGACGACACCATGGACTCCATCCTCAACTGGTACAAGGAGGAGGGCCTGATCTTCAAGGGCGGCTCCGGGGCCGGCCTGAATCTCTCGCGCATCCGCTCGAGCAAGGAGCTGCTGAAGTCCTCCGGCGGCACGGCCTCGGGCCCGGTCTCCTTCATGCGCGGTGCCGATGCGTCGGCGGGCACCATCAAGTCCGGTGGCGCCACCCGTCGCGCGGCGAAGATGGTCGTCCTCGATATCGACCACCCCGACATCGAGGAGTTCGTCGAGACCAAGGTGCGCGAGGAGGACAAGATCCGCGTCCTGCGTGACGCCGGGTACGACATGGACCTCGGCGGCAAGGACATCACGTCCGTGCAGTACCAGAACGCCAACAACTCCGTGCGCGTCTCGGACCTGTTCATGAACGCGGTCGCCAACGGTGAGCCCTTCGGCCTCACTGCGCGCACCGACGGGTCGGTCGTCGAGACGATCGACGCCAAGGGCCTGTTCCGCAAGGTCGCCGAGGCCGCGTGGGCCTGCGCCGATCCGGGCATCCAATACGACGACACCATCAACGACTGGCACACCAACCCCGAGACCGGCCGCATCAATGCGTCCAACCCGTGCTCGGAGTACATGAGCCTGGACAACTCGTCCTGCAACCTCGCGTCGCTGAACCTGCTCACGTTCCTCAAGGACGACGACACTTTTGACGCCGAGCGATTCGCGAAGGCGGTGGAATTCGTCATCACGGCGATGGACATCTCCATCTGCTTCGCGGACTTCCCGACCGTCCCGATCGGCGAGACCACCCGCCGTTACCGCCAGCTCGGCATCGGCTACGCCAACCTCGGCGCCCTGTTGATGGCGACCGGCCTGCCCTACGACTCCGACGCCGGCCGCTCCTTCGCGGCCGCGATCACGAGCCTGATGACCGGCACCGCCTACAAGCGCAGCGCCGAGCTGGCGGGCATCGTCGGCCCGTACGAGGGCTATGCCCGCAATGAGTCCGCCCACAAGCGCGTCATGCGCAAGCATGCCGCGGCGAACGACAACATCCGCACGGTCGGCAGCCTCGACGGCGACGTCCTGCGGCTCGCCGAGAAGCAGTGGGAGGCCGGGCTCAAGATCGGCGAGAAGAACGGCTGGCGCAATGCCCAGGCGTCCGTGCTCGCTCCGACGGGAACCATCGGCTTCATGATGGACTGCGACACCACCGGCATCGAGCCGGACTTCTCCCTGGTGAAGTTCAAGAAGCTCGTCGGTGGCGGCTCGATGCAGATCGTCAACCAGACGATCCCGCGGGCCCTCCGTCGCCTCGGCTACACCGAGGAGACCGTCGAGGCGATCGTCGAATACATCGGCGAGAACGGTCACGTCGTCGACGCACCGGGCCTCAAGCCCGAGCACTACAGCATCTTCGACACCGCGATGGGCCAGCGGGCGATCACCCCGATGGGCCACGTGCGGATGATGGCGGCCGTCCAGCCGTTCATCTCCGGCGCCATCTCCAAGACCGTGAACATGCCGGAGACGGCGACGGTCGAGGAGGTCGAGGAGATCTACTTCGAGGCGTGGAAGCTCGGCGTCAAGGCGCTGGCCATCTACCGCGACAACTGCAAGGTGGGCCAGCCGCTCAGCGATGCCAAGGCCAAGAAGGCCGACGAGCTCGTCGACACCACTGCCGAGGCCGTGCAGGCGGCGCTCGCGGGCCAGCCGGTGCGCAAGCGCCTGCCGAAGACGCGCCCGAGCCGCACCACCTCGTTCTCCGTGGCCGGAGCCGAGGGCTACATGACCGCTGGCTCCTACCCGGACGACGGTCTCGGTGAGGTCTTCCTCAAGCTCGGCAAGCAGGGCTCGACCCTGGCCGGTGTCATGGATGCGTTCTCGATCGCCATCAGCATCGCGCTGCAGTACGGCGTGCCGCTGGAGGCCTTCGTCAGCAAGTTCGTGAACATGCGGTTCGAGCCGGCGGGCATGACCGACGATCCCGACATCCGGATGAGCCAGTCGATCATGGACTACATCTTCCGTCGCCTGGCCCTGGACTACCTGCCGTACGAGAAGCGTGAGGCGCTGGGCATCTTCACCGCCGACGAGCGCGCGGCGACGGTGGCGCAGTCCTACGGAGCCCCCGCCTCAGTGGATCTCGCCATCGAGGAATCCGGAGAGGACGAGACCGTGGTGGAGGCCGTGGTCGAGGAAGCACCGGCCGCTCCGAAGGTCAGCACCGCGCGCTCCAGCGCTGAACTGCTGGAGGAGATCACCGGAACCGCCTCTGATGCTCCGCTGTGCATGACCTGCGGCATCAAGATGCGCCCGTCCGGCTCGTGCTACGTGTGCGAGGGCTGCGGGAGCACCTCGGGCTGCAGCTGACGAGCACATCTGGTCACACGGAACAGGACCCGCCGGATCTCCGGCGGGTCCTGTTTCCTATTTCACGATCGAATTACACGCCGGGAAAGATCGACAGCGGGTGTTCTGGGTCCAGCAGTTCCTGGAGTTCGATGACGTTCCCGTCGGGGTCGCGTCCGTAGGTCGATCGCTGCGCCCCCGGGCCCTGCTTCGCCGAGGGCGGAGGCGGGCAGTGGAAGGTCATCCCGGCCGCCGACAGTCGCTCGTACTCGGTATCGATGTCCGTGACGTCCAGGCAGAAGTGCGTGTACCCGTGGTCGTTGACCGGTCGCTGCGGATCCAT
>JAURME010000095.1 GCA_030830865.1 Candidatus Nanopelagicales bacterium | reverse complement strand
GATCGAGGACGTCGACCGCAGGGTGATCATCCTCGCCACCGGATCCCTCTCCCACACCTTCTACAGGCTCAGGGAGATCAGGACCCGGCCGGAGGTGGAGCAGTCTGATCCGCGGTGGATCCACAGCGACCGTGCTCGCGACATGGATCTGGAGCGGCTGGCGTGGTTCGCCGAAGGGCGTCACGACCGTGTCCTTGAGACCATGCCCGAGTTCCTGACGGTACGGCCCGAGGGCATGTTCGCCCACTACCTCATGATGGCCGCCGCTCTGGGCGAGACCGACTTCTGCGCCCCCGGTCGGCAGATCTCCGACTACGAGAATGCCATCGGCACCAGCCAGGTGCACGTCTGGTTCGAGCGACCCGAGTCCGGATGGATGCGAGAGGGGACCCCCGCATGACCGAGTATCGACGCATCCTCCTGGAGGGCGCACCGGTCCTGACCACGCGCCATGGGGAGGAACTCGTCGCCCCGGACGGCAGGTCCGTCGGGATCGACGAGGCCATCCACCTTCCTCCCACCGAACCCACCAAGATCATCGCGGTGCACCTGAACTACGAGTCGCGCACCCGCGAGTTCATGACCAAGCTGCCGGCGGCGCCCACCTACTTCCACAAGCCGATCACGGCCCTCAACTCCCACAAGGGCGCCGTCGTGCGGCCCGACCGATGCAAGTGGCTGAACTACGAGGGCGAGATCGTCATCGTCATCGGCCGCACGTGCCGGAACGTGTCGCCCACCGAGGCCGGCGACTACATCGCCGGGTACACGGTGGGCAACGACTACGGACTCCACGACTTCCGCGACACCGACGCAGGATCGATGCTGCGGGTGAAGGGTGCTGACACCCTCGCCCCCGTGGGACCCGGACTCATCACCGACTGGGACTTCCGGGGCAAGCAGATCCGCACCATCGTCAACGGTGAGGTCAAGCAGGACGGCAACACCGACGAGATGGAATGGGACATGCACTACCTCGTCGCGGACATCGCTCGCACCATCACACTGTCGCCCGGTGACCTCCTGTTCTCCGGCACGCCCGCGAACTCCCGGACCGTCTACCCCGGCGACGTCGTCTCCGTCGAGGTCGAGGGACTCGGGATGCTGACCAACACCATCGTGCAGGGACCCGTGCCGATCCGCGACGACGTCGGCGCCCAGCCCAGCGAGAGCGAGGAGGTCATCTCCACCGCGAAGGGCGGGGACTGGGAGTTCCGCGGGATCCGAACGCCGTCCAAGGATCTGTACCCATCGACTGTCGAGGAGAAGGCATGACCGTGCGAATCCATGTGGACATGGACAAGTGCCAGCACTACGGGCAGTGCTGCTTCGAAGCTGATGATGTCTTCCAGCTCGATGACGCCGGGAAGCTCGTCTACTCGACCGAGGCGGACGACAGCCGGCGCGAGGCAGTGGAGAGCGCAGCGGACGTCTGCCCCATGCAGGCCATCACGGTCGAGTAGGCCCATGGGCGTCGTCATCGTCGGGGCGGGTCTCGGAGGCCTGCGAGCCGCAGAGACACTGCGGGCGAAGGGCTACACGGGCGCCATCACGATCGTCGGTGACGAGCCGCACCACCCGTACAACAGGCCTCCGCTCTCCAAGGAGGCACTGCTCGGCGGCGTCGACGTCGACGGACTGCTGTTCCGCCGACGCGAATCCCTGGACGACGTCGAGTGGATCCTGGGCAACGCAGCGGTGGCGAGCGACCTGTCGGCACGGACGGTGACCCTCGCCGACGGAACCGTGCTGCCGTTCGACGGCCTGGTGATCGCCTCCGGCATCCGGCCCCGCCGCCTGCCGATCCCGGGCCCGAAGGACGGGCGAACCTGCCTGCGGACGATCGAGGAGGCACGGGCCGTCCGCGACCGGCTGACCCCGGATGCGCGCGTCCTCATCCTGGGCGCCGGGTTCATCGGCTGCGAGGCCGCCGCCACCGCCCGGAAGCTCGGCGCTGAGGCAACCGTCGTGGCCCTGGACGAGCAGCCCATGATCCGCCCCCTGGGAGCAGAGCTCGGCGCCGCGATGCGCCGGCGGCACGAGGACCAGGGCGTGCACTTCCACCTGGGGCAGAGCATCGAGGCCTTCCACGGGGATGACCGTGTCCGCTCGGCCACGCTGAGCGACGGCACCGAGCTCCCCGCGGACATCGTCATCGAGGCGGTCGGCAGCGTGCCGAACGTCGAGTGGCTCGAGGGGAACGGACTCGACCTCAGCGACGGCGTCCTCGTCGACAGTGCGATGCAGGTGAGCAACGAGGCCGGAGCGAACGTCGTCGCCGTGGGTGACGTCGCACGTCATCCCGACGCGCTGTTCGGCCCCGTGGCCCGGCGCATCGAGCACTGGAACATCCCGACGGAGACGGGTCGCCGCGCGGGCGCCACGCTCGCCGCGCTGCTCGCCGGCGAGGAGCCGGACCGAGGACCGTTCACCGCCATGCCGTCGTTCTGGTCCGACCAGTACGACCACAAGATCCAGTCCTTCGGGCTTCCCGGACTGGCGACGAGCACGCGAGTTGCCGATGGTGATGTCGACGGACCGTGCATCGTGGAGTACCACGACGACCGCGGACTCGTCGGCGTCGTCGGTGTCGACCGAACACAGGACCTCGTTCCCTATCGCAAGGAGATCGCCGCCAGGGCCGATTGCTAACCTCCGGTCATGGCAGACCCGGTCGGTGACTCCGTCGACGGCGTCGCCTTCCCCGAGGGTGGCGACGGCCGACGCAGCACGAGCGCCACCGGACGAGCGATCTTCGCCGACTGCATCCGCAACGTCGACCCCGCGATCGCCGCGCATATCGAGCACACGTCCGACTGGCGAGGCGGCTACATCGGTCCGCTGCGCGAGATCTCACTCGCGTCCGCGCTCGACGGTGATGCTGCACTGTCGGTCTCCCGCGACGGTCTCGAATCCGCCCACCGGCGGTTCGTCTTCTCCCGCGACGGGGAGCAGATGCCCCTTTGGGAGGCGATGCGCACGTTCACGCAGCGTCGCTTCGGAAGTGTCAGCGTGCAGGGCGTCGCCCAGCGCGAGCAGATGCTGACGCTTCCTTACCGGGGCCGGCGCCTGTTCGGCGACGATCTGCGGCGCCAGGTCGAGACCTGGATCATGAAGGGGATCGCCGAACCGGGCTTCGGGGAGGCGATCGAGCTCCTCGTCGCCAACCCCGACTGGCTGGATCTGCGCGATGTGGACATCGCCGTCCTCGGTGCCGGCGCCGAGCTGGCCCCCACCCGGTCACTTCTCCGCTGGGGCGCCAGGGTCCACGCGGTCGACCTGCCGCGGCCGGAGATCTGGCAGCGGCTCATCGCCACCACGCGCAACACCGCCGGATCCCTGCGGATCCCGGTCGGTCTGGACGCCGACGGGCAGCCGCCCTTCGTCGTCGGTGGCCATGTCCATCCCGAGGACGACCTGACGGTCGCCGACGGCGCGGGTGCGGACCTGCTGCGTCAGACGCCCGAGATCCTCACCTGGCTGCGCGAGATCGAGCAGCCGTTCGTCGTCGGAATGTACGCCTACGCCGACGGTGCCGCGCACGTCCTGCTGTCGATGGCATCCGATGCCCTCGTCACCGAGCTCACCTCTACACGCGATGACATCACCCTCGCCTACCTGGCCACCCCCACGGACGTGTTCATGGTTCCGCTTGCCGCAGTCGAGGAGTCCCAGCGGCGCTGGGAGTCCCGTGGTATCGGCGGCCTGTTCCAGACTCCCCTGCGCCTGCTCAAGCAGTTCGAGCCGAACTACCGAAGCACCTACACGGCCGACGACGGCCTCGTGTTCGGCATCAACGACTCACTAGTGCCGCAGCAGGGGCCCAACTACGCGCTCGCCAAGCGGCTCCAGCGCTGGCGAGCGCTCGTGGCCAGAGCCGACGGCATTCCGGTATCTCTCAACCTCGCGCCGGCCACTCGCACGCACTCGGTCCTCAAGAACCGCGCACTGTCGGCGGCCTATGCCGGAGCCGGAAGGTTCGGCGTCGAGGTGTTCGAGCCGGCCACCTCGACCACTCTCATGGCCGCCCTGCTCGTCCATGACCTGCGCAATCCCGCGGCCGCAGCGAATCCGGCGACGCCCCTCGCCAACCCGATGGACCTGTTCGCCCAGGCCGCCAATCACGGGGGCCTGTGGCGTGCGGCCTATGAGCCGCGCAGCGTGCTGGGCATCGCCGCACTGCTCGGCATGTTCGAGGCTCGCGCCTGATGGGAGCGGACCCCACGGTCGCGTCGGCCATCCTCGAGCTGCTCGGCCGCCATGGGGTCCGTCGAACATTCGGCATTCCGGGGGTTCACAACCTGCCGTTCTGGGACGCCGACGGAGACGACCTTCCGCAGATCGTCGGAGTGCGTCACGAACAGGCGGCGGCCTACGCATCCGACGGGCTGTACCGGGCGACGGGCGAGCTCTCGGCCGCCCTGCTCACCAGCGGTCCGGGGGCGGCCAACGCAGTCGCGGCGTTCGGCGAGGCGTATGTGAGCGGCTCTCCCGTCCTGGTCTTCGCCAGCGAGGTCAACTACGGCCTTCGCTCCACCGGTGGGCCACGCGGGATCCTCCACGAGATGGCCGATCAGGGTGCCCTGTTCGAGGCCTTCGGGGCCCCCGCCCGTCGCGCTCGCACGCGGCAGGACGCCATCGCCTCGACCGTCCTCGCCCTGCGCGATGCCTGGGGCCCACCGGCCACGGGCAGCTACATCGGCATTCCCACCGACGTCCTCAACGAGCCGTGGACCGCCTCGATCCCCCACATCCCGCGACTGCCGGCACCCACCCCGGATCCCCACGAGGTCTCGGTCCTGGCCGAGCTGATCGCGAGTTCGGCGCGCATCGTCATCTGGGCCGGGGGCGGGGTCGTCGCCGCCGATGCCGACGACGCCCTTCGAGCATTGGCCCATCGACTCGGTTCTCCGGTCGTCACGAGCTATGCCGGACGCGGCCTGATGGCCGGCGACCCCCTTCTCGCGGACGTCCCGGTGCACGAGCCCGAGGTCGGTGCCCTGATGGCGGACGCCGACCTCCTGCTCGTCCTCGGCTCGTCGTTCGACGGCATGAACACCAAGAACTGGCGCATGGAGATTCCCGACCGCAGGGCCGCGGTCACCCTCGGCAGCCTCATCGCCCAGACGGTGAACTGGGACTGCCTCATCCGTGCCGATGTCGCTGCGACACTCGACGACCTCGGCGAGGCCCTGGACGCCACCGGTGTCGCGCCGCGAGATCCGTGGGTCGATGTGTCCGGCATGCGCCGTACCGTCATGGACCGCCTCGCAGCCGATCCGCGCACCGCACCGGCCGTCGCGTTCGTGGACCAGATCGAGGCCGGCTGGCCGATCGAGGGAGCGACGCTGTGCGACATGGCGGTGGGCGCCTACTGGTACGGCGGCTACAGCTCCCAGCCGAGGCCACGGCGGCTGCAGTATCCGGTCGGCTGGGGCACGCTGGGCTACGCCCTGCCCGCGGCGATCGGCCCGGCCTCAGCCGGCATCCCCACTCTCGCGATCTGCGGTGACGGTGGCCCGATGTTCGCGCTCGGGGAGCTGGCCACCTACGCCCAGGAGTCACTGCCGATCACACTGCTCATCGTCGATGACGGCGGCTACGGGATGCTCCGGTTCGACCAGCAGGTCTTCGGGCACTCCGAGCGAGGGGTCGATCTCGTGACCCCGGAGTGGACGAGCCTGGGTGCGGCCTTCGGCATCACGGTCGAGGAGGTGCCGGATGTCTCCGCCATCAGCGCGGCCCTCGGCCGGGCCCTCAACGCGAACCACCGCGGTGAGCCGCGCATGGTCATCTGGCGCGAACGCCTGTTCCCTGCACGTACTGGCTCACCGCGGTGGTTCGAGGACTAGCTGATCTTCCTAGCTGACCGGCCGAGTACACCCCCAGATGGTTGACTGCCGTCATGACCTCACTGTCGACGCTCGTCGTCGGATACGGACTCGCCGGCCGCGTCTTCCACGCTCCGCTGATCAGCGCTGAGCCGGGACTGTCGCTCGACGGCATCGTCACGTCGAACGCCGAGCGCACGATCCAAGCCCGCGAACGGTATCCGCAGGTCGAGGTGTTCTCCTCCCTCGACGCGGCCCTCGAGCAGGGCTTCGATCTCGTCGCCGTCGGCACCCCCAACGTGACCCACGTGCCGTTCACCGAGCAGGCCCTCCGAGCCGGCTGCCACGTGGTGCTCGACAAGCCCGTCGCAGCGAACGCTCAGGAGGCGGCAGCCCTCGCTGCACTCGCCGATGAGCAGGGGCGACTCCTCGTCCCCTTCCAGAACCGTCGCTGGGACAGCGACTTCCTCACCGCCAGCAGGATCGCTCACAGCGGTGCGCTCGGCATGATCCATCGCCTCGAGTCGCACATCGACCGCATGCGGGTCGTCCCCAAGGCCGGCTGGCGCGGGTCCGCCGATCCGGTGGACCTCGGCGGGATGCTCTACGACCTCGGAGCCCACGCCATCGATCAGGCACTGGCCCTCATGGGCCCCGTGACGCGGGTGTCGGCGTCGGTCCGTTCCGTCCGGCCGCTCGATCCCACGGACGATGACGTCGTCATGCTGCTGACCCACGACTCCGGGGCCATCAGCATCGTGACCGTCAGCCAGGTGGCGGCGTTCGGAGATCCGCGCATCACCCTGCTGGGCACACACGGCGGGCTGCGCGTGCACGCGACGGACACCCAAGAGGACGTCCTCCGCACCGGAGTCACGCCGGGAGGCGACTGGGGTGCCGAACCCGTCGGCACGGACGCGACCCTGCGCGTCTTCGACGACGACAGCGTGGTCACCGAGACCCGGGTGCCTATGGAGCGCGGGGACTGGCCCTCCTTCTACCGCGAGGTGGCCGCCGCCGTGCGTGGCGATGCTCCCCCGCCGGTGCTGATCTCGGACGTCATCCAGTCCATGCGGGTGATGGATGCTGCGCGCGAGTCCGGTGCCACGGGAGCCACCGTCACCCTCGACCCTCCCGCAGGCCACGCATAGTCCACGTCGTGCGCCACGAGCGTGGCTCACCGGCCGCGAGCCGCTCAGCGGTGTGCCACGGATGGTCATCGAGACCGTCCGGCGGCCCGGACTGCGGCTCCAGGCAGATGGCCTCGGGTCGTTCGTCGTAGACGACGTACCAGGCGCCCTCGGTGACCACGTCGATGCCGAGCTGTCCGGGCCAGTGGATCGACGCCCGGCCCGACGGCACCCAGAACGCGTCATCGAAGGGCCCGGTGCCGACGCCGGCCATCAGTTCAAGGGGTAGGGCATCGTCGCCGCGACGCAACAGGCGCGGTGCCTCGAGTGACCACTCGCCGCGGCTCCCGGAGACCTTCCGCCGGAACCACGGGTGCCAGCCCGTCACGACCGGTGATCCGTCGACCGGGCTGACCAGTGCGATCTCCGTCGTCAGGACTCGCGCCTCGAGAGTCCACGAGACGCGGGCGGTCAGCGGCCAGGGCCACGACGCGTGGTGCGTTGTCTCCATCACCACCGCCTGACGTTCAGGATCCTCGACCCGCTCCACGACGGTCAGGGCCTGATCCAGCACAGTGCCGTGCAGGGCCCATGGCCCATAGGTCGCCGGTAGCTCCCGGGGACCGTCCGGCCCGATGACCTCGTTGCCTCGGATCCGACCGGCCCACGGGGCCATCGGATACATCCCGAACTCGATCGGGTCATCCCCCTGCCGGTGAAGCAGTTCCTCACCCGCCACGCGCCAGGACACCGCCCGTCCACCGAGGGAGGGGTCGACGGTGACCTCGACGTCCATCACGACGAGGGTGATCACGCCGACTTCGGTGCGCTGCTCAGGAGGCGGTCGCGTGGTAGGGCTCCGTCACCACCGTGATCGGATCGGCCAGCAGGCGATCGAAGGCGATCTCCGAGGCACCGATGAGGGTGCTGTCAGCGTCCAGGGCGGGGATCTCCAGCCGGACCTGATCGCGGGCCGCCGAGAGAGCGTGGCTGACCTGTTCTCGGACCTGGGCCTCGACCAGCGGAAGGAGCAGTCGCAGGTGCCCGCCCAGGACGATCACCTCGGGGTTGAACAGGTTCACCAGATTCGCGAGTCCGAGTCCGAGCCACTCACCGGCCTGATCGACGGCTGCCCGGGCCCGCGCCTCACCGGCCATCGCCGCGGCGATGACCTCCTCGATCGTCTCCATCCCGTTGGCACGGTCGACGGCGCGGACGAGCGCGTCGCTGCCGATCTCCGTCTCCCAGCACCCGCGGGCACCGCACCGGCAGGCAGATCCCCCAGGATGGACGACCATGTGGCCGACCTCTCCGCCGAAGCCTCCGGCACCCAGCATGGGCCGGCCGTCGATGATGACGCCGCCACCGATGCCGACCTCACCGGAGAGGAAGATCAGGTTGCTGTGATCGGCTCCGACGCCGCGCACATGCTCCGCGACCGCACCCAGGTCCGCGTCGTTGCCGATGGCGAGGTACGGGGCTTCTCCGAACTCCTCGACGAGCGCGCTGCGCACGAGATCACCTAGGGGAACATCGGACCAGCCCAGGTTGGGGGCCTGCCGAACGAGGCCGTCATCGTGATCCACCACGCCGGGGACGCCGATTCCGATGCCCACCCAGACGGCGTCGTTCGGAGCCTGATCCAGGGCCTGACGGGTGAGCGAGACGATGTTCTTTACCGCGGAAGCCGGGGTGTACTTCGCGCGCTTGTGGCTCTGCTCGCGACGCCACAGTTCGTGGCCCCCAAGACCCACGAGCGCGACGATGGTGCAGTCGACGCGGAGATCGAAGGCGACGACAACGGCAGAAGTCTGCACCGGGGCCACCAGAAGGGAGGGTCGACCCACCTGGCCCGGAGCCCCTGCCGCTTCCACGACCAGACCTGCGTCGGACAGCTCGGACACCAGGACACCGACGGTGCTCCGATTCAGCCCACTCACCGCAACGAGGTCCGATCGCCGGGCGGACCCGCGCTCATGGAGGTGGCGCAGCAGCCGGGCACGGTTGAGTCGCCGCAGATCGTCCTGCGTGGACGCCATGCGCGTGGCCATCAACGTTCTCCGATCTTCGCTATCCCGCGGCGGCGCGCTTGCGGGAGATCGCATCCACGCTCGCAGCGATGAGGAGGACGAAGCCGGTGACGACGAACTGGATGCCCGACTGCTGCGTGATCAATGGCAGGCCGTTCGCGATCACGGCGATGACGAGACCACCGATCACCGCGTCCATGACCTTGCCCTTGCCGCCGAAGAGGCTGGTGCCGCCGATCACCGCCGCGCCGACGGCGAAGAGCAGGGTCTGGGCGCCGCCTGTGGTCGGGGAGACTGAGTTGTCCCTCGAGGCCAGCAGGACGCCGGCGACAGCTGCCAGTGTCGAGCCGATCATGAAGCAGTAGATCTTGATCATCTTGACGTTGATGCCTGCGCGACGGGACGCCTCCGCGTTGCCACCGACGGCGTAGACATGGCGCCCGAAGGGGGTGCGTCCGAGGACGAACGTGAGCACGACGACGAGAACGAGGATCACGAGCACTGCCCAGGGCACGCCCTGGATCACCGGGATGCAGCCCACCGGGGCGTCACCCTCGAGCGGACAGGCCTCCTTGCCCGGTCGCATGATCTGGCGCTCCTGGTTCAGCAGGAACACCGTCACGCCGAAGATCACCGCAAGGGTGACCGTCTTGGCAGCCCAGACCGACGTGGCCGTCGACTTCAATCCGGCCTTCCGACGGCCGCTGATGGCACGCCAGGAGGTCCACGCGTAGCCCGCGACGATCAGCGCCCAGAGCACCCACCCGGCCCACAGCGGCATGTTCTGGTTCATGATCGCGAGGAGGAAGTCGCTGCGCAGCCGGATCGTGCCACCCTCACCGATGATGAGGAGCATGACGCCCTGCAGGGCGAGGAACATCGCGAGGGTGACGACGAACGACGGGATGCCCAGACGCGCGACCAGCGTGCCGATGAACAGGCCGATGACCGTGCCGGTGAGCAGACCGATCAGGAGGGCCAGGGGCCAGGGGAGGCCCCATGAGGCCAGCGCGACCGCGAGGACGGCGGCTGACGTGCCCGCGGTGAAGCCGGCGGACAGGTCGATCTCGCCGAGCAGCAGGACGAACACCAGACCCATGGCCAGCACGATGATCGCGGCCGACTGGTTGAGCAGGTTGGCGAAGTTGAAGATGGAGAAGAAGGTCTCCGGACGCATGATGCTGAAGATCGCGAAGAGGACGACGAGGCCCAGGACCGCCGGCAGGGAGCCGACGTCACCGCCTCTGACCCGGTTCGTGTAGTCGCCGATCGCCTGGCCGATGCCCCCGCGGTCACCCGCCTCCGGGATGTCGACGTCCGTCGTCTGATGCGTGCTCATGCGGCACCTCCGGTGACCTCGTCGACGATCTGGATTCCGATGTCACCTGAGCGACCGGTGGTGATGAGTTCGACGACGTTGCTGTGGTTCACGTCGCTGGTCGGGATCTGGGCCGCCATCTGCCCGAGGTAGAGACAGGCGATGTTGTCGGCGACCTGCATGACGTCATTGATGTTGTGGGAGATGAGGATGACGCCCAGGCCGTTGTCTGCCAGTCGCCGCACGAGGTTCAGGACCTGCTCGGTCTGAGCGACGCCCAGGGCCGCCGTCGGCTCATCGAGGATGACCAGTTTTGAGTTCCACAGGACGGCGCGGGCGATCGCGACCGTCTGCCGCTGCCCGCCCGAGAGACTCGACACCTGCTGTCGCACCGACTTCAGCGTGCGAACCGAGAGCCCGGCCAGGGTGTCCGTCGCCCGCTTCTCCATCTCGATCTCATCGAGGGTCGCGGACCTGGTCTCCTCGCGGCCGAGGAACATGTTATGGACGACATCGAGGTTGTCGCAGAGAGCGAGGTCCTGGTAGACGACCTCGATGCCGAGGGAGTTGGCGTCCTTCGGGTCGTGGACCTGTGCGGGCTTGCCCTCGAACAGGTACTCACCGTTGTCGAAGGAGTAGATGCCGGCGATGCCCTTGATCAGGGTGGACTTGCCGGCGCCATTGTCACCAACCAGCGCAGTCACCTGACCGGCCCAGACATCGAGGTCGACCCCGTGGAGAACGCCTACCGCGCCGAAACTCTTGTTGATGCCGCGCAGTTGCAGGAGTGGTGCGTCTGAAGTCATGGATTCACCTTGGCGTAGGCGGTGCGAGGGTGGGGCGAGATTGCAGGAGTTCCTTGAAGAAGGGTGGGGACGAACCGTGGTCCGCCCCCACCCTTCTTCGTGTGCTGACTTAGAGCCAGCGAGGGAGCCTTACTGGATGCCGTACTCGGCGCACTTGGCCTTGAGCTCGTCTGTGGCGCAGACGTTCTCCGCTGTGGTGAAGCCATCAGCGATGACGTCCTTCACAGTGTCGGCGTAGATGGCCTGGGGAACCAGGAGGACCGAGGGAACCTCGGT
>JAURME010000094.1 GCA_030830865.1 Candidatus Nanopelagicales bacterium | reverse complement strand
TGAGCGCCTGCGCGCCACATACTTCGCCACCTGGCCCGGAGTGTGGGTGCACGGAGATCGAGCGGTCCGCACCGAGAACGGCGGCGTGGCCATCCTCGGGCGCTCCGATGCCACCCTGAACGTTGGGGGCGTGCGGATTGGCACGGCGGAGATCTACGCCGCGCTGGCCGACCATCCGGCCGTCGTCGACTCCCTGGCCTTCGGGCAGGAATGGGAGGGCGACACCCGGATCGTCCTGCTGGTCACACTCGCAGCCGACGCGGTGCTGGACGAGGACACCGATCGGTCGATCCGCGCGGCGATCCGGCACGCGTGCTCGCCCCGGCACGTGCCATCCGTGATCGTCGCCGTGGAGGACCTTCCCCGCACCCAGACCGGGAAGATCTCGGAAGTCGCTGCACGGGAGGCCGTCCACGGCCGGCCGGTGAAGGGCCTAGGCGCGCTGGCGAACCCGGATGTGCTGCCAGGAATCGTCACGGCCGTCCCGGGCGCGGTGCCATCAGGCTGAGGACGTGTGGCGTAGGTCTCGCCGGGGTACTCGGGCAATCCTGATCCGATGCGCTGCGATATCTTGACGTCGAGATTTCTCCTCACGTCCCGCATCTGGAAGGCACTTTCATGGCTCGCAGTGGCAAGGTCTCCGTCATCGGAGCTGGTTTCTACGGATCGACGACCGCGCTGCGGCTCGCCGAGTACGACATCTTCGAGACGGTCGTCCTGACCGACGTCATCGAGGGCAAGCCCGAGGGCATCGCGCTCGACATCAACCAGTCCCGCTGGGTCGAGGGCTACGAGACCAAGATGGTCGGCCAGACGACGGGCCCGAACGGTGACGGCTACGAGGCCATTGCCGGGTCGGAGATCGTCGTCATCACCGCAGGCCTGCCGCGCAAGCCCGGCATGAGCCGCATGGACCTCATCGAGACCAACGCCAAGATCATGCGCCAGGTCGCCGAGAACGTCGCCAAGTACGCGCCCGACTGCGTCGTCATCAACGTCGCGAACCCGCTCGACGAGATGACCGCGCTGGCACAGATCGTCACGGGCTTCCCGCACCATCGCGTGATCGGGCAGGCCGGCATGCTCGACACCGCGCGCTTCACGCACTTCGTTGCCGAGAAGCTCGACGTGCCCGTCGCCTCGGTCACCACGCTCACCCTGGGCTCGCACGGCGACACCATGGTGCCCGTCGCATCGGCCTGCGTCGTCGATGGCAAGCCCCTGGGCGACATCCTGTCCCAGGACGAGATCACCGAGCTCGTCGAGCGCACCCGCAACGGTGGCGCCGAGATCGTCGGCCTGCTCAAGACCGGCTCGGCCTACTACGCCCCGTCCGCGGCGGCCGCCCGCATGGCCCGCGCCGTGCACGAGGACTCGGGCGCCGTCATGCCGGTGTGCGCCTGGGTCGACGGTGAGTACGGCCTGTCCGGCGCCTACCTCGGCGTCGAGGCCGAGATCGGCAAGGAGGGCATCAAGAAGGTGCTCGAGACCCCGCTGACCGAGGCCGAGCGTGCGCTGCTCGGCGAGGCCTACGAGGCCGTCAAGGCCAAGCAGGCCGACGTCAAGGACCTCTGAGCTCTACAGACCTAGGAGAGAACACGCGCATGGCGAAGATCAAGGTTGAGAACCCGGTCGTCGAGCTCGACGGCGACGAGATGACCCGGATCATCTGGCAGTTCATCAAGGACGAGCTGATCCTGAAGTACCTCGACGTCGACCTGAAGTACTACGACCTCGGCATGGAGTACCGCGACGAGACCGACGACCAGGTCACGATCGACGCGGCCCACGCGATCCAGAAGTACGGCGTCGGAGTCAAGTGCGCCACCATCACGCCGGACGAGGCCCGCGTGGAGGAGTTCGGCCTGAAGAAGATGTGGAAGTCGCCGAACGGCACGATCCGCAACATCCTCGGTGGCGTCATCTTCCGAGAGCCGATCATCATCAACAACATCCCGCGCCTCGTCCCGACGTGGACCAAGCCGATCATCATCGGCCGTCATGCGTTCGGCGACCAGTACCGCGCAACGGACTTCAAGGTCCCCTCGGCGGGCACGCTGACGATGACGTTCACCCCGGAGGATGGCTCCGAGCCGATGGAGTTCAACGTCTTCGACTTCCCGGCCGGTGGCGTCGCCATGGGCATGTACAACCTCGACGAGTCCATCCGCGACTTCGCGCGTGCGTCGTTCCGCTACGGCCTCGCCCGCAACTACCCCGTCTACATGTCGACCAAGAACACGATCCTCAAGGCCTACGACGGCCGCTTCAAGGACATCTTCGCTGAGATCTTCGAGACCGAGTTCAAGGGCGAGTTCGAGGCAGCCGGCATCACGTACGAGCACCGTCTTATCGACGACATGGTCGCTGCGGCCATGAAGTGGGAGGGCGGCTACATCTGGGCATGCAAGAACTACGACGGCGACGTGCAGTCCGACACCGTCGCGCAGGGCTTCGGCTCCCTGGGCCTGATGACCTCCGTGCTCATGACTCCGGACGGCCGCACGGTCGAGGCGGAGGCCGCCCACGGCACCGTCACCCGCCACTACCGCGAGCACCAGAAGGGCAACCCGACCTCGACCAACCCGGTCGCGTCGATCTTCGCCTGGACGCGCGGCCTCGAGCACCGCGGCAAGCTCGACAACACCCCCGCGGTCAGCGAGTTCGCCCGCACCCTCGAGCAGGTCTGCATCCAGACTGTCGAGGAGGGCAAGATGACCAAGGACCTCGCGCTGCTCATCAGCAGGGAGCAGCCGTGGCAGACCACTCAGGAGTTCCTCGCGTCGATCGACGAGAACCTCCAGAAGGCCATGGCCTAGTCACTGGCCCACCAGGACCCCGCTCCCATCCGGGAGCGGGGTCCTGTCGTAGGCGGATCGCTAGCCTGATCGCATGCCCCATGTGAACCGCGACGACTGCGTCCTCGTGATCATCGACGCCCAACCGGGCTTCTACGGTCCCGAGCGCACTGATGTCGATCGACAGGCTCATGCGGCCGCACTGGAGCGCTGCGCCTGGGTGGCCGGAGTCGCTGCGGCGCTAGAGGTTCCGACCATCGTGACCGAGGAGGACGCCGCCACGAACGGCCCGACGGCCTCGGAGATTTCCGCCGCTCTGCCGGGCGGTGCCCCGGTGTTCGACAAGGTCGTCTTCGGGGCTGATGACAACCCGGAGATCGATGCTGCCGTTCGCGGTCACGGCCGGGGCACGGTCGTTGTCGTGGGGACGGAGACGGACGTCTGCGTCGCGCACTCGGCGATGGGGTGGGGGAGTGCTGGCCTGCGGGTCATCGTCGTCCATGACGCCGTCTACTCAGCCGGCGAAGGTCACCGCAACGGCCTCAATCGTCTCTGGCAGGAAGGCATCGAACTGGTCTCCGCCAAGGAGCTGTACTACGAGTGGCTGCGGGCGCTGCGGGCCGTTCGGGACTTCGATGCTCAGCACCCGCACTTGGCAACGCCCCCGGGCTTCTCACTCTGAGGGCCGTCGGCAGCATCTTCGCTAGGACGAGGGAGCGTCCACCTCATCACCGGACGTGCTCGTGGCGTCCCGGGGCGCGTTGTCGGTGACAGTGGTGATCCGGACCCGTGACGCGCGCCGGCCGTCCAACTCCGTCACCTCGAACAGGTGCCATCCCTCGCGCACGGTGTCTCCGAGCAGCGGCACTCGTCCCATTCGCGCGATCAGGAAGCCGGCCACGGTTTCGTAGGGCCCCTCGGGCAGCACGAGTCCGGTCTGCTCCTCGAAATCCCAGAGGTTGAGCAGGCCATCGACGGTCATCTCTCCCAGAGGCC
>JAURME010000093.1 GCA_030830865.1 Candidatus Nanopelagicales bacterium | reverse complement strand
TCACCACCACTGTGGCGACCGACCAGCCCTCGGCGCAGGTCAGGCTCAGCGTCTCGCCGAGCTCGGCATCAGAATCGCTGAGGATGTGCTCGACCTCGTCGGTGACGCCGGCGACATCGCACGAGGCGTCCACATTGGCGGCGCTGCTGCAGGCGGTGAGGGTGCCGGCGGCTAATGCGAGGAGTGGAATGACGGTGACCAGCTGCATCCCGCAAGGATGGCACGAGGCTGATCCCCGCGCACGGGGCTGTCTAGCGCTTGATGCGGATGAGATTGCTGACGGTGGCCGCGCCGGTTCCGAAGCCGTTGGCCGCCTGGACCGAGAATCGATACCCCTTACCCTTCACGAGCCCGGTGACCGTGCAGCGACTGCCCGTGGACGTGCACGTCTGGCCGCCGGGGAGGGCTGTCACCACGTAGCCCGTCACTCCAGCCTCGTTCGACAGCGACCACGATGCGGTCGCCCGCCCGATCTTCGGAGTGATGGTCACTGTCCGTGGCGGGAAGGGAAGGGCCTGCACCGTGAGGTTGATGATCGAGACGGTGCCGTTGCCGGAATTGGGGACGACGAGGGTCTTCGCGTCCGGCGACAGCGCGGGACTCACCGGATTGCGGCCGGTCAGATAGGTCCCGCGGACCCGCAGGGTGCTCGTGTCGATCGCGGTGATGCTCGAACCGCTGGTGGCCGGGACGAAGAGGATGCGTCCGTTCGGACTGAGCAGGGGAGTCGTCGGACCGTCACCCACGGGGATGGTCGTCGTGATGCGCGTGGGTGAGCGCTCAGTGTCGATCACGGAGACCGAGTCGGAGCCGTTGTTGGCGACGAACAGTGCGGTCCCGTCGACACTGGCGACCGGAGTGGAGGGGCGACTGCCGACGCGCACGGTGGCAGCGGACCCGCCCCGCTCCTGGTCGAGGATCGTCACGGTGCCGTCACTGGTGTCGGATACGTAGACCATGTCATTGATGACACCCAGGAAGGGTGACACCGCCGCGCGCGTGGGGCTGCCGCCCAGACCGTCCTCCGCCACCTGCTGACCCGTGGACAGGTCGATCGTCGACAGGGTCTCGTCCCCGGCGTTGGTCACGAAGAGCAGACCGTCGAGCGGGGCGTACTGGGATCCCGTGCCCTGGGTTGGAGACAGAGGCCTGCTGCCGACCGGGATGGTGCGGGTCACCGTGCCCGAGGCGACGTCGATGATCGAGACGTCACCACTGCCGGTGTTGGCGATGAACAGGGACTTGCCGTTGCGGCTCAGCACCGGGGCCGTGGGCTGGGTGCCCACCTTGACCTGGCTCAGGACGGAGCCGGCCGCCGTGTCGATGATCAGCAGGTTCGCGTCGGCCTGCGTGGTCGCGTAGAGCCGGGTGCCGGCGAGGTTGAGGACCGGCGGCTGGACGCCGGCGGCCACGTCGATCGACTGGACCAGTTGTCCGGCCTCGAGGTCGATGATGTCGATCGTGCCGGTCCCGGGATTGCTGATGTAGGCGGTGCTGCCATCGGGGGAGATCGCGGCACCGGAGGGACGGCCCCCGACACCGATTGTCGTGACCGGGGTGGACGGCTCTGCGACTGCGGCGGGTCCCGTCAGGAGGCCCAGGGCCAGGACACCCGCCGCGCCAGCCGCCAGTGATGAAGGCGCGACAAAGGGGCGACGGGGAAGTGACACGCCGAGGACGCTAGCACGGTCATGAGCCCCCCTCGGACCAGCGTCACGAGGACGCATGCTGCGGATTTCGTTGCGTAAGGGGGGTGCAAGAAACCTTTTCGGGCTGTATGGTGCTGGGAACAACGAAAAGTTCACTCAGGAGTGATCATGGGCCCAACCCCGAATGACCCGGCAACCTGGCGGCACGTGCCCGCCTCCTCGACCCCCGTCGACCACGCTCGGGTGGCGACGCTCATGGCGGCGGAGTGGGAGCGCTTCACCACGTCGACCCCCGGCTCCGGTGAGCACAACGCCCGGGCCAGCAAGTCGCTGCCGCTGGGCGTGACCTCCTCCTTCCAGCACTGGGACCCGTACCCGATCTCCATCGTCGCGGCGCGCGGCGCGTGGCTGACCGACGTCGACGACCGCAAGCTCCTCGATCTCTCCATGGGCTTCGGAGCCATGCTCGTCGGTCACCTGAACCCGACCGTCGTCGCGAAGGTCACCGAGGCCCTCGAGAAGACGGGCACCCTCTTCGTCACCCCGTCGCCGACCGCGACGGAGGTCGCAGAGCGCTACCAGCAGCGGTTCGGCCTCGACCGACTTCGCTTCACCAACTCCGGTACCGAGTCGACGATGTACGCCGTGCGCACGGCCCGCGCCTACACCGGTCGCAAGGCGATCGTGAAGCTCGAGGGCGGCTACCACGGCGGCTACGACGCACTCTCGGTCTCGGTGAAGCCCGACGTCGCGGATGCCGGGCCGGAGGACGCCCCGACGCCTGTCACCCCCTTCGACGTCGAAGCCGGCACCGTGCATGTGGTGCCCTACAACGACATCGACCGCCTGCGCGAGGTGCTCACCGCGCACAAGGGCGAGATCGCGGCCATCGTCATGGAGCCGGTGATGGAGAACATCGGCATCGTTCTCCCCGACGCCGGCTACCTCGCTGCTGTGCGTGCGGCATGCGATGAGTTCGGTGTCCTCCTGGTCTTCGACGAGGTCAAGACCGGTCTCACCGCCGGCTACGCGGGCGCGGCCCAGCGCCTGGGCGTCAAGCCCGACCTCATCACGCTGGCCAAGAGCATCGGCGGCGGCCTGCCGCTCGCCGCTTTCGGCGGCACCGCCGAGGTCATGGCGGCCGTCGAGGACAACCGCATGGCGCACTTCGGCACCTACAACGGCAACCCGCTCGTCATGGCGGCGGCCGTTGCCGTGGACCAGGTATGTACGCACGAGGCGCTCGACTCGGCCGAGGCGATCAACGACGGCGCGCTCAAGGCGCTGGATGGCATCATCGCGGAGTTCGAGCTTCCGGCGCACACCGTCGGCTTCGGCGTGAAGGGTGCGGTGACGTGGTCGCCGACGGCGCTGCGCAACTACCGCGATTACAAGCGCACCGACTTCGAGATGGCCGAGCTCAGCTGGCTCTGGGGTGTGAACCGCGGCGTGCTCACCCCGCCCGGACTCGACGAGCAGTGGCTGGTCTCGCTGGCGCACACCACCGAGGACATGGACCTGCTGGTGGGGACGTTCCGGGAGCTGGCCGAGGCTGTCCGCGCGTAGCGTGCGGAGCGCGTCAGGAGCAGGGGGCGCGCGTAGCGGCCACTCGGACGGGCAGTGGCCGCTCGGCGAGTGTCCCCCACCCGTCGCGGAATTCTCCTAGTGTGTCGCAGGAAGGCCGGTGCAGAAGGGTGGCGACAGGGTGTCCGAGCACGCAGGGTTGAATGGAGTCATGGTGCGCACCGTGCTGGTCGTCGAGGACGACGAAGCCATCCGACTCGTCCTGCGGACGAACCTTGAGGATGAGGGCTACCACGTTCTCGAGGCGGGGACCGCTGAGCAGGGCCTGGTTCTCATCATGGACGAGAAGGTCGACGTCGTCCTCGTGGACCTCCGCCTTCCCGGTATCCAGGGCCTCGACCTCGTGCGCAGCCTGCGGGCGACCAGCCAGGTCCCGATCATCATCGTCACGGCGCAGACTGACAGCCACGACGTCGTGGCCGGACTCGAGGCCGGCGCCGACGACTACGTGACCAAGCCCTTCGTCGCCAAGGAACTCATGGCGCGCATCCGCACCCAGCTGCGGCGCGCCAACCCGGGTGAGGGCGAGGAGGAGATCGAGCCACAGCCGCAGGCGCTAGTGTGCGGCCCCATCGAACTGCGCACAGACTCCGCGGAAGTGCTGCGCAACGGTGATCCGATCCCGGTGTCACGCATCGAGTTCTACGTCCTCGCCGAACTGATCGGCGCCCGCGGCCGGGTGCTGAGCCGCGACTACCTGCTGCGCAAGGTGTGGGGCTATGGCAACGCTGGCGACGGACGCGTCGTCGACAACCTGATCTACCGACTCCGCAGCAAGATCGAGGAGGATCCGGCGAACCCGGCGCTGCTCACCACGGTGCGCGGCTTCGGCTACCGGATGAAGGCATGACCTTCGGGGCACCCCGCCCATGAAGCTCGGACTGCGCGCCCGCGTCGCGGTCGCCTTCGCCGTACTGTCACTGATGGTCGGCGGCACCGTCTCGCTCACCACCTATGCCTTCGCGTCCTGGTATCTGGTCAACCAACGGGAGTCCGCGGCCCTCACCCGCGCGGCCCTCGACTCACGCGCTGCGGGTGCGGCCCTCTCATCCGGACTGACTCCCAGTGAGGCCCTCGTGCAGATCCCCTCGGTCGGCACCTCCCAGCCGCTCATCCGGGTCGACGGGATCTGGTATACCACCGGTGTCACCGTGCCGCCGGACGCTCTGCCCGACGACCTGCTGTCCCTCGCGATGATCGACGGTGGCGCAACGCAGCGCACGACAGTCGGCGGTGACCCGTACTACCTCGTCGCCATCCCGACGGCCGGTGCCCTCTACGTTGAGGTCTTCCCGTTCAGGGACCTGGACCAGATCCTCACATGGGGCGGCTGGACCCTCGTGGGCTTGACCGTCTTCGCCGGCCTCATCGGCGCAATCATCGGTGCGACCGCGGTCGGTCGCCTGCTCCAGCCGGTCCGACGGCTCGGCACTGCTGCGAGTCGCATCGCCGGTGGTGAGCTCGGGACCCGCATCGAGCTCACCGGGGATCGTGATCTCGATCCCATCGCCGAGTCGTTCAACGACATGGCCGGAGCCGTGCAGAACCGCATCGCGCGCGAGCGCCGCTTCAGCGGCAACGTCAGCCATGAGCTCCGCTCCCCGGTCACCGCGGCCCTTGGCACCGCAGAACTGCTCGAGGCCCGAACGGACCGGTTGCCCGAGCGCGAGGCCGGCCTCGTCGGCGTCCTCGCCGATCAGGTGCGTCGCATGTCGAAGATGCTTCTCGACCTGCTCGAGATCAGCCGCATCGGCTCGGACGACCCGCCGCAGTGGGAGAACGCCGACATCGCCGCCCTGTGCTGGGAAGTCGTCGAGATGCGGGGCCTTCCGCTCGACATCGTCAGCGGGGCCGAGCCCATCGCGCGCACGGATGCACGGCGGTTCGAGCGCATCATCGGCAACCTCGTCGACAACGCGAACAACCACGGCGGAGGTGTCGTCGCCGTCGTCATCGAGGCCGGTGATGACAAGGTACGCGTCAACGTCGACGATGCCGGTCCCGGGGTGGACGAGACCCTGCGCGAGCGTCTCTTCGAGCCGTTCGCCCGCGGAAACGCTGCGCATCGGACTGAGGGAGCCGGACTCGGCCTGGCGATCGCCCTCGAGCAGGCGCATGTCCTCAAGGGCGACCTGTGGGTGGAGACCTCCCCGCAGGGCGGCGCACGCTTCGTCGCCGAGCTCCCGATCACCCCGGAGGGCTCATGACATCTGTGGTGATCCGTCGATCCGTGAGTGGTGTCGTGCTGGCCGCCGCCGCTGCGCTCGTCTCCGCGTGCGGGGTCTCCCTGCAGTCCTCGGCCGAGCCCATCCCCCCGGATGTGCTGCCGGATCCCGTCGTCGTCTCACCGACCCCGACCCCGACCCCGACGCCGTCGGTGACCACCTTGCCGTCCCCCACCGCGGAACCGGCAGCCTCCGACACCGAGGAGGACGTCCCGAAGCTGCGATTGTGGCTTGTGCAGGAGGACGGCCTCGTCGCGGTCGAATCGAGCCTGCCGGTCGGCACGAACCCGGACTACGTCATGCAGGCCCTGGCCGTGGGCCCTACGTCGGTGCAAGCGGCGCAGGGTCTGCGCACCATCGCCAGTGACCCCCTCACCGGACAGCCGCTGGCGGTCATCGCGGCCGTGTCACCGGAGGCGACCCCGGCGACGGAGTTCGACCCTCTGCTCGACGACGCGGTCGCGGTCGCCCTGAGCCCGGCCTTCAGCGCCCTGCCCCCCAACGAGCAGGTCCTGCTCCTCGGACAGGTCGTGCTGTCGCTGACAGGGGCCGGGGAGTCGGCAGTCGTGTTCGTCGACGAGTCCGGGGCCCGGCTCGCCGTGCCGCTGCCCGATGGGCGCCTGCTGGACACCCCCGCCCGCGCCAGTGACTACGGGCCGCTGATCTACCGGCCGTAGCCGGGACCTTCTGCCCCTGACTCCGTCCCCGGGACGCGGGATCATGGAGGCATGGCCCCGGTCCTCGAGGTTACGCGACCTCACCACGAGCGTGCGGTTCACGAGGTGCTGCTGCTCCTCCAGACCGACGCTGATCGTGGCCTGAGCCCGGCAGAGGTCCTCGAACGTCGCGACCGCTTCGGCCCCAACGTCCTCCCGCCCAACCGCCGCCACGGACCGGTCGTGCAGTTCCTGCACCAGTTCCACAGCCCGTTGGTCTATGTCCTGCTCGCGGCGGCCGCCGTGACACTCGCGATCGGGCGCGTCGAGGACGCTGGCGTGATCCTCGCGGTGGTCCTCGTCAACGCAGTGATCGGCTTCATCCAGGAGTGGCGGGCCGGCCGGGCCCTCGAGGCACTTGCCGACTCGACCCGCACCGAGGCGTCCGTCCTGCGTGACGGTTCCGTCGTCCGGATCGATTCCACCGACGTGGTGCCGGGGGATGTTGTCCTCCTGGCGGCCGGCGGCAAGGTCGCCGCTGACCTGCGTGTACTGGAGTCGGCCGGGCTTCGAGTCGACGAGTCGGCACTGACCGGTGAGTCGGTGCCCGTCGACAAGGGCGACGGGGAACTTCCTGCCGACACGCCGATCGGTGACCGCTACAACATGGCGTATGCCGGCACGCTGGTGGTCGGTGGGGCGGCGACAGGCATCGCCGTCGCCACCGGGGTCGAGTCCGAGATCGGCCGCATCCATCAGCTAGTGGGCCAGGCCGAGGGCGTGCAGACGCCACTGACCCGCAAGCTCGCGCGCTTCAGTCGTTGGCTGACTGTGGGCATCGTCATCCTCGCCGTGCTGACCTTCGCCATCGGAGTCCTGCGGCAGGAGGAGGCCGGGCAGATGCTGCTGGCGGCCGTGGCGCTGGCAGTCGCGGCCATTCCGGAGGGACTGCCAGCCGCGGTGACGATCACCCTCGCGATCGGCGTCTCGCGCATGGCGAAGCGGCACGCGATCATCCGGCATCTACCGGCCGCGGAGACGCTTGGCAGCACGACGGTCATCTGCACGGACAAGACCGGCACGCTGACCATGAACCGCATGCGCGTGGTCGATCTGCACGTCGACGGGGTACGCACGTCCATCAAGGATGAGCTAAGCGCTGCGGCACGCGAGTGCCTCTATGCCGGGCTGCGCTGCAATGACGCCGAGTGGAACCCCGACTCCTCGACGAGCGCTGGTGACCCGACGGAGGTGGCGCTGCTCGAGGCGGCCTGGCGGCACGGCGTGGTCACCGAGTCGGGTGTCCGACGTCGGTCGTCCGTCCCCTTCTCTTCCGAACTGCGCATGATGGCGGTGCTGGACGACACCCCAGCCGGATCGGTCGTCTGGGTCAAGGGGGCCGTGGAGTCGGTGCTGGGTCTGTGCCCGGACGCTGACGACGACATCATGCTCAACGCCGCCGAGGAGATGGCCGTCGACGGTCTTCGGGTCCTGGCGTTCGCCCGGTGCCCTGTGCCGTCATCCTTCGTGCTCGACGAGACGGCCCTCGGCTCACTGTCCTGCACATTCGTCGGCCTGCAGGCCATGGCCGACCCCCCTCGCCCGGAGGCGATCGCGGCGGTGGACGCCTGCCATGCAGCCGGCATCACCGTCATGATGATCACCGGTGACCATGCGGCGACAGCACGAGCGATCGCCCAAGAGATCGGGATCCTGGCCACCGACGCTCCGTCTGACGCCGTCGTGACGGGACGCGAGCTCGCGACACTGGATCCCGAGCGCCTTGCCGATCGCCTGCAGGATGCCCGCGTCCTCGCACGCGTCTCCGCTGAGCAGAAGCTACGCGTCGTCGAGGCGCTGCAGAGCCGCGGGCAGATCGTCGCGATGACCGGCGACGGGGTGAACGACGCCCCGGCCCTGAAGCAGGCGGACATCGGGATCGCGATGGGGCTCGGTGGCACGGAGGTTGCCAAGGAGGCATCCGCCATGGTCCTGACCGATGACGACTTCGCATCGATCGAGTCGGCGATCGAGGAGGGGCGCAGTGTCTTCGACAACCTGACCAAGTTCATCATCTGGACCCTCCCGACGAGCCTCGGCGAAGCACTGGTCGTGCTGTCCGCGATCGTGGTCGGCACCGTCCTTCCGGTGCTGCCCGTCCAGATCCTGTGGATCAACATGACGACAGCCGTGGCGCTCGGGCTCATGCTCGCCTTCGAGCCGGGGGAGCCGGGGGCGATGCAGCGACCGCCGCGCCGCCCGGAGCAGCCGATCATGACGGCGGCCGTCGTGCGCCGGATCGTCAGCGTCGGCGCCATCATGATGCTCGGGGCCTTCGGCTCGTTCACCCTCGCGCAGTCGATGGGCCTGTCGCTTGAGCAATCCCGGACGATCGTCGTGTGTGCCTTCGTGGCCATGGAGATCGGCTATCTCGTCAACTGCCGCGTTCTCGACCGGTCGGTGCTCACCGTCGGGCTCTTCAGCAACCGCTGGCTGCTGTGGGGTGTGGGGACGATGATCGTCCTGCAGGTGCTGTTCGTGCAGCTGCCGTTCATGAACGATCTGTTCAGCAGCGCACCCCTGCCGTGGACAGCCTGGGTGGGTGTGGTTCTGCTCGGCGTGGTGACCTCACTGCTCGTAGGTCTCGAGAAGTGGGTGGCTGCTCGTGTTCGAGATAGCGGTCGTGCAGAAACTGCTTAAGCATCGAGCGATGCTCTCCCTGACCGATCTGGCCACGCTCGCGAACGCCCATCCCGGGGAATTGGCCGCCCCGCTGCCACTGTCGTCGTGTGCTTCTCCGGTGGTGCGAACGTCATCATCGATCCGGGCATGGGCTTCTTCTACGGGAACCTCAGCGATCCCCTGACCCGTGCGCGGCATCAGGCGAAGGCGCTGCTGCAGTGCTTCCGCCTGCGTCCCCTCGGTGTGCCGATCTGCAATGCGCTGACGCATGCGTTCGACCTGTTCGAGGAGCACTTCCGGACGGCCGAGGACTTCTACGCGATCCTCGCCGTGCCATGGCGGAACTTGGCGTCTGACGTCAGGCGGCGTGGAAGGGCAACGTCGAACTGTCGACGAGTTCAATCACGGCATCGAGCATCTCCCGGCGAGCCTCCGCGAGGAGTTCGACCGCTGCGGGATCGGCGGCGAGGTTCATCGACTCCCCGGGATCGGTCCGCAGATCGTAGAGCTCGGTGATGCCATGACCGGGGATCTCCGTCAGCCGGAATCGATCCGTCACCAGCGTGCGCATCCGAACGGGACCGGGAAGCCCGTCCATCCCGAAGGGCTGGTCCTCCTCGATGAGCAGCCGTTGGCGTGCGGCGAGGGGCTGACCCTGGACGAGCGGCTTCAAGCTTTGGCCCTGGGCTCGTGGCAACGCAGGAGCATTGACCAAAGCGAGCACGGTTGGGGCGATGTCAGCGCTGCTCACAAGCTGGTCATGGACCGCGGCCTCGATGCCGGGGCCCGCCATGAGCAGCGGCACTCGGACGATCGGTCGGTAGTGGCTGAAGTGCTTGAGCATGAGCCCGTGCTCGCCGAACGCGTCGCCGTGGTCAGCGGTGAAGACGATCAGGGTGTCGTCGAGCAGTCCGTTCCGCTCCAGGGCGTCGACCAGACGACCGATCGAGTCGTCGATGAACTCGATGCCGCCCAGCTCTGCGGCAAGGGCAGCCCGGTACTGCTCCTCCGTCGGCGACCACAGCATCATCGGGTCGGGCTCGGGCGTACCTCGGCGTGCGATGAGACCTCTGATGTACTCCGGCGACCTCTCGTGGGTCTCGTGGAATCCGGGTGCGAGGGGCATGTCCTCGGGACGATGGCGATGGAAGTACTCGCGCGGCGGTGCGAACGGATGATGGGGGTCCGGGAAGGAGACGTGGAGCATCAGGCTCTGGCCCGTGGTAGCCACCTCATCGATGCGTTCGATCGCCTGGTCGGTCACGTACGTGGTGGGGTGGAGAGCCGCGGGCACTGCCGACTCGTAGACATGGTCCCAGGGGGTGAACACGTCCGGTGACTGGGCGACACCGGCCATGGTCTGCGGATCCCATCCTCGTTCACGAGCCCATGCCACATAGTTTCCCGAGAGCCGGTCCCCGTGACCGACGGTCAGCGACACGTCGTCGAATCCGTAGTAGTCCGGGGGAAGCTGCACGTCACCCTCTGCGTGGCGTTGGTAGTCCTCCCAGGATCGGAATGGGCTGCCGAATTGCTCGACCGCGCGCTCCCAGAGCGAAGGCATCACGTCCTGGATCTCATCAAGCTGGTAGTCCTCGAACGGGTAGCCCATCGGCTGCAGGTGGAGTTTGCCTACGGCGGATGTGCGCCACCCCTGACTCCTCAGGACCCGGGGGAACGTCTCTGCCGACCAATCCAGGGGAAGGCCATTGGTGCGAAGTCCGTGGACGGAGGGCCACTGTCCCGTCAGGATCGTCGCGCGGTTGGGCATGCACACGGGGTTCGCCACGAAGGTCCTCGTGAATCGTGCGCCACGGGCGGCAAGGGCATCGAGCGTGGGGGTGCTCACGGGGTAGCTGCCCTCGACACCGAGATGGTCTGCCCGCAGTTGGTCAGCCATGATGAACACGATGTGTCGGGCAGGTGTGCTCATGGCGCTCCTCGGCTCGCGTGCTTTCCGGTCATGGGGTCACAGCGACCCGTGGACGAGTGCTCCGGCAATCATCGTCGCCTGCACCTGCGCACCGGTCAGTGACCATGGGTCTGACCAGTCGACGGCTCGGTCCATGATCACCAGGTCAGCGGCCATGCCCTCGCGCAGGTCCCCTCGCCACGACTCAGCATGACTCTGCCAGGCCGCGTTCCGAGTGAGGGCCGCAATCGCCTCAGAGGCGTTCAGGCGTTGCGCATCCGTATGGGTCGGGTCGGCCTGCCACGAGCGCGTCATGGCGGCCGCCACCATCACCCGCCAGTCGGGCGGGGCCACCGGGGCGTCTGAGGACAGGCAGACGTTCACACCCGTGTCCCACGCGTCCCGCAGGCGCTGCCTGCGACTGTTCCGCTCCGCCCCGATGACCGGTTCGACGCTGCGCCCGACAGCCCACCGGATGCTCGGATTCGCGTTCAGTGTCATGCCCAGCCGGGACATGCGGTCGAGGTCGTGGTCCACCACGAAGTCACCGTGGATCACGTAGTGACGGCGTTCTGGGGCAGTGCCGGGTAGTCCCTCCATCGCATCCACGACTGTCGTGATGGCCCGATCCCCGATCGTGTGCAGACCGATCTGCCATCCGCGGGAATCGGCCGCCTCGATGATTCGCCCGAGTTCCGCGACCCGCTCCTCGTCGGAGTCGCCGGCGATCTGCAGATGGCCGCAGGTGCAGTCGTCATAGGGCTCCGACATCCACGCAGTGCGACTCCGCGGGATGCCGTCGGCGAAGACCTTGACCTGTGAGATCCCCAGATGACCATGGGCGGCCATCGGGTGAGGCTGGCCCCAGGCCTCGAGCCCAAGTGCGACCTCTGACGCCGAGGTGCCGCCGAGACCGCCGAACAGCAGCATGAGATTGACGCGCAGATGGAGTTCACCACCTGCGTCCAGGTCCTGGTACGCCGCAACCGCCTCAAAGTCTCCGCTGCCCTCCATCAATGTGGCGGCGCCTGGTCCGAGACCGGGGTCGGTGTAAGCGACCACGCCCTGAGACAGGAGGTCGGCCTGTGTCGCGAGAAGGGCAGCCCGCTTGTCGGCACGGGTCGGCTGCGGGATCACATCGTTGATCCTCGAGACCGCGGACTCGTGCATGACACCGGAGAGCCGGCCATCGGCACCGCGCAGGAACGAGCCTCCGTCCGGATTCGCTATCTCCGCTCCGTCGAGCCCAGCGCGACGCAGGGCCTCGCTGTTGACCCATGCCTGGTGACCGGTCATGTCGGTGAGGAGGACGGGGTGATGGGGAGCTGCCACATCGAGATCCGCCGCCGTCAGTGCGCCGCCTGGACCTGAGCCCCGTAGGACGGTCGAGTCCCAGCCGATCCCCCGGATCCATCCGTGGGAGTCCGGCTCGGCGTCTCTGAGGATGCGCTGGACGGCCGCTAGGTCGGGGGCTGCGCTCGTGCTGACATCGACGGCTGAGAGGGCCCGTCCGTACTCATAGCCGTGCAGATGCGAGTCGTCGATCCCTGGCAGCACGGTCGCACCAGCGCAGTCCCACAAGATCCGCCCAGATGCCTCGCGGTTGTCGTCCCACAGATGGGAGATACGACCAGAGGTGACGCCGATCGCCCGGATGGAGGCGTCCACCGGAGCGCTGTCCACGTTCATGAGAACGAGATCGGGGTCGGGCATGACAGCGGAGTGTGCCACAGAAGGCCGTATGCCAGGAATCATCTAGACAACATGAAGACCCTGCTGCGGGAACTCAGAAATTCGGACCGGAATCTCGGGCAGACCCCTGTTCATCGGATTCGTTTGGGTGCTAACGTTCGGCAACTTTTCCACTCTGCAGGAGGTTCATCGTGCGCAGCATCTTCCGAACAACGGTGGTGGCGGGGGCAACCGCCGCCCTGTCCCTGGGCGCCATCGCCCTCGCGGCCGCACCGGCTCAAGCGGCGACGGACATAAAGGTCGGCGTGACACCGATCAACTCGACCGGAGCCCTCCAGTACGGAGTGGACGCCGGCATCTTCGCGAAGAACGGTCTCAATGTCACGGAGATCGTGCCCTTCCCCGCACCTCCGCCCAGCATCGCGGCCCTCGCTGCAGGTGCGGTCCAGTTCACCTACACGCCCACCATTCCGGCGATCAACGCATACGAGAATGGTGGCGTCGCCCTTCGTATCGTTGCGCCGGCTGACGGCTACAGCCGAGTGGATCTGGCCAAGGCCAAGAAGGACGCGACCTACGCGCTCAAGATCGATGACACCGGCGTCTGCATCCGGCCGGACAGCGGCATCACATCGTGGAAGAGCCTTGTGGGCAAGACGGTTGCCGTTCCTGCCCGTGGCGCTCAGGCTGAGGTGACGATCGCCGCCGCCGTCAAGAAGGATGGCGGGGATCCCTCGAAGATCAACTGGACCACGATCAGCATCCCGCAGGCGGTCGATGCTGTGAAGTCCGGCACGATTGATGCCGGCTTCACCGTCGAGCCCTTCACGAGCACCTGCACCGCAGAGGGCATGAAGAACCTCGGGTCGCCGGGCATCCAGTTCTTCGACACCGAGTTGTCGATCGGCGTGTGGGTGACGACGCAGGAGTTCGCCAACGCCAACCCCGGGGCTGTCCGGGCGTTCCAGAAGTCGATCTTCGAGGCCAACAGCTTCGCCATGGCGAGCAAGGCCAACATGCGCAAGGTGACTATCGCCTCGACGAAGATCACTGAGGTTCCTGTAGCCCAGGCGCTCGCCGCGAATCCGACGTACTACCCGCTCTACGTGACTCGTGTCGACGTAGCCCGTCCGGCTCAGAAGATGTACGAGCTCGGGTTCCTGAAGGAGAAGGCGAACGTCGCCGGACTCCTGATGAAGCAGTACCGTCCGAAGAACTAGCCGTTCAGTGGCGGCAGGGGCCGAGTCCCCTGCCGCCACTGCATGTCTTCTGGGAGCCTGAGCATGTCGACCGTCCTTGAGCGCAGGACTGTCCGCATCCCGCCTGCTCTTGTCACCGCCCTCGTCTTCCTCCTGCTCTGGCAGGTCTTCACGATGTGGGGCCCCCTCGCGGGAACGTCGGTGCCCACGGCGACGACAACCGTCGTCACTTTCGTCCGACTCCTGGGTGACTCAGCCACCTATTCGGCGTTGGGGCAGACCCTCCTCATGGCAGTCGTTGGCTTCGTCATCGCCGTTGTCCTGGCGATACCGGTCGGGATCCTGGTCGGACTCTCCCGATTCGCGTTCCTGAGTTCGAAGTTCACGATGGACTTCTTCAAGGTCATCCCGCCCATCGTGATCATCCCGGTCACCATCCTGGTGTTCGGTCCTACCATCCGGATGGGCATCTTCCTGGTGGCGTTCGCCATCGTCTTCGCGCTCGCCATCCAGACGGCGTATGGAGTCCGTGATGCGGATGTGGTCCTCCTCGAGACGATGCGCTGCTATCGGCTGGGGATCGTCAAGCAGATCCGATACGCACGCCTCCCCAGCGCAGCCCCCTTCATCGCTGTGGGCATCCGCATCTCGGCGTCAGCTGCCTTGGTCGTCGCGGTCGTCGCCGGTCTCATCGGAGGTGCGCCTGGGCTCGGCCGCGCCATTCTCCTGTCACAGGCAGGCGGCTTGAGCGATGTGACCTTCGCGCTGGTTCTGCTCCTCGGCCTGCTCGGTATTGTCGTCAGCCGCACAGTCACCTGGATTCAGAACCGGACGATCTTCTGGGCAAATCGATGAGAATCACCAAGCGCCTTCTGGCGGTTCTCATCGGAGCATGGCTGCCGATCGCCCTCGTGGCGTGGTGGTGGTCCACCTCCGCGGACTCGACGAATCCCTACTTCCCACCGCTCGCCACCATCTGGGAGCGATTCATCGAACTGTGGTTCTCGGACCAGTTCTTGATCAATGTCGTTCCCAGTCTGCGGAACCTCGCGATTGGATATGCCCTCGGCTGTCTGATCGGGATCGTCGGTGGGGCGCTGGTCGGCTCCTCACCCAAGGCCACCGCCTACCTCGAGCCCTTCATCGACTTCCAGCGGTCCATTCCAGCCGTCGCAACGGTCCCGGTCTTCATCGTGCTCTTCGGGCTCGACTTCGAGATGCGCATCGCCGCCATCACCTTCGCGGCCACCATGCCCATTCTCATCTCCACGATCCAAGGTGTGAGAGACACGAACCTGGTGCAACTGGAGACGGCACAGGTGTTCCATCTGACGCGCAGCCAGATCCTGTGGCGCGTACGGCTGCCAGCAGCGATGCCTCTTGTGTTCTCGGGTCTCCAACTTGGACTCCAGATCGCCTTCGTGGTCACCATCGCATCGGAGTACCTCGGGGCCGGCTTCGGCATTGGGGCGTTCACCCTCATCGCCGCCGACTCGTTCCTCATTCTCGACGCATGGACGGGCGTGATCCTCATGGGTCTGCTCGGGTATGTCATCAACATCGTCTTCGACGCAACTGAACGCATCTCGCTGCGTTGGTACATCGGCCAGCAGAAACTGTCCTAGGGAGCAGGCATGAGCACGGAGATCTCGATCGAGCACGTCTCGATGGAATTCCGCACGCCGGAGGAAGTGAAGCACGTCCTGGATGACGTGTCGTACTCCGTCACTCCAGGGCATTTCGTCTCGATCGTCGGCCCCTCAGGCGTGGGGAAGACGACACTGCTGCGCATCCTCACGGGCCTCACCCAGCCCACCAGCGGTCACGTCGCGGTCGATGGGGTGCCGGTGAAGGGATCGCCCGCGGGGCTCGCCGTGGTCCTTCAGGACTACACCCGCTCCCTCATGCCCTGGCTCACGGTCGAGAAGAACATCTCCCTCCCCCTCCTCAACGAGAAGCTCAGCAAAGCAGAGATCAAGGAGAGGATCGGCGCCTCGCTCGAGGAGGTGGGCCTGTCGGGGGTAGAGCGCTCCTACCCGTGGCAGCTCTCAGGTGGCATGCAGCAGCGGGTGTCCATCGCGAGAGCGCTTGCCGTCCGGCCACGGCTGCTGATCATGGACGAACCATTCGCTTCCGTGGACGCCCAGACCCGGTTCGATCTTGAGGACCTCGTGCTGAAGGTGAAGGACGACTTCGGGATCACCACGCTGATGGTCACCCATGACATCGACGAGGCGGTCTACCTCAGTGACGAGATCGTGGTCCTCTATGGCAAGCCGGCGAAGGTTCGGGATGTGGTTCCCGTGGATGTTGGGGCGAGTCGATCCCAGATCGAGACACGGAACAGTCAGCGGTTCGCTGATCTGCGGACCCATGTGTACGCGATGGTCCGCGGCCTGGAGTAGTTCTGACCCTCGGAGTTGCGGGGCAGCAACGGGTGGTCAGGTCACGAGCAGGCCGCGCACCACGCTCTGGGCGCTGTGCCCCGGGTCCCCGTCGAAGTGCTCGACGGAGACGTCGACCAGCGGGAAGTCCGCGACCTGCATACCGGCGGGCAGTGTGAGGATCGAGTCACCGTCCGGCCCGAGCGTGCCGACTGCGACC
>JAURME010000092.1 GCA_030830865.1 Candidatus Nanopelagicales bacterium | reverse complement strand
TCCACCTGTCGGGCGGTAACTCCAGGACGAGGCTAGGCCGATGCGTCGAGGGTGAGCTGCTCATCCTCGGGCTCCATCGCCGCGACGCGGTCTAGGCGGGCTTGGATCAGCGGCAGGTAGTCGGCCTCCCGCTCGATGCCGACGACGCGGAAGCCCTCCATGAGCGCGGCCTCAATGGTGGTGCCGCTGCCCGCGAACGGCTCAAGGATCACGCCGTCCGGTGGTGTGACAAGGCGGCACAGCCAGCGCATGAGGGTCAGGGGCTTGACGGTGGGGTGGGCGGTGCCGTCAACTTTGGGGCGTTCACGGGCAGGGGCTTTGGCGACGTAGAAGAACCGGGATGCGCCGCCGCTGTCAGGTGTGCCGTCCTGCACCGTTGACAACTCGGAGCGGATGAACGTGCCGTAAACGCGGTTGGTGCCGCTGCCGTGTTGTGTCATGCCGACGCGGCCCTTGAAGGTGCCGCTTTGCTGGTCGAGCTCGGCGGCCTGGTCCTCGTCGAGGACCACGTTCGCAGGCCAGCGGCCCGCGACCTGCTTAGAGGCGTAGGCTACGCCGACTTGGGAGTCACCGAAGGGTCCGCGACCATCGTAGGTGTTCACCTTCACGGCCTCAGTTCCGATCCGGCACCCGTCAATGTTGAGCGCCCCCGTGCCATGCTCCAGCACGTTTGCCGCGACCGTGCCCGTGAGGGGCTTGCGGGCGACGACGATGGGCTCGTGGGCGGGCTTGAGTGCCGTCCCCCAACCCGACCATTCACGGGCCGCGTCGGTCGCCGGAGCGGTTATTTCTAGGGTCTCGCGGATCTCGTGCGTGGCGTACATCTCCTCGGCTCGTCCAGAGGTGGCGCCGCCTTGTCCTCCGACGATGCGAGCCGTGCCAAATAGCTTCCGCTCACCCACGACAGGCCGCTCGGCTCCTGCCGCCTTGTCAATCGCCTTGGACACGTCCAGCGACTTAGGGAACCCCGACCCGTACATCCACGCGATACTGTCGCGGACCTCGAAGCCGGCGTCCTCGATGGCGCAGGCGAGGCGGTGCCAGGTGCGGGTGCCACCGAAGGCGAGAAGGTGCCCGCCAGGCTTGAGGACCCGCAGCGCCTCGGCCCACAGGTCCACCCGGTAGGCGATGCCCGAGGCGTCCCAGCCCTTGCCCATAAAGCCCAGCTCGTAGGGGGGATCGGTGACGACGGCGTCCACGCTCGCGTCGGGCAGCTCCCGCAGGACCTCCAGACAGTCGCCGTGATAGATCGTGGCGCGGGCGTCCTGGTGCCAGGCGTCCATAAGTCTCCCCAAATGGAAACGCCCCCGACGAGGTCGAGGGCGTGCGCGAAGGTTCCGTATTCAGTTATGGGCGTACTGCTCCACGGCCAAGGGTGGCACGCGGGTCCGACACTTCTCACAACGCGAGCTCATGGCCCGTCTATGAGAAGTGTCCGTAACTCCTACTTTCAGGACATGGGCACCCAAGCGAGGGTGTCCTCGTCCCACGACCACGGGCCACCCTCGGCAGGCATCGGCGTGGGCGCATCCCATAGGGCCGTGTCAGGGTTGAGAGTCCACGACGGGAGAGGCTGCGGCGGGATAAAGGCGCCATCAGGGCCGAAGTCGGGATCGAAGGTGTAGCCGATACCGGCGAAGTTTCCACGGAACGGCGTGCCGCCGTTAGCGTGCTGGCCGCCGTGCGTGTTGTACGACGTGCGCTTGGCGCCGTAATACTGCTCCCAGTCGATGCCGTCCTCGCCCTCATCCTTTCCGACGATGACCTGAGTGACGACGTTATCCGCGTTCAAATATGCGTAATGAGCCACAGTCACTCCTAAGCGAAAGTCACGGTGTCGGAGACACCGGCAGCCGTGATCGTGTAAATGCGACGACCGCCCGACGTGGTCGAGGTCTGCGTTACGCCACCCGAGAAGGTAGCAGTATTGGCCTCAGGAATAGACAGGATGACAACGCCAGAGCCGCCAGCCGCTCCATCGCCACCGCCCGCGCTACCGCCGCCGCCGCCGCCGCCCGTGTTAGCGGTGCCCGATGTGCCAGCAACGTTATTCCCGCCGCCGCCCGCGCCGCCACCACCGGTGCCCCCGGTCCCGCCGCTGTTTGTGGTCGTGATGTCGCCACCACCGCCGGCGCCACCGCGAGTGACCGACGAGCCCGTGATACTTGATGACTGACCCGCGCCACCGTTTGCGCCGTTGCTATTGGTCGCGTTTGATCCAGTTGCGCCAGCGCCACCTCCACCCGCGCCACCCGTTTGCGTGGAGGCTTGGGAATCGCCGCCCTTGTAGCCTTGACCACTGGTGGGCGAAGCACCTGTCTTATTTGTTGTTGCCGTATTGAGAGCGCCGCCTGCACCACCACCGCTGCCACCTTGTAGCGGGGCTATGGGTGTCGGATTTGCGTATGCACCGCCGCCACCACCGCCGGTGGACGTAATGGAAGAAAAGACTGAGTCGCTGCCAGAGTTTCCGACCGTGTTGCCGGATTGCAACGCGCCACCGGCGCCGACTGTCACGGCAACTGCCTCGAAAAGTGCGACATCTAGGACCGCCTCGGCGGAGGCCCCTCCGCCGCTTGTCTCACCTGGCACGGAGCAGCGGTAGCCACCCGCACCACCACCGCCACCAGCACCGCCGCCACCACCGCCACCGCCAGCCACCACAAGAAACTGCACAGCGATAGGGGGTAGCGCCGCGCGCGCGGCCGCAAGTGAGCGCGACTTGCCGAGAGCGCCAATGCCTGCCCTAGTTACTGACAGCACCGCCATCAGGAAATCTCCGACCCGTAAGCATTGAAGGAGAAGTCACCCGTCGAGGCGTAGCAATACAGGACATCCGTCGCGTCAAGTGTTGCGCCCACAGTCAGAAAGAGGGTGTCCTTAGCAGCCACCGCCGCGTCATAGACGAGGTAGTGCTTATCCGCAAGGGTCTCGTCATTAGGCCGAATGTAGAGCCGAAACGTGCCCGAGGCGCTGCCACGGTTACAGATTGTGATAGTCGAGATCACGGCCTCGGTTGCGCTGGGCACCGTGTAGAGGGCGGTCGCCGTGGTCGCTGAGGGGGCTGACTGCCCGAGGACCTTGTAGTTAGTTGCCATTGGTCAGGCTCCCATCAGAAGGAATGGATCGAGGCCACCGCCACCGGACGGGGCGGCCCATGTGATGCCGTTGGTCTGTGCTGAGTCAGCCGTGAGGACGTGCCCATCGGTGCCGACCCCGAGGGCCGTAGCGGCTGTGCCGTCCGTGGTGATGAGGGCGCCCTTGAGGGCGTCCACAACTAGGGCATTAAGAACAACGCCGTCTGTGGGGTGGACGTGGTCTGCCCTGGCCGCCGCCGTGGCGGTGCCCGCAGCTGCGGTGCCCAGGGCCACCGGGCTCGAGGACGACAGGGTCGTGCCCTCGTGGACGTGGTCGGCCCTGGCCGGGCTGGTGGCCGTGCCCGCGGACGGGCTGCCGACCGCGAGAGGCGTGGCGTCGGACAGGACCAGGTCGAGGGTGCGGGAGGCGGACAGGTCGCCGCCACCTGCTAGGCCGGTGCCGGCCGTGATTGAGGTCGCGGTGCCGACGGCGCCGACGTCGGCTGCCGAGGGCATGGCGTGGACGTGGTCGCCTCGGGTGAGCTCGACGCTGGTGCCGGCCGCGGCCACACCTAACGCGGCTGGGGTGGCGTCGGAGAAGTCGGCGACGAGGGTGCCGCCGGTCGCGGTCCCGAGACCGGCCCCGTACTTGAGGCTGAATTCGGAGCCGACGTAGGCGATGGGGTCGGCGGCGGTGAGGTCGCCGATGGCGCCCTGGGGGCCGCGCACCAGCACGAAGTCAAGCACCGCTGACCCGCTGGTGCCGGAGTTGGTGACGGTGCCGGGGCCGGGGTAGTCGACGAAGCCGACGGTGCCGACGGTGACCGCGGCAGCGTCGCCCTGCGGTCCCGTGGACCCCGTAGCCCCCGTGTCGCCCTGGATGCCTTGAATGCCCTGCTCACCCTGGATGCCTTGGATGCCTTGCTCACCCTGCGGGCCGGTGACCAGCACGAAGTCGAAGACGGCCGAACCGGACGTCCCCGAGTTGGTGACAGTCGCCGTGCCGCCGAAGGCAACCGTGCCGACGGTGCCGACCTCGATGGTGGCCGCGTCGCCCTGCGGACCCTGGGCGCCGGTCGCTCCGGTGGCGCCAGTCGGCCCGGTGTCGCCGGGAATAAGGACGAAGTCGAGCACGGCAGCCGAGCTGGTGCCGGAGTTGGTGACGTCGGGGGCGCCGCCTGCGGTGCCGGCCGTGACGGTGCCGACGGTGACCGTGGCCGCCTCACCAGCCGGGCCGCGAAGGCTCGCGTACTCGGGACCAAGTTCAGCCGCCGGCGCCAGATCCGCCAGGTACACGGTGCCGCCAGCGCCGGCCGTGCCGGGCAGCAGTACCGCGTAAGACTGGGAGACGCCGTCGACGACCTCGCTGACTGTGTAGAACCAGTTGGCGGGCTGAAGGTCGGCGTCATCGGTGACCGGCAGGGTGACCTGGAAGTCGCCTGCGGTGCCGAGGGTCTTCGTGACGCTTGAGTTGGGAATGGCAACGTCGGCGCCGGAGTTGGTCAGCCACCGTGACGGCGTGAATGTGATGGTTCCCGTTGAGGGGTTGCCCTCGGGGGTGAGGAAGGTGCCGAGCACGACGAGGGTCGTGACGTTGGCGGGCATTGCCATTACGCCTCCAGGGCTTCGATACGGGAGCGCAAGTCTTGAATTGTCAATTGCTGGTTCTTGACCACGGCCAGCAGAGCAGCAACTAGGGCACGCTCATCTGCTGTTTCAAGTACGCCGTCGTCGTCATAGGTGGCCGCTGTTGGGAACTTTTGTTCAACGTCTTCGGCCAGGAATCCGGTGACGACAACGTCAGGGGCTTCGTTGCGGCGGTACTGAATTGGCGTAATGGCTAGGACATCAAAAGGGTCTACGATTTGCTGGTCAGGATTCCCGAGCACGTCGGGGGAGATGTCTCCGCCAAATGCAGAGTCATCCAAAGGAATGACCTCATGCTTGAATCGTTGCGCTGAATTGGCGTGAGTTGTGTGCCTTATTTCTCCCGTTGACGTGTTGATCCTGACGTTAGGAATGGAAGTTGACGGGCTTGCCAAGGCGCCGAACAACTCGGTGTCTCCTTGGACATACAAGCCTTCGCCGATCTCAAGCTTGACAGTTCCATAGTCGCTAGTCAGAGACAGATTATTATTCCCAGAGTTGTGAGCGAGGAACCAGCCGTTGCTCGTCGAAGCCCCCTTGAAGGAAACGGCGTCAGTCTCGCCAACAGCACCAATCTGCACTCGACGCTCAGAAAACGAACCGCTAGTCAACTTTTTGACAGTCAGGTTGTCAACGTCTATTCGAGCCGCGGCGACGGTGCCGGTGGTAATGCGGTCGCCGCTGATCGTCGTCGTTCCCCCCGCGCCGACGTCGCCGGGTGTCAGGTAGCCATCAACGCTAGAGGATGTGATGGTTGCGCCAGTAAGGGTGCCTCCAGTAACCAGGCCGCCGCTGATCGTTCCGCCGGTGATAAATCCGCCGCTAATCGTGCCACCGGAGAGGTAGGCGGAGTTGATGCTCCAGCCGGTGATTGTGCCCGCGACGATGCTGTTGGCCGTGATCGCATTTGCGGCGATGTCGGGTGCGTCAATTTGGCCGGGCTGCCCACTTGCTGCCGTGCTGGGGTCCGTCAGGTTGCCCGCTGCGTCGGCCCCGCGCAGCCGGAAGTAATAGGTGCTGCCTCGGGATAGGCCCGTTACTGCCAGCCCGCCAGGGCGAGCCAGGCGGCCCTTGAGCGTTGCTGTGCCTAGGGTGAACGTCGGACCTGACGTGTCCATGTGGACTTCAACGTAGGAAGTGTCTGACGGCCACAGATCGCCGACGGAGTTGAGTCCGTCCCAGACGACGTTGATGCCTTGCACGGAGCCGATGAGGGTCGGCTGTGACGGCGCGATGAAGTCGCCGGGGGGAGGCAGCACGGGGGCTGGCTCGGTTCCGCCGCCGGCGCCAGGAGGCGGCTGAGGCGGCACGATAGCGGTAGCATCCCCACCCGTCGACAAGCCGACGCTGAGGACAGAGGTTGTTCGCGCTAGACGCTGCTCCCACAATTGCGGCGGGCGCCGCAGCTCGCCGTCAGGCACTCGTAATCACCTCAAGTTCAGGCTGGAAGGACACGCCGCCGCCTTCCTCTTTGAGACCGATGGACAGCACCCGAGCCTTGCCGGGCAGGCCTTGGCCTGACGGAGAAGGAATGGCGACGAGGTCGCCAACGGTGAAGTCGACGTAGGGGGTGGCGCCGTTGGTGACGACGACCTCGACACCGGACGCGATGACTTGGGTCTTGCCGGTGCGGCGTAGCACCCGCTGTGCGTTGCGCCGGGCCACGTCCTCAGAGGCGGTGTTGCCATACTCAAGGAAGGTTTCGCGCCACCCGTTGGAGTCGCGGAGGTTGTTGTCGGCTGTCCTGAGCCAGCCGTTCTTAGACCGGACGAGCGCGACCGTCTTGAGGGGCCGCTCAACGGTGGTTGAGAAGCGGGACAGGTTTTGGCCGGTGTCAAGGAAGACGCTGCTAGATACGTCGGTGCCGCGGGACTCCCAGGCGTCGAGTTCAAGCGTGGCGGGGTTTAGCCAGAAGTCGTTGCCGAGGTCGACCATGTCGTCGAGGACGGTGAGCAGGGTTGAGCCGACCTTGAGGGTGAGGTCGACCTCGGTGGACCAGGCCCCGCTGGTGGGTGCGTTGATGTCGAAGCCGTAGGTGAGCTGGTCGAGGCGGTAGACGCCTCGGGTGGCGGCTTCCTGCGCGAGAACCTTGAGGATCATGGCGGGGCGCCAGTAGGGCTCTTGGGAGGAGACTTGCCAGTTTGTGTTGGTGCGGACGACGACGGTGTCGGTCTCTTTGCCGTCCGAGTCCAACTGAATGCCGGTGAGGATAAATCCGGCGGTGTTGTCGGTCTTGAGTCGCAGGTCTAGTTTGCCGTTGCTGGTGACGTTGACGATGGTGCCGTCTGAGTTGCTGGTGGCGAGCTTGAAGTCGTCGTCGGTCTTGGCGCGCACGAAATAGGTGTCGCCCTTAGTGAGCCCGTTGGCCCCTGACTTGTCGGTGACGGTGACCTCGGTGCCGTTTGCTAACCCATGATTGGGTACCGAGACTTTGTCGTCGGCTGCGGTGACGGACACGTCGTACCGCTGCCAGGGCTTGTCGTTCTTGACCCGAGCGGAGAGGGTGTGTGTGCCGATGCCGAGCCGGATGGTGAACCGGGCCATTTGCGTGAACGATGCCGCCTCAGCGTCGAAGTCGCTGGAGGACATGATCTGCTGGCCGTCGAGGAAGACGTCCATTTGGTTGTCGCATGAGGCGTAGAACTTGATGCGCTTGGATTCGGTGAGGGTGAAGTCGCGGTAGAACCAGTTGACGGTGCCGCGCTGGACGACGGTCTCGGGGTCGGTGCGCCAGATCCATTGCGCGACCGGGTCTTTCCACCGGACAGGCAGTTTTGCTCGGGCGGTGGAGTCGTTGCGCCATTGCACGCCGAGGGCGTCCTGGTAGTTGCCTGATCCGCGCCACCCACCACCAGGACCGGACGCCCAATTGAAGGGACGGTCAGGGGCGAGGAAGTCCGCCAGGCCGCCAAGCGGATAAACCACCGAATCCTCAAGCCAGGCCAGCAGTCCGCGGCCGGAGGCGGTGAGGGTCATTTGGCCGGAGGAGTTTGCGAGGTCGCGCTCGCGGGTCTCGACGAACCAAGCGAACCTAAGTTCGTCCTGGTAGATCACGCGAACGACGGCGTCCTTGACCAGCAGGCTCGCGTCCGTTGAGAACAGAGGCACCGTCACCGAGCCGTAGCCGGGGGCGTTGAACTCGTCCACGAACTCGCTAGTTAGCGCCTGGTCGATGGTGCCCTGGTACGTCTGGTTCAGCGGGTCGTAGACGTCGAGGCGCAGATGCGTCACAGCCAGGCCGCCTTGTAGCGAAGCGTCACCGTGCCCCCGCCAGTCACGACGAGGGTGTTATTGCCGGGCTTGAGGGTGAGCCGCGAGAGGCCGGGGTAGGCGGAGTTGGTGACGCGCTGCGACCCGGCGCCGATGGAGTAGGTCAGCTGCGTGTCCTGGGTCGGGGCGTCGCCGACCACGTTCACTACGGCGGTGCCGGCCAGGGCGT
>JAURME010000091.1 GCA_030830865.1 Candidatus Nanopelagicales bacterium | reverse complement strand
GTCGTTGTCCCGATAGTTGAGGAGCCCGACCCTCCCCACAATTCGCTGGCTCCGTCTGTACACGGATTCCATGCGTATGCGGAGCGAGAGCGCGGCGACCGACCTCTGTCGGTGATTGACTGCAGGTTGGCCAAACGCAGGGGACTCTACGTGCCCTCAACCGCTCGGGGGCGCAGCGCCTCAAGACTCGTCATCATCGCGACGTCATTCGTGACCGTCATGGCGATGGCCCTGGCCGGAGCGCCCGTCGCATCAGCCCATGCGGATGGATCACCGAATCGACCGCCGTTTCTAAAGGGCGGTCGCCTCAGGTGTCGGGACTCCTCGAAGTTCTTCTGCGCAACGGTGTGCGTGTCCTTGCCGAGCCAAGGCCCGGCACACCAGGAAGGAAGGTGGGAAGCGTGGCACCGACGCCTACCGGGATCGGGTAGGAAGTGCACGACTCGGTGCAACTGGTGACGGAGAGTCGTCGGCCACCACACCGGTAGCCCCCGCAATTCGGCTCGCGGAGTCCACGACGGCACCTGACGTGACGGCTCCAGCCACACGCGCCCCCGTGAGGTCGGCTCCGCGCAAGTCTGCGCCGCTCAGGTTGCTGCCGCGCAGGTCGGCACCTCGCAAGTCCGCCCCGCGTAGGTCAGTTCCTCGTAGGTCAGCTCCTCGCAAATCAGCAGCCTGCAGTGACGCTTGCGTCAACATCGCCTGACGGAAGTCTGTCTGGCGCCCGTCGATGCTGGACAAGTCAGCAGCAGTGAAGTCCGCTAGGCGTGCTGATGCACCAGCAAGGCTCGCGCCGGGAAGGTGCGCATGCACGAGCAGGGCGCGCTCGAGAGCAGCTTCGGTCAGGTTGGCCGCCGCCAATCTCGTCCGACGAAGATCGGCGCCCGTGAAGAGTTCGGCCGACAGATCCGCACCGCGCAGATCGTGGTGAGCGCACGAGGTATTGGATCCGATGAGGCACCCTCGAATACTGCGAAATTCAGGGTTGTTCCCCATGGCAGATCGCAGGGCGCTCAGGCAATCTCGGACCGCACGGTCTTTGAGCAGCGTGCCAGGCTGGCCGTCTCGCTCTTCGAGAGCTGTCAGGCATGCTGCGCGCTGGGAGGAGTATCGAGCGCATTCGATCGGCCCGAGTTTGCGCAATGTGGAGATGTCGCAGATGAATCCCTCGGGGTAGTACGCGCCCATGATGTTCGACGTCACCTCAGCCATGGTCGACGCGTTGGTCAACTGCGCTTGCGTGTAATCGACGTCGGTGGCGGAGTTGGTGAACATCGTGCTGGGGAGCATGTTTCTCATCGCCACTGCCTGTATGGCATTTCCATTGGCTCGTCGAGCTGGAAGCCAAGTGAAGGGGCCCGTTGCCGTCGTAGGTTCGAACTTCTCGCCGGGGTAGGTAATGACCACCATCCGCGGGGCACCTAGTGCGCCTTCTGCGGCTCGCGCGTTCGCTCGAACCTGGTGCAATTGCGTGTCTGTTGCGCACCCATAGTCGACGCTTGTGACCGGGAACGGCGGCGCGAGGACGTAGGTGCACGTGGAGAGGTAGCGCATCTGGTAGCTCGTCGGGGCCCCATCGTTCCAGTCCACAGGCACGGCACCCACCGGCCACTGCTGTGCATTCGCATCACTCGTCCCGGTTCCGTCGTTGGTTGCGTCCCACGGGCTGGTGGGCAGATTCGCGAAGACGATCGCGGCTTGTCCAGGCTTCAATTCGTACGCGGCCGCAACGTAGGCGCTACTACCGTTGGGGAACGGCGTGGTGGCCGTCTTCGTTCGAAGGAAGTTCAAAGCCGCTCCCGCACCAGAGGCAACGTCCTGGTAGAGCGTCGTGTCTGCTTCTTGCTGTTGCTTCTTGTACCTCTGTCCGGTGATCGCCTCCAGGAGGACCGGTGCGGCTGTGGTCGCCAGCCCAGTTGGGGGGCTCCACGTCAAGCGCGCGCCATCGTCGGATGAACATTGCGGAAGTTGCTGGGTGCCGGAGTCGGTCGTCACACTGATGCCCGGTAGTGCTCGTGCTTCGAGATCGAAGGCGCCGGCAACAGACGTAGCCGCGGGCGTGTTGGCTCCGAGTACGTCCGACGGCAGCGGCAGAGAGTCCGGCACGTACGTGCGAATCACGACAAAGCCGATGTCGCCCGAGGTAGGCATAGGCAAGGTGTTGGCCGAGGTCGCACCCACAGGTTCCCCGCCTTCGAAGGGAACGATGTCGACGGTGTACCCCACAGCGGTGTCGGCGTACACGCCGGTTTCGAACGGATTGCTCGCACCATCATCGGCAGAGAGTTCGAAATCCGCGATCGTAGAAAAGGTAGTTGTCGAATCGCCTGAGGCATCCGCCACTGCGACTGGTTGCCCATCTGATCCGTAGACCTGCAAGGAGAAATAGCGAGCGTCGACAAAGTTGCCCTTGATAGTGACAGTGGTGTCGCTCACGGCGAAGGGTGTGGTCCAGTAAGCGGCATTCGTATCCGGCTCGGCGACGTTCGTCGATTGCGTTGAGGTCTCCACCCACCAAGCGCAGTAGGGGAAGGGAAAATCCTGGGTGATGTCAACTGCGGCTGCCTGCACAGGAACGGTGACGACAGCGGACAGGCCGGCTGCGGCAGCGGCGAGTCCGGCGAAAGCGAGGCGGGATCGATGTTCCCTGTCGAAGATCGTCATCTGCCACTGCACCGTACATGGTCGGACGAGATCCGCCCAGATGATCGCCGACTCCGATGAGTCCTCACCGTGTCCGTGGTCGCCCATGTGGCATTCACGGGGCCCGAGCGAAGGATGTATGCCCCGTGGGAGTATGAGCGGCCGCTGTACGGCGGCATCAGGACTGGGGAGCACGACGATGGATCATGCAGCGGGAACCGGGATCATCGGCGCGGCCTTCGCCGTGGCTCGCTCGTACCAGCCGAACCTGCTGACACGGGCCTCACGGGATCAGGCCATCATCACCGGAGTCACCTCCGCCGGGGCGTACGGCGTCTTCTCGGCCGGTGACTCGATCCTCGGCGCGATCGCGTCTCGCATCAGCCGCTCGGAGGAGGCCTCTCCGCGGGCACGTCTGCTCGTGGCCGGCGTCACGGGCGCTGCGAGCGCTGGCGCCGCCCTCGCCGTGCCGTGGCGTGAGCATGAGGGCGGCAAGCGAGCCGTCGGCCGCCTCGTCGTCCAAACGGCCGCCGCCGTCTCCGCGGCGAGCATCCTCACCACCGTGGCGAACGGCCGAACCCCCGGACTCAGCCGGAAGGCGGCCTTCGCTGCCGCTGCAGCGGTGGGCGTCGGCTCGTGGCTCTCCTTGAAGCCCTGGGAGCAGCGCCCCGGCTCCGCCGTCGAGGCCGTCATGCCCGGAGCGATCGATGCAGGGGGGCACTACTTCCTCGAGGACCGGGCGCGAGAGGTGTCGCCGGCGCAGTCCGCCGCGATCGGCCTCGGTGTTGCCGCGGTGACCTACGGGTTCGCCCAGGGCGAGTCGGCCCTCACAGGCGCCCTCGCGCGCGCCGCAACCCTTGTCGTCGGCGGGGAGCCCCAGGACCACCGGATGCTGGGCCGGATGACCTCGGCCGCCCTCACGGTCGGCACCGTGTGGTTCGCGGTAGCCAAGGTGTCGGCTCTACTGAGCAAGGGCGGAGGGGCGGTCGAGCCGGGCATGCAGTCGCCACCCCAGGCCCCAGAGATCACCGGCAGCCCTGCGTCGGGCATCGACTGGACGAGGGTGACTCGCGAAGGTGCTCGCTGGCTCGGTATGACCCTGCAGCCGGAGAACATCGCATCTGTCATGGGCGTCGAGAAGGCGATGCAGCCCATCCGCGTATACGCGTCCCTCGACATGACGCACGATGACGAGGAGAGGGCACGGATCCTGCTGGCGGAGATCGACCGGACACGTGCTCTGGAGCGCAAGGCCTTCGCACTGTTCTCGCCGACGGGTTCGGGCTACGTGAACTACGTCGCTAGCGAGACGTTCGAGTACCTCATGCTCGGTGACTGCGCTTCTGCGGCAATCCAGTATTCCGTCCTCCCGTCGGCGCTCTCACTCACCCGTGTGCCCACTGGTAAGGCGCAGACGCAGATGGTCATGCGCGGCGTCGCCGAGCGCCTCATGGCCATGCCCGCCGAAAAACGTCCTCAGGTGTTCCTGTTCGGGGAGAGCCTCGGGTCGCAGGTCAGTCAGGAGATGTTCCGCGGCACCGGGGTGCTGGGTCTGGAGGGCACCGGCATCGACGCCGCCCTGTGGATCGGTACACCGGCCGCCACGCAATGGCGACGTGAGCTCTGGGGCACGCGGTCGGTTGCCGATGCGCCTGCCGTCGGGCCCGGCGCCACCTACCTGCCGCGACACCTGGTCGACTGGCGCGCTCTTCCCCAGGATCAACGCGAGCAGGTGAAGTACCTCCTTCTCATGAATGGGGACGATCCCATCCCGAAGTTCGGATCGCAGGTCGCCTGGCGCAAGCCCGACTGGCTGGGTCCTGACGATGAACGCCCCTTCGGCGCCCCGCACGGCACCCGTTGGCTGCCGGGGATGACGGTCCTGACGACCTTCTTCGACATGCAGAACGCCCTGGTCCCCACGCCGGGCATCTTCTCCGAGGGCGGCCATGACTATCGCGACGTTCTTCCTCAGGCGATCCGGGAGACGTGGCGGCTCACGGCCTCCGATGAGCAGATGGTGAAGGTCAATGCCGCACTGCGCCAGCGTGAACTCGCGTGGGAGCTCTACCGAGACTGGACGGCTGCCCAGGCCAAGCCGGCGGACAAGGTGGATGCGGCCAAGGCGAAGGTCCTGAAGACGGCGTCCACGTACACAGGCCGCACGATCGACGAGGCCGAGCTCCACCGCATCGTCGACGAGGGTCTCCAGCCCGTCTGACCATCACCCAGCGGACCGCCCCTGCGGAAACGGCGCGCCACGTCGCCGTTATCCGTGCAGTTCACCCGAGGATGCGCCACATTGGGCATGTCAATCGGCGTTCTCGAGGGGATTTGGCCATGTCAGCAGTGCAGGAGACCACAGACCTGACGGCGAGGATGCGCAATCTGCGCACCTGGAACATCGTCGTGGGATTCGCCCACCTTGTGCAGGGCGTCATCATCGTCGCCCTGAGCAGCGACTTCTCCCTGCCCGTCACAGCCAGCTACATGACCGGGCCGCCCGGCGCTCCCCTGGGGGCACCTGTCGTCCTCATCGACATGCCGCTGGCATGGGGCGTGGCCCTCTTCTTCTTCCTGAGTGCGTTCTTCCACTTCCTGGTCAGCATCCCGCCGATCTTCACCCGGTACTCGCGGGGTCTGGCAGCCGGCCACAACTACTACCGCTGGGCGGAGTACTCGATCTCCTCCAGCATCATGATCGTGCTGATCGCCCAGGTCACGGGCATCGACAACGCTGCCGCTCTGATGGCGATCTTCGGCGTCAACGCCTCGATGATCCTCTTCGGCTGGGTCCAGGAGAAGTACGTCAAGCCCGGTTCGGGTGACATGCTGCCCTTCGCGTTCGGGTCCTTTGCTGGGATCGTCCCGTGGATCATCCTCGTGGTCTACCTCATCGCGCCGAACAGCGGTCGGACGGAGGATCCGCCTGCCTTCGTGATCGGCATCGTCATCACGATCTTCCTGCTGTTCAACTGCTTCGCCATCGTGCAATGGCTGCAGTACAAGAAGAAGCCCATCGACTACATCAAGGGCGAGAAGGCGTACATCGTCCTCAGTCTCGTCGCCAAGTCACTGCTGGCCTGGCAGATCTTCGCCAACACGCTCATCCCGCCGACCTAGAGGGGCGGATGCACGCCCGGGCCGGCGAGTGAGTGCGCGAGGCCTGGGCGTGATCGTCGCCTGAGGAGTCCCATGTCGTTGTGGCCGCCCGTGAGTGCTGCGGCGGCATCGACTCCCGCCGACCGTGACCGCGTCATCGACGCGGTCCGCGGGGCGAGCCTCGTGGTGGTCGTCTTCGGGCACCTGCTTCTGGCGGTCGTCTACTGGCCGGAGGGGGAGGTTCCCCGACTCGGCAGCATCCTGCTTGCCTACCCGTGGACCCAGGCCCTGACCTGGGTGCTGCAGGTCATGCCCCTGTTCTTCGCCTTCGGGGGTGCGGCGAACGCGCTGTCGTGGGAGCGGGCACATGCGCGAGGCACCGGCTACTCGGCGTGGATGTGGGGGCGCACCCAGCGGCTGCTGAGACCCGTTCTCGTGTACCTCGCGATCGCGGCGGTGGCTGCTTGGATCGCGCGAGAGGTGTGGGGCGAGGTCGCCGGACCTCTGCTCGGCCAGTTGGGGGTCCAACTGTGGTTTCTCGGCGTCTACCTCGTCACGACCGCTCTGCTTCCGGTGATGCTCGCGTGGCACCGTCGGTCGGCTGCCGCTGCCTTCGTCACCCTCGTCCCGCTCGTGGTCGTCATCAACGTGGGGACGACGATCCTCGGCTGGCCGCTCCTGCTGGGAATGGCCAACGTGGTCCTGGTGTGGCTGCTGCTGCAGCAGCTCGGCTTCTTCTGGTCCGGGGGACCGCGGCAGTCCAGCCCGCGCCGATGGGCTGCGATCGGTTCGGCATCGCTTGCTCTTGGCCTCCTTCTCGTGACATGGGGCCCTTGGCCGATGAGCCTGATCAGCATCCCCGGTGACCGTCTGGACTACGAGTCGCTCTCCCTCTACGGGTGGGCTGTCGGCGTGCCTGGGTACTCGGGGGAGTACTCCAACATGTTCCCGCCAAGCATCGTGCTCCTTCTGCAGGGCATCGCGCTCGTCGCGGTCGTCTTCGTCCTCCGCCGGCCCCTGACGGTCCTTCTGCACCGCTCGCGCGTGTGGTGGACAGCCACGGGGATGAACCTGACCGCGATGAGCCTCTATCTGTGGCATGTGCCGGCGATCATGCTCGCCTTCGTGGTCCTCCACCTGGTGGGAGCGGACCCGCCGACGGAGATCGGCGCCGCCGGCTACCCCGTGCCGGTCCAGGCGGGGGAGTACTTCGCGTGGTTCGCACTACTGCTCGCCGTGTTCGTGCTCCTGCTCGCGGCCTTCGTGACGGTGTTCTGGTCGACCGAGTTCCGGCCGCTGCCGTGGTGGGACTCCATGCCGCGGCTCGGGCTGACCGGCTCGGGGCCGGGACCTCGCGCAGTCGTGACCGCTCTCGGAACGCTGGTGCTCGGGGTGTCCTTCCTCGTCTTCGCCATCGTCGGCCTTCGCGGCTTCCCGACGGAGACCCGGTACTGGTCGGGTGTGCCGGTCAATGCCCTGTGGGGACTGATCGGTGTGGTGCTGGGATCGGTACTGCTGCGCATGGCCGCCGCTCGGCGAGACTGATCCAGGGCAGAGCCGCTGACGTCGGATGCGGGGCCGGCCGCAGCCGGTGATCGATTCCCCTCCGGAACCGGCCCTACTAGCCTGATGGCCATGCCAGCCGCCGCGAAGGACCGAGCTTCCCACTTCCCGTCCATCGAGAAGAAGTACGGGCAGCCGATGTCCTACTGGTTCGACGTCATGAGCGAGATCAAGGACCGCACGTACAACGAGCAGATGGCGTACCTGCAGGAGAACCACGGATTCAGCCGCGCCCACGGCAACGCGCTCATCATGTACACGAAGGGCTCTACGTCATCGCGACGCTTTGACACCATCGAGGCCTACCTCGCTCCCTTCGATGAGACGAAGCAGGCGACGGTCCGGGCCGTGATCAGCGCCATCCAGCGCAAGTTCCGTCGCGCGGAGGTGCTCATCGCCTGGAATCATCCGATGATCCGCATCGACGGTGCCTACGTCTTCGGCATCAGCGTCGTCACGAACCACATCGTGCTCGCGCCGTTCGATGGCGCCGTCCTCGACGAGTTCCGTCCGCGTCTGGAGGGCTACGTGGTGAAGAAGAAGACCTTCCAGGTGCCCGTCGACTGGAAGGTCGACACAAAGCTCCTGCAGGACATGGTGGCTGCCAACGTCGCCCGCGTGGACCAGGGCTGAGTCACCCGCGCGCTACATCGCGCGGATGTCCACCAGCAGGCCGATGCCTGCTTCACGCGCGGACTGAAGGCCCGTATCGCTGTCCTCGAATGCGACGCAGAAACGCGGATCGACGCCCAGCAGATCCACAGCCTTCGTGTAGCCGTCCGGCGCTGGCTTGATCCGATCGACATCGTCTCCGGTCACGATGGCAGAGAACAGGTCGGCGATGCCGACGGCCTCCAGAGACGGGAGAACGACGTCACGGAACCCGGCCGTCACGACGGCCATCGGGAACTGTCCGTGGAACCGCTCGGCGACTTCCACCACCCGGTGCACCCGATCGACGAGGTGGAGGGACTCCAGGTAGATCTGCGTGCCCTCATCATTCATGGCCTCCGCGCGGGGCAGGTCAGCACTCGGAACGGCCGCCTGGACCATGGTCAGGAGGTCCTCGTGGGCGTAGGCCTCCCACCACTCGTCGGTCACCGCGAAATTCGTGCGACCGAGCAGTTCGGTCCAGACCGCGCGGTGCAGGCCCCACGTGTCGATCAGTGTGCCGTCAGCATCGAAGAGGAGGGCCTGGGTTCCCGGAGGTGGGGTGAATGCGCTCATCGCGTCCCGAGACTAACGATTCGCGCCCCTAGGATGAGGGGGTGGTCACCTCCATGAGTGCCGTCCCCGCAGGAATCCCGTTTCCCACCTTCCCGAGCATCAGCATCGGGCCGCTGAACCTCATGACGTTCGGCATCTTCGTGGCGCTCGGTGTCCTCGCCGGCGTCTACGTGGCGGCGCGGCGCAATGAGCGCTTCGGAATCCCGCGCGGGGAGACCGAGAGGGTCGCGATCATCCTGGTCGTCATCGGCTTCATCGGTGCCCGACTCCTGTGGGTCGTCACCCACTGGAGCCAGATCTCGTCGCCGATCGACATCATCGCCGTCTGGGACGGGGGGCTCCAGTTCACCGGCGGATTCATCACCGCGATCCTCGTGGCGCCGCTGGTCACTCGAGCCTGGCCGAAGGATCGGCGATGGGAACTGCTGGACGGGGCGGTGCTCGGCTTGGCTGTGGGCCAGATGATCGGGCGCCTCGGCTGCGTCGCGGTGGGGGAGCATCTGGGCGGACCCACGGACTTCTTCCTCGGCTGGACCTACACCGGCGGCGAGGTCATCGAGGGACCGCTCGAGGTCGGTGTGACCTACCACAACGCATCCCTGTACGAGTTCCTGTGGCTGATCCCGATCATCCTCGTCCTGCTCTACCTCGACCGTCGTCATGTGCCGGCGGGTGTCATGGCCGGCACCTTCGCGGTGATGTACGGGACGTTCCGCTTCCTCACGGACTTTGTGCGGATCAACGACCGCACGCTGTTCGGCCTCACCGGTGCGCAGTACATGACCATCGGATTGACGGCGTTCGGCATCGGTGTCATCTGGTACTCGCTCCGACGGCATCGCGCCGAGGTCGATTCCGAGATCGATTCCGAGGACGAGCCTGATGACGCGCCTTCGGACGCGGCGGCAATCGACGTCGAATCCACGGGGGATGCGCAAGACTGATGACGACCCCGAGCGCAGGAGGATCCATGTCCCAGGAAGTAGCAGCACCGGCCTACCCGGCCATCCTCGACGTGGACTACCAGGACCACGTGGGTCGGGCCTCGACCATCTTCCGCATCATCCTGATCATCCCGATCGCGATCATCCTGGGAATTCTCACCACGGGTAGCCAGAACGTCACGGAGACGGTCAACGGGGCCGGTGAGGTCATCAGGACGACCACCTCGAGCGGCGTGGGCATCGTCGGCGCCCTGTTCGTCGTCACCGTCCTCATGCTGCTGTTCCAGAAGAGGTATCCGCGGTGGTGGTTCGACTTTAACCTCGCCCTGATGAGGTTCGTCAACCGTGTCGGCATCTACTTCCTGCTGCTGACGGACAAGTACCCCTCGACGGAGGATGAGCAGAACCTCCATCTGGATGTGCCCTACCCGGATGCTCAGCGACTCAACCGAGGACTGCCACTGGTCAAGTGGTTCCTCGCCATCCCGCACTACTTCATCCTGTTCTTCCTCTTCATCGCGGTCTTCGTGGTCACCGTCATCGCCTGGTTCGCGATCATCTTCACGGGCCGCTATCCGCGGGGACTGTTCACCTTCGTGGTCGGCGTGCTGCGGTGGTCGTGGCGCGTGCATTCCTACGCGATCCTGCTCGCCACGGACCGCTACCCACCCTTCTCACTTGACTGATCCATCCGGCGAACCGGTCCGCGAGGACACCGACCGGGACGTTCGCCGTCGAGGGCTGCTGCGCTGGGGACTGGGTATTGCCGCCCTGGTCGTGTTCAACGTCGTCGTCTTCTGGCTGTTCGGCACGTCCCAGGTGCAGGATTTCCTGACCCACCTCGAGGGATGGGCGGTGCCGGGGGCCTTTCTCTTGGCCTTCCTCACGAACGTGACCGTGGCCCTCCCCGTCCCCTACAACCCGATCGTCCTGCAGATGATGGAGGCGTCGGATGTGCCGTGGCTGCTGGCCCTCGTGGTGGCGTTGGGAGCGAGTCTGGGTGAGATCTCCGGCTATCTAGCGGGCCGCGCCGGCAAGGGCAGTTTCCAAGGCACCAGGTTCGGAAACTGGGTGGCACGGCAGCTGCACCACCCGGCCCGCTCGTTCTGGGTAGTCGTGGCCATCTCCGCGCCTCCCTTTCCCGCGTTCGATGTGGCGGGCATGGCGGCCGGGGCTCTCGGGATGAAGTGGTGGTTGTTCTTCTCCGGTGCCTTCACGGGCCGCCTCATCCGCTTCGCCCTGTTCGCTGCCTTCGTCGTGTGGGTCCAGTGATGTCGTTCGGCTCGAGGAACTCGGCCTTCTCCATCGGCTCGTTCCTGCGTGTGACCAGCGTGACGTCGGGTCTCTCCGTTGCCGCCAGCACGGGCTGGCGGCAACGGGTACTGGCGAAGGTCTAGGCCTCGTCCTCTTCGCTCTCGTGAGAGTGCGGGTGGTGCTTGATGTCTTCGGCATGCCGCTCGGCATCCTGGGACTCGTCGCGACCGGGCTTCTCCATCGGGACTCCTTCTGTGGCTGGATCACAGGAGCGTAGCCGGTCGCATCTCACCTCGGAGCCGGCTCAGCGACGTACCGATCATTGACCGGGCGGTGCCAACTTTCTCCATGGACATCGCGTGGACTCTATGCTCGGGGGAGAGGGTTTCACCGAGGGCACCGTCGGCACTTGGGAGTGGACAGTGGCGAAGGACAACGCGACCGAGCGTCGTGAACGCTCCTTCGCGCGCCGCCGTGAAGACGTCATGAGTTCGGAGGCCATGCTGTCCACGGTGCGATTCCTCATGACGCGCCCCACCTGCGATCAGATCAGCCAGGAGGTCGTCCTCAGCATCCTTGCCCGACATCAGCCGCGCTCCTGCGTGATCACGCTCTTCGGCGCCGACGGCTCCCTCCATGGTGTCGGAACCTTCGGCCTCACACCTGCCGAGGCCGATCGCTACGGATCGTTGTCCCTGTGGGATGTGGACCCCATGGCCGACGCGGTGCGCACCGGTGATCCCGTCATCGTGGTCGATGAGATGCAGGCGAGTGAGACCTACCCGCGCACCATCCCGGCCGAGGGCCCCTTCGAGCCGATCGGCGTCTGGCCTCTGAGCCTGCCCAATCAGCGCGTCGGTGCGCTCCAGGTGACCTTTGTGCAGGAGCCAGACTCCGATGACCTTCGCTCGGATGCCATGGGCGTCTCGGCGGTCCTGGCCCTCTACCTGTCGCTTCTGGTCAGCGTCGCTGCCTCGCCGGACCGCGCGGTCGAGATGCTGAATGCATCCGATCAGGCGCATGCCTTCCCCACCAACGAGCTTGCCGTGCTGCAGTCGGCCGCGGGCGGTGGCCAGAGCCGTCGCGCGGCGCCGAGTGTCCTCACCGAACGGCAGACCCAGATCCTGCAACTCATGGCCAAGGGACTGACGAACTCCCAGATCGCCAAGCGAGTCGGCTTCAGTGAGTCGACCGTGCGCCAGGAGACCATGGTCGTCTACCGCTACTTCGGCGTCGGAGGGCGCCGCGAGGCCGTCCGCCTTGCAAGCCTTCGCGGCATGCTCGAGGAGAGCACCTCTTAGAAGCAGTCAATTAACCGGTCATTGCTCGGCGGTTGCTGGCTATTGACCGCGCTAGCTCTACTTTCTGTTGCCCCGCGCAGCAACCCTTGATGAGTCAGACACATCACGGGCTGAGGGGCCATCATGAAGAACACAACGGGAACGAAAAGCAGGAAGTCTCGGGGCGCATCCTTCCTTGCGCTGATTGCATCGCTGTCCATGCTGGTGGCGGGTCTCGTCGGCGTTGCGGTTGCTGCACCGGCCAGTGCAATCCCGAACTGGGCGACGGAATGCAGCGTCTTCAGTGGGTGGGTCCAGGACGAGAGCAATTACACCAAGCTGAAGGCGAATTTGGTTTACGACACGGGCGTGGACGGCGTCGCCACAGCGTCCTTTGATGAGCAAAAGTGGAATGGACAGTGGTTATCTACGCGATATGTCCTGGGTGTGGTGGTCAAGAGTGGAGATAATTCGAAACCCGGAACCACGGGTACGCCAGGATTTCAAGGCACTTGGACCACACAAGTTGGCACAGGGCTTGCTGAGAATGACTACCAGGACCTCTCGCATCTGACGTTCTGCTACGGCGAAGCCGATCCGTTTGAGTATCAGGGTAAGGCGACGTGGACGCAGGAAATCTGCAAGTCCGATGTGACGCAGACGCCGGAACCGGTGTCGGGTGAGACGAAGGTTTACGAGCAGAAGACGGCGTTCACGCAAGAGGAGAAGGCTGTCATCGACGCTGAGGCTCTTGAGATGGCGAAGGACAATTTCGCGGCCAAGTACGCCCCG
>JAURME010000090.1 GCA_030830865.1 Candidatus Nanopelagicales bacterium | reverse complement strand
GTCGACGGGAACCGCCAACGCCGCGCGTGCTTCAGTCGCGTTGGCCGATTCTCAGCAGGGGTTGCCTTTCCGTCACTCAACGGCTGAACAACGTCTGGTCGTGAATTCCCGAGAACATGTGCCGGCAGGAGGGCACTGACCCTCAGTGGGCGGCGGACTCCCACGAGGGGCCGAAACCCACGCTGACGTCCAGCGGCACAGACAGGTCCGCTGCGCTGGCCATGGCCTCGCGCACGACCGCCTCGATGCGTTCCCGCTCCCCCGGCGCGACCTCGACCACGAGCTCGTCATGCACCTGCAGTAGCAGGCGACTGCCCAGTCCCGCCTCATCCATCGCCCGCTGAAGCCGCAGCATCGACACCTTCACGATGTCGGCGGCCGTGCCCTGAATGGGCGCGTTGAGGGCCATGCGCTCGGCCATCTCGCGGCGCTGGCGGTTCTCGCTGTTCAGATCGGGCAGGTAGCGCCGGCGGCCCATCATGGTCTCGGTGAACCCCTGCGCCCGGGCCCGCTCCACCACCTCGGCCAGGTAGTCGCGCACGCCCCCGAAACGCTCGAAGTAGTCGTCCATGAGCCGTCGGGCCTCGTCGGGACTGATGTCAAGCTGCTGGGACAGGCCGTAGGCGCTGAGACCATACGCCAGTCCATAGGACATCGCCTTGATGCGCCGGCGCATCTCGGCGTCGACCTCTCCGGCCGCAACGCCGAATACGCGGCTCGCGACCGTGGTGTGCAGATCCTCGCCCGAGCGGAAGGCGTCGATGAGGCCCTCGTCCTCCGACAGGTGCGCCATGATCCGCATCTCGATCTGGCTGTAGTCCGCCGTCATGAGCGTCTCGAACCCCTCGCCGACCACGAAGCACCCTCGGATCCGTCGCCCGGCATCGGTCCGGATGGGGATGTTCTGCAGGTTGGGGTCGGCGCTGGAGAGCCGCCCGGTCGCGGCGACCATCTGGTTGAAGCTGGTGTGGATCCGGGCCTCCGAATCCGCCAGCGGAATGAGACCGTCGACAGTCTGACGGAGCTTGGATCGATCGCGCCATGCCAGTAGCTGTTCGAGGAGCGGATCACCGGTCTGGGCGAACAACTGCTGAAGGGCTTCGGCGTCGGTGGTGTATCCGGTCTTGATCTTCTTGGTCTTGGGCAGGTTCTTCTCTGCGAAGAGGATCTCCTGCAGTTGCTTCGGGCTCCCCAGGTTGAACGGGCGGCCCACCAGGCGGTGGGACTCCTCCTCAGCACGCCGCATGTCTGCCCCGAATTCGTCGGACAGCGCCCGCAGTCCCGGGACGTCGACCGCGATGCCGGCGTGTTCCATGTCCGCGAGCAGGGCCACCAGTGGCATCTCGACCGAGTCGAGCAGCACCCGCGATCCCTGTGCCTCCAGTCGTGGTTCCAGCGCCTCCGCCAAGGATCGGATGACACCGACCTGCCGACCCAGCGCCTCGACTGCTGCTCCCCCGGTGTCGAACATCAGCTGGTCCCCCGCCGCCTCCACATCGAGGGTGATCCCGAGCACCCGCTGGGCCACGTCGGACAATCCGTACCCGCGCGCTCCGGGAGATTCCACATAGGCGGCCAGGGCCGTGTCGAGCACCAAGCCGGACAACCGCCGGCCGACGGCCGCAAGGGTCAGCGCGGGCCCTTTGGCATCGTGGAGGATCTTGGGTGCATCCGAGGCGAGCCAATCCGTGAGTGCATCCGCGGTGGGGCCCTCGGTTGAGTCCAGATGGACCGTCTCACCGCGTCCATCCACGATGGCAACTGCCGTGATCTCTCCCGTGCCGCGACCCCACGTGCCTGAGACGGCGACACACGCCACACCCTGCTGGCCGGCAAGCCACTGCGCCGCGGCCTCGCCCGACAGAGAGGTGATGGTGACGTCCTCGGATTCGACTACCGAGGCGGCATCATCACTGACTCCAGGGCGAACTGCTTCCAGACGATCCCGAAGGGCCCGGAACTGGAGGGTGTCGAACAGTTGGTCGACGTCGCCACGGTTCCACGGGTCAAGAGCCGTGGCGTCGAGGTCAAGGTCAACGGGCACGTCCGCGACCAGAGCCGTCAACTGGCGATTCAGCAGGACCTGGGGCAGCGCGGCGCGCAGCGCATCGCCCACTTTCCCCTTGACCTCGTCGACGTGATCCACGACCCCATCAAGGCTGCCGAACTCACGGATCCACTTGGATGCCGTCTTCTCCCCCACTCCGGGTATGCCGGGAAGGTTGTCGCTGGGGTCCCCGCGCAGGGCGGCATAGTCGGGGTACTGGCTCGGGGTGAGCCCGTACTTCTCCTCGACGGCGTCCGGCGTCATGCGAGCCAGATCGCTGACGCCCTTCTTCGGATACAGAACGGTGACATGCTCAGTGACGAGCTGGAACGCGTCCCTGTCACCGGTGACGATCTCCACCTCCCACTCCTTCTTACGTGCCCGTCGGGTCAGGGTGGCGATGATGTCGTCCGCCTCGAAGCCCTCCTTCTGCAGGACCGGGATGCCGAGCGCCTGCAGCACCTCCCTTATCAGGTCCACCTGACCCTTGAACTCGGCCGGCGAGGCCGACCTGGTGGCCTTGTACTCCGGGAACTGCTCGGAGCGGAAGGTCTGACGAGAGACGTCGAAAGCAACCGCGACGTGGGTGGGCTTCTCGTCCCGCAGCACGTTGATGAGCATGGACGTGAACCCGAAGACCGCGTTGGTCGGCTGGCCGGTTGTGGTCGAGAAGTTCTCGACGGGGAGGGCATAGAAGGCCCGATATGCCAGCGAATGGCCGTCAAGCAGCAGAATCCGCGGCTTATCCATCCCGGAATCCTATTCTCGCCCCATGAGCCAGACGCCATCGCCGCAGACGCAACCCCCCCGACCCTCCTCCGCCCCACTCGGTCCGCTGGGCGAGGCCATGGGAATGGTGGTGATCGAGGCCGCTCCTGAGAGAGTGGTCATCTCCATGCCGGTCGAGGGCAACACCCAGCCTTTTGGTCTTCTGCACGGGGGTGCCAACGCCATACTCGTGGAGACGGCAGGGTCCATCGGCGCCGCTCTCCACGCGGGCAAGGGCAAGGCCGTCGTCGGACTGGACATCACCTGCACCCATCACCGCGGCGTCCGCACAGGTTCGGTGACGGCGACAGCGACACCCCTGTCGTTGGGGCGCACGGTGACAAGTTACGAGGTAGCGATCGTCGATGACGAGGGTCGCCGGGTGTGCACAGGGCGTCTGACCTGCCTGATCAGGGACGTGTAGAGCGGTCAGTCCCCTCCCCTACGCGGAGCTGTCGTGTTTGGGTGACCGTTTGCTCCGAAAGGAGGCGAGGAAGGCCGACTGATGGATATCCTTCCCGAGGCTCATGTGATCGATGTGAGTCGACACGGGTCCGGGAAGGGGTTGGCAGCGTGCTTCGACGCATCCTTGCCGCGCTCGGGACCGTCATCATCGCGTTTCTTGCGCTGTCGTTCCTCGCCTCCCCTGCGTCAGCGGACGGTCAGGCGATTGGCGGCAAGCTCGAGAACCGTGTGGATGGCACCAAGGTCCCGGTTGCAGGTGTCGAGATCACCGTCGTCGGCGGCGGTTTTGAGGGCAGCGCCACCAGCGACGCCGTCGGCGTCTGGCGGGTTGAGCTTCCGGACCTGGGCACGTACGACGTCACCATCAACGTGGAGACCCTCCCGGAGGGGGTCGGCCTGACCGAAGCGGACAAGGTCACCATTGAGCAGGTGCCCGTCAAGCCTCCGCTCTTCGGCGGCCTGAAGACGGTCACGTTCCCCCTGGGTGTCAGCACCGCCGTGACCACCTCCCTCTGGGAGCAGGCGGCCCAGCTCACGGTGTCCGGTCTGGAGTTCGGTCTGCTCATCGCCCTCGGCGCCCTCGGCCTGTCGATCATCTACGGAACCACCGGCCTGGTGAACTTCGCCCACGGCGAGCTCATCAGCTTCGGCGCCCTCGCCACCTGGGTCCTCAACGCCGGGCTCGGCCTGAACTTCTTCATCGCCGCCATCGGCGGCCTTCTGCTCTCCGCAGCCTTCGGCTGGCTCAACAACGCAGCACTGTGGAGACCCCTGAGAAAACGCGGAACCGGCCTCATCGCCATGATGATCGTCTCCATCGGCCTGGCCCTGTTCCTGCGCAACTTCTACCAGTTCTTCATCGGCGCAGACAAGAAGTCCTACTCCGAATACGCGGGCATGGCCGGCATCGCCTTCGGCCCCGTCTCCCTCACCCCGACCGACCTCGCCATCTTCGTGGTCGCGATTGTCGCGCTCGCGGCGACGGTGCTCGTACTCGCCAAGACGCGACTGGGCAAGGCGACTCGCGCTGTGTCGGACAATCCGAGCCTCGCCGCGGGAGCCGGCATCAACGTGGAACGAGTCATCACCTTCGTGTGGATCATCGGCGGTGCGCTGGCCGGGTTGGGTGGCATGCTCTTGGGCTTTACCCAGCAGGTGTCCTTCCAGATGGGCTTCCAGATCCTCCTGCTGGTCTTCGCCGCCGTCACTCTTGGCGGTCTCGGCACCATCGCCGGCGCAATTTTCGGCTCCATCATCGTCGGTCTGTTCATCCAGCTCACCACGCTCATCATCCCCACCGAGCTCAAGAACGTGGGAGCTCTCCTGGTCCTGATCATCATTCTCCTTGTCCGTCCGTATGGCCTTCTCGGTCGTCGCGAGCGCATCGGTTAGGGGGCACATCATGGATTGGGGATACATCTTCGCCGTCATGGTCACGTCGGCCTTCGGCCTGCAGGCGATCGTGTTCGGTCTCGCGGCCATCGGCATCAACGTCCAGTTCGGCTACACCGGGCTGCTCAACTTTGGCCAGGCTGCCTTCATGGCCGTCGGCGGCTACGCGGTGGCCGTGACCGTCGTCGAACTCGGGCTGAGTTTCTGGTGGGGCGTGCTGTTCGGCCTCATCGGCGCGGTCCTCCTCGCCCTGCTGCTGGGCGTACCCACCCTGCGCTTGCGGGCCGATTATCTGGCCATCGTCACGATCGCAGCGGCGGAGATCATCCGACTCATCCTGCGCTCGGTGGCCTTCAAGGAAATCTTCGGCGGCTCTGACGGCAAGCAGGCCTTCGCCGACGGGTTCTTCGAGCTCAGCTTCCTTTCCGCCGATGCGGACCTGAGGATCGGACCCGCGGTCGTCAACGATCGACAGCTGTTCACCTACATCGTGGGCTGGAGTCTGGTCGCCCTTGCCTGTCTGGTCGTCTGGCTGCTTGTCCGTTCACCGTGGGGCCGCGTCGTCAAGGGCATCCGCGAGGATGAGGACGCTGTGCGCAGCCTCGGCAAGAACGTCTTCGTCTACAAGATGCAGGCCCTGGTCCTCGGCGGCATCTTCGGCGCACTGGCGGGCTTCGTCACGGCGGTGGGAGCACAAAACGTCAACCCCGACTCCTTCAAGACCGACGCGACCTTCTTCGCCTACGCCATCCTCATTCTCGGCGGTGCGGCGCGAGTGTTCGGACCGGTGCTGGGCACGGTGATCTTCTGGGCCCTCTTCCAGGGCACCGACGTGTTCCTGCGCGAAGGCATCGATGCGGGCCTCCCGATCATCTCGCTCATGGATGGAACGCAGGCTGCCGTCCTGCGGGTCATGCTCGTGGGCCTGGGTCTGATGCTCCTGATGATCTACAGGCCACAAGGAATCCTCGGAGATCGAAGGGAGTTGGCCCTCGATGCCCGATAGCGCGAGCACCAGCGCCATGCCCAAGCACGAGGAGGCGGTTCGTTTCCTCGCTGACGTACCGCGCGAACCCGGTGTGCCCAAGCCCGATCCGATCCTCGTCGCAGATGGCGTGCATCGAAACTTCGGCGGACTGACCGCCGTCGATGTGAAGCATGTGGAGATCCAGCGGGGTTCCATCACCGCTCTTGTGGGTCCGAACGGCGCTGGGAAGACAACTTTCTTCAACCTGCTGACGGGCTTCGACACTCCTGACTCGGGCAGTTGGCTGTTCAACGGCAAGGACATTGCTGGAGTGCCCTCCTATCGCGTCGCACGAATGGGGATGGTTCGCACGTTCCAGCTGACGAAGGCCCTGTCGAAGATGACGGTCATCGACAACATGCGATTGGGGGGCACCAACCAGGTCGGCGAGCGCATGCTTCAGGCCATTCTGGGTCTTTGGCGGGGCCAGGAGAAGACCATCACGGCCAAGGCCGATGAACTCCTGTCGCGCTTCAAGCTGTTCGAGAAGAGAGAGGACTTCGCAGGCTCCCTCTCCGGCGGCCAGCGCAAGCTTCTCGAGATGGCCCGAGCCCTCATGACCGATCCGACCATGGTCATGCTCGACGAGCCGATGGCAGGCGTCAACCCCGCCCTCACCCAGTCCCTCCTGGAGCACATCAAGGGCCTGCGTGAGGACGGCATGACGGTGCTGTTCGTCGAGCACGACATGGACGTGGTCCGCGACATCAGCGACTGGGTCATTGTCATGGCGCAGGGGCAGGTGATCGCTGAAGGTCCCCCGGATGAGGTCATGCGCAACGAAGCGGTGATCTCCGCGTATCTGGGTGGACACCACGACAAGGCCCTGACCGACACCGGAGTGTCGTTCACGCAGGAATCGAGTGACTCATGAGCGACATGCTTCCGGGCGATCGCCCGCAGTACGTCTCCCCGCACGAGCGGGAAGAGGCACTTGACCTTGATGCGGCTCAGCGCGCGGAGCCCCGAGCCCTCAGCAACTCCGAGATCCAAGATCGGAGCGCGCATGTCGCAGGCGCCAAGGACGCGGTCATTGTCGCCGATGACCTGACGGCTGGCTACCTCCCCGGCGTCAACATCCTCAACGGCTGCGACCTGTACGCCAAGCGCGGTGAACTGGTCGGCATCATCGGGCCCAACGGAGCGGGAAAGTCGACCCTGCTGAAGGCCCTGTTCGGCCTGGTCAAGGTGCATACCGGTCAGGTAACCCTTTCCGGAGAGGACATCACGAACGTCCGAGCGGACCGCCTGGTGTCCATGGGCATCGGCTTCGTGCCGCAGAGCAACAACGTGTTCCCCTCACTGACCATCCAGGAGAATCTGGAGATGGGCTGTTACCAGGAGCCCAAGAAGTTCCGTGAGCGGTTCGACTTCGTGTGCGATCTGTTTCCCGCCCTCGGTGAACGCCGGGCCCAGCGCGCCGGACAGTTGTCCGGTGGCGAGCGGCAGATGGTCGCCATGGGCCGAGCCCTGATGATGGATCCCTCCGTACTGCTGCTCGATGAGCCCTCGGCCGGGCTGTCTCCCCTCCTGACCGACGAGGTGTTCGTGCGCGTCAAGGAGATCAATGCCACCGGGGTGACCGTCATCATCGTCGAGCAGAACGCCATGCGGTGCCTGCAGATCGTCGATCGCGGTTATGTGCTCGATCAGGGCCGCAATGCCTACACAGGATCGGGCCGCCAACTGGCCACCGATCCTCAGGTTGTGCACCTCTACCTGGGCACCCTCGCACAGGCCTAGGCCCCCCACTACGGGGGCACTGGCGGATACCCGTCAGCGGCGCCCTTCGCCCGGACAGAAGAAAGCCCGGACAGAAGAGAGCGGGGGCCGTCCCGAAGGACGACCCCCGCTCTCGGGGTTCTGCTATCAGCCGGCGTTCGGGCCGATGCCCTGCTTGACCATCTCCTGGATGATCTGAGCGGACTCGTCGAAGCCGATGAGGACGATCGCCTCGGGGCCGGCAGCCTTGATCTTCGCAACGTCAGCAGCGAAATCAGCGGCAGTCGGGTCGTAGACGACGTTGGCGACGACCTCGCCACCGCCCTCAGTGACAGCCTTGGTGATGTTGGCGTTGAGGCCGTCACCATAGGCGTCCTGGAGGGACATGATGGCGATCTTGGTGTAGCCATCCTGCAGCATCATGCCGCCGACGAAGGCACCCTGGAGCACGTCCGAGGGGGCAGTGCGCCAGTAGAGGCCGCTGTCAGGAGCGGTGGTCAGCGCCGGGGAGGTGTTGGCCGGGCTGATCATCAGGACACCAGCACCCGTGACCTCATCGAGGACCTGGAGGCTGGACCCGGACGACGCCGCACCGACGAGGATGTCGATGCCGAGGGGCAGAAGACGCTTGACGGTCTGCTTGCCGGTCTCGGTCGAGGTATCGCCGGAGTCACCCTCTTCGAGGACGATCTTGTCGAAGCCGGGGATACCACCGGCAGCCTTGATGTCCTTGATCGCCAGTCTCACGCCCGCGACCTCCGGTGGGCCGAGGAAGGCAAGGCTGCCAGTGATGGGCAGGAAGGTGCCCACCTTGAAGACGCCGTCATTGGCGCCGTCCTGCGGCTTGCCGTCGATCGGGTTGGCCTCTCCGTCCGGCACGATCTCACCGGATGCGTAGGCAACCTCAGGCAGGAGGACATTGTCCGGACCGAAGGTGTAGACACCGATGGAAGCGCTGGTGGGGTCACCGGCGTCCCAGAAGTTCACGGCACCCGAACGACCGTTGTAGTCGATGTCCTTGCCCTCCTGAAGGAGCGCGAGGCAACCGGCGTAGTCGTTGCAGATCTCCGTGCCGTTGGTGATGCCCACCAGCTCCTTGGCCATGTCGACACCAGCGTCGGACCCGGCCTTAGCCGCAGCGAGCGCGGCGAGGATGACGGCGTCGTAGGACTCCGGCGCGTACGCGAAGTCGATCAGCTCCGGGTCGACCTCGAGGAGGGCATCCTTGAAGTCCTGAGTGTTCTCCGCACCCGGGATCGTGCCCTTGACGCCGTTGAGCGTGCCGGCAGGCAGCTTCTCACCCAGTGCATTGCCCGTGTTGCCGTCGACGAGGTACAGCGGCACGCCGCCAGCGGCGGGAGCCTCCTCCATCGGAGCCTCCTCGGCAGCCGGCTCTTCTGCAGGCTCCTCAGCAGGGGCCTCCTCGGCAGCTGCGGGCTCGCTGGCCGCTGCGTCGGTCTCGGCGGAATCGCTGCTCCCGCCGCAGGCGGCGAGAGTCAGCGAAGCCACACCGAGCACCGCAGCGGTCTTGAGGACCGTTGTGCGCTTCATGCAGTCTCCTTAGGAAAGGAACGGCGACGGCGGACCCGTCGCGTTGCCGACACTCTACGGTGACAGGTGTTACCCGCGGGTAGCCAGTGGGCGCTTCGTTGGCTCTTCGTGACCGATCTGTGACCTTTCGGCCCCTTTCACGCGCCTCGCGAGCCCATCATGTCCGTTGATCGGTCTCCGCGAGTACCGCGGCGGCCACCTCTGCCAGTGTGACGCGACTGTCCATCGCCTCCTTGCGCAGGTACGCGAACGCCTCCGGCTCGGTCATGCCCAGCCGAGTCTGGAGGAGCCCCTTGGCCCGGTCCACGACCTCACGCGCTTCCTGGCGCTCCCTGAGCCCGGCCACCTGAACGTTGAGCGCTGTCATCTGCTGCCAACGTGCGACAGCCACCTCGATGGCCGGCGCCAGATCCGCGCGCACGAACGGCTTGACGAGGAATCCGAGAACACCGGCATCGACAGCCCGCTGCACTGTCTCCCGCTGACTGAAGGCGGTGACCATGACGACAGGAGCCCAACCTGCTCCAATGATCTCCTCCGCCGCGGACAGACCATCCCGGCGAGGCATAGCCACATCCATGAAGACGACGCCGGGGCGGAGCTCGCGCGCGCGATCGACAGCTGCTTGACCGTCGGCGACCTGCCCGACAACCTCGTAGCCGCACTCCCGGAGCATTTCGACGAGGTCCATGCGGATGAGCGCCTCGTCCTCTGCCACGAGCACGGTGATCGGGGACACCTCGGACACCATGTCATCAGCGTAGGTCAGCGCTGGCGTCCGGCGTCATAGGCACGTGCTCGGGTCCTACGATGGGCGCTGCGCCCCGGTATCCCAACCGGCAGAGGAAGCGGTCTCAAACACCGTCCAGTGTGGGTTCGAATCCCACCCGGGGCACATCGGATGAAACCTGCCTGTGAGCGGGCGAAACGCCGACGTCACTCGGCAGTCACCGCATCTTGGGTTAAGACTGGATCCTCCATACATCGCCACCTGTGTTGACTAGCTGGCGAATGCACGCCCAGCCTCCCTTTCGCTGCCCGTCAGCACCGATAGTTGTGTTGACCCATGGTTCCCATCCGCGTACCCAGCCACCGCTAACGCCGGTTCCGTAGGCGAATTCGGTGTCATCGATTCCCTCACATAAGCCTGTGGCGGGCATGGGCGCGCCTTGATTGATCACGGTCCACTGAGTAGTCGTGCTGCGGGACGTCATCACGCGGTTACCGGTACCGGAGTTGGCGACGACAACAAACAGACCATTGCCGTAGGTCACCGAATTCCAAACATTGTCGGCGGCGCTGGTGCGGCTGGTCCACGTGATGCCATCAGGGGACGTCATCACCTGGTTACCGGTACCCGAGCCGGCGACGGCAACAAACAGACCATTGCCGTAGGTCACCGAATACCAATCATTGTCGGCGGCGCTGGTGCGGCTGGTCCAATCGATACCGGCGACCTCCGCTGACGCGGCGCTGGCCCCAGCGACCACCGCCACCACGAGCACCACACCTGCCGCAATACGCGACAGAACCCTGAACTTCACCATGGAACGTCCCATTAACCCGGCAGTAGTGGCGTGCCACGGTCTCTTGTCAATCCGCCGGGTGGGCACCTATTGCCGGCTCGCCAAAAATACTTGACCGACGAGCCATGCGCGGTTTATTCGCATGGCGGGGAGTGCGCGAGGCCTGGGGGCTACCCCGGGTGGGGCGCGCACGGACACGCACCCTCCCCGGTCTCCATGCCAGGAGGCTCGGCAGCGCTTTCTCACCCGTCATGACTCCTCATTCGGGTCGGACAACGGGTTCTACTCCGAGGGGTCGGGGGCTAAACCTCGCAGTGGAATCCGGTGCACATCGGGTGCACACCATGACCCCAAGGGAGCACCAATCCGCACCAATCCCCACCTAGCTAAGGGCCGCGATGCCTTCACAAACAGCCAGTTTCACCCATGGATTCCAGCGTCGCCGTAGTCCGAATCCCACCCGGGGCACGAGCGAGCGCAGACCGCGCTTGCGTGGCTCTGCCGAGCGAGTGTCACGGGTTGAGCGAAGTGATCACCCGGGGCACGAGGAAGCGGAGGGCACGCGCGCGAGCGGCCCATCGGCTCACGTCGCTGACCGGTCACCCTTCGGCCAGCCGCCGCTCCAGGATCCGTCTTCGCGACGGTGGGCCGCCTAGCCTGAGAGGGATGAAAGGGGAGCCACCATGACCAGTGCACACAGCATCAGACTCGTCGCGCTCACGGCCGCAGGACTGCTCGCCCTGCCCGGGATCAGTGCGTGCGGCAACGTCGCAGAGAACGTCGCCCAGAACGCTGCCGAGCAGGTCGCCGAGGATGTCATGGGCGGCGACGTCGACATCAGTGACAACTCGCTGACGGTCACCGATGACGAGGGCAACGAGATGGCCGTCGGCGAAGGCATCTCCATCCCGGACACCTGGCCGGGTGACGTGCCACTGTATGAGGGAGGCGAACTCTCGATGGTGACCGTGCAGGCTGACGGGACCGCCTACGCGATGTGGACCACCTCCGAGGCTCCAGCCGACGCGATGGACACGTACTCGTCGGCGCTGGAAGCCACGGGCTACACCCTGGAGCAGGAGGCTGACCTCGGCGGCACACTCATGCGCGAGTTCCGGTCCAGCACGCGAACAGTGTCGGTGGTGGCAGGTGAGGGCGATGGGATGACCACCCTGAACGTCACGGCGGTCACGAACTGACGGCGGCCTCGGTCGGAGGATCAGGAGGCCGCAGGGTCCGCTTCCGGGGCCAGGCGGGGCTTGACCTCCATGAGCCGGCCGAGGAGACCGTTGACGAAGGAGGGCGACTCGTCCGTCGACAGGTCGGTTGCCAACGCCACTGCCTCGGAGATCGCCACCGCATCGGGAATCTCATCCGCCCACATGAGCTCGTAGGTCCCGATCCGAAGGATCGCGCGATCGACCGCCGGCATCCGCTCGAGGGTCCATCCCATCGAGTAGCTCGACAGCAGTTCGTCGATCTGCTCGCGGTGGCGGGTCACCCCTTCGACGACATCGACGACATACGCGTTCATGGAGGCCTGCCCTTCCTCCAAGCGTCGCAGCCGAGTGGCCTCGAGGACCACGCCCGGCTCGGTTCCGCGGACATCGGCCTCGTAAAGGACGTCCAGCGCTCGCTTCCGCGCCTTGCTTCGTGCCGACATGGGTCAGTCGTTGACGCGGCCGAGGTACGACCCGTCGCGGGTGTCGACCTTGACCTTGGTGTTCGACTCGAGGAACAGCGGCACCTGGATCTCGGCGCCCGTCTCGAGCGTGGCGGGCTTCGTGCCACCCGTCGAGCGATCGCCCTGGAGCCCGGGCTCGGTGTACGTCACCATTAGTTCGACAGACGCGGGGAGTTCGACGTAGATGGCCGCACCCTCGTGGGTGGCGACAACAGCGGTCTGGTTCTCCAGCAGATACTTGGCGGCGTCACCGACAGTGGCCTCGGGCACCTGCACCTGGTCGTACGTCTGCGTGTCCATGAACACCCAGTCGGTTCCGTCCTTGTACAGGTACTGCATGTCCCGCTTGTCGACGGTGGCCGTCTCGACCTTGGTGCCCGCGTTGAAGGTCTTGTCGACGACCTTGCCCGACAGCACGTTCTTGAGCTTGGTCCGGACGAACGCACCGCCCTTGCCGGGCTTCACATGCTGGAACTCGACGACGGCCCACAACTGGCCGTCGAGGTTGAGGACGAGTCCGTTCTTGAGGTCGTTCGTGGTGGCCACGGGCAGCGCTCCTGAGAGGTCAGACGCCGACGACGCGCAAGTCCCGCACGCCCTCGGTGAGCACACGTGACCCCGCGTCCAAGACGACGAGGGTGTCTTCGATGCGTACCCCGCCCCTGCCCGGGAGGTAGATCCCCGGCTCGACGGTGAACGCCATGTTCACGTGAATGGTACCTGTGGCGCGAGGACCGACACTCGGCGCCTCATGGATCTCCAACCCCACTCCGTGCCCCAGGCCGTGGGTGAAGCGCTCCTCCAGGCCAGCGTCCCGAAGGACAGTGCGGGCCGCGGCATCGATCTCGAGCGCCGACCGGCCCGGCTCGACACAGGCGATTGCCGATGCCTGCGCGGAGAGGACGTGCGGGTGGATGTCCGCCTGCCAGGCCTCCGGGTCACGTCCCAGGATCCATGTCCGCGTCATGTCGGCGTGATAGCCGTTGATCCGGGCACCGGCGTCCACGACGAGCAGGTCACCCTCCTCGAGCACCGTGTCGTCCGCACGATGGTGCGGAATGGCCGAGTTCCGCCCGGTCGCGATGATGGAGGGGAACGCCCGATCCTCTGCACCCAGCTCTCCGAACAGCTGCTCCAGACGACGGGCCAGCTGCCGCTCGGTCATGCCGATCCGGACCTCACCCGCCAGGGCCTCGAAAGCAACCGAGGTCACCCGGCACGCACACGCCAGGTCGTCCAGCTCTTCAACGTCCTTGATGCTGCGCAGTTCCTCCACGATCGACGGCGCCACGGTCGGGATCCCTCGCTGCGCAGCGACCACCTCTTGGTCGGCCACCGTCAGCCCCCGCTCCACGCACAGCGGCCCTGGGGGCAGCGCCGCCAGCACTCCGGCGAGGGTCGCACGATCGATGATGGCCGGGAGGTCGTCGCACTCGTGGGCCACCTGATCCACGTACCGGCCATCCGTCGCGATGACGTCGTCGCGGGCGTCGGGACCCACGACGAGGATGGCGTTGCTCCCGGTGAAGCCACTGAGATAGCGGATGTTCGCATGATCGGTGACGAGCAGCGCCCGGGGTCCTACGGCGTCGAGTAGACGCTCCCGCAGCGCGGATCGCCGAGAGGCGTGCACCGGGGCCATGCCCTGGGGCCTCAGTCCGCGAGGAGGACGGCGACGGCGCGAAGGGCCAAACGGTAGGAGTCCAGGCCGAATCCCGCGATGGTCCCGTTCGCGACCCCGGAGACCACCGATGTGTGACGGAACTCCTCCCGTGCCGCCGGGTTGGAGAGGTGGACCTCAATGAGCGGGCCCTCCACCATGGCGCAGGCATCCCGCAGCGCGTAGGAGTAGTGCGTGAAGGCGGCGGGGTTGAGGACCACGGCGCTGCCCGTGTCCTGGGCCTCATGGAGCCACTCTATGAGTTCGGACTCGTCGTTCGTCTGACGCACCTCGACCTCCAGGCCCAGCGATTCGCCGGTCGCAGCGCACTCGCGCACAAGGTCGTCAAACGTGTCGTGGCCGTAGATGTCCGGCTCCCGGGTGCCGAGCCGGTTGAGATTGGGTCCGTTCAGGACGAGGACGCGAGCCATGCTCCGGACCCTACTCCGAACAGCCCGTGGACCCGGGTCAGGAGCACCCAGTCAGACCGAGATGGCGTCGTAGGCACCGGTGAGGAATGCCTGGTCCGGCCCGGCCCAGACACCGGGGTTGCCTATCCCGTTGAGGACCACGAACCTCAGCATCGACCCACGGGACTTCTTGTCCACCGCCATCGCGGCCGCCAGTTCGTCCCAGTGGCCGCCTGGATAGGTCACGGGCAGCCCCAGCGCCGTGAGGACCTCACGGTGCAGATCGACGTCCGCGTCGCTGAGGCGCCCTCCGAGCGCGGCCAGCTCGGCGACGTACATGATCCCCACGGACACAGCGGCACCGTGACGCCAGCGGTAGCGCTCTCGCCTCTCGACCGCATGGCCGAAAGTGTGACCGTAATTCAGCACCTCCCGACCGATGGAGCCGTCACCGGACGTCGCGGATGTCTCCCGGAAGTCTGCGCTCACGACTTCCGCCTTCACCTGCACCGCACGCCGAACCAGGTCGGCCAGAAGTTCGCCCTGGGGGTCGGTCGCAGCGTCGGGGTCCCGGCGAACGTCGTCCAGAATCGAGGTGTCCCGGACGAATCCGACCTTCACGACCTCCGCCATGCCGGCCAGAAGGTCCTCGCGGGGCAGAGTCTCCAGAGCCGTGAGGTCGCACAGCACGCCTGACGGACTCCAGAAGCTCCCGACAAGGTTCTTGCCCGCGTCGGTGTTGATGCCGGTCTTGCCACCGACCGCGGCGTCGACCATTCCCAGCAGGGTGGTGGGGATCTGTACCACCCGGATGCCCCGGAGCCAGGTCGCCGCGACGAAACCGGCGAGGTCCGTGGTGGCGCCACCTCCCAGCCCCACGACCGCATCGCTCCGCGTGAAGCCGGCGGTGCCCAGGACCGACCAGCAGAACGCTGCCACCTCAGCGGTCTTGGCATCCTCAGCCTCGGGGACCTCGATGAGGGTCACCTCGAAGTCGTCGACGAGGTCATCACGCATCATCGCTGCGGTCGCGGCAAGCGCGCCCGGATGGATGATCGCCACGCGTTGAGCCCCGTCGAGCATGCCGGGCAGGTGCCCCAGCAGTCCACGGCCGATGACGACGTCGTAGGCATGTTCGGCCCAAACACCAATCACAGCGTCGGTCACGTCGGCTCCCCTCCAGGGTCCTCGCCGAGCCTGTCGATCACGGCCTCGACCACCTGGCGCAGGCTGCGCCCGGAGGTGTCGACCACGTCGGTTGCCACGGCCTCGTAGATCGGATTGCGCTGCTCCAGCAGCGACCCCAGTGTGGCCCGGACGTTGCCGAGCAGGAGCGGTCGCGCCGTGTTCATTCCCACGCGGGAAGCCGCATCGGAGAGCGACACCCTCAGCCACACGACGCGATGTCCCTCGAGTGCAGCCCGCGTCTCGTCCCGCAGGACCGATCCCCCACCGAGGCTCAGCACGCCTGAATGCTCGACCAGACACCGATGGACCGTCACGGCCTCGCGCTCGCGGAAAGCTGCCTCGCCCTCGGTGACGAAGATGTCTGACACGCTCATGCCCGCCTCGCGCTCGATCTCCGCGTCGCTGTCCAGGAAGGCCACACCAAGCTGCTTCGCCACGCGACGTCCGACGGTCGACTTGCCCGCGCCCGGTGACCCGATCAGGATCACGACCGGCCCGCCAGCGGGCGACGTCATCGGACGATCAGGCTGTCGAGGTAGCCCCGGGCATTGCGAGCAACTTCGGCGACGCTGTCGCCACCGAACTTCTCCAGGACGGCATCGGCGAGGACCATGAGGACCATCGCCTCGGCCACCACGCCGGCCGCGGGAACCGCACAGACATCGGAGCGCTGGTTGATGGCGGGGGCCGCCTCGCGCGACGAGACGTCGACGGTGCGCAGAGCCTTGGGAATCGTGGAGATGGGCTTCATCGCGGCACGGACGCGCAGCGTCTCGCCGGTCGACATGCCTCCCTCCGTGCCCCCGGACTTGCCCGACGTGCGGATCAACCGGCCGTCCTCGTCGATGATCTCGTCCTGTGCCTGCGAGCCGCGGATCGCGGCCAGCCCGAAGCCGTCCCCCACCTCGACGCCCTTGATGGCCTGGATGCCCATGAGTGCCGCGGCCAAGCGGGCATCGAGGCGTCGGTCCCAGTGCACGTGGCTGCCCAGGCCCGGTGGGAGTCCGTCAGCGACCACCTCGACGACACCACCGAGGGTGTCACCGTCACGATGAGCCGAGGCGATCTCCTCCTCCATCCGGGCCGCGGCGTCGGCATCGAAGCAACGCACCGGACTCTCGTCGATCGACGAGAGGTCGGATGCCGAGGGCACCGGTGCTCCATCCGGCACCGCAGCGGCACCGATGCGCACAACGTGGCTGATCACCTCGATTCCCAGTGCCTGACGCAGGAATGCCCGGGCCACGGCCGCGAGGGCCACCCGTGCCGCGGTCTCGCGGGCACTGGCGCGTTCGAGGATCGGGCGAGCGTCACTGAAGCCGTACTTCTGCATGCCGACGAGGTCGGCGTGGCCCGGACGGGGCCGCGTCAGCGGGGCATTGCGCGCGAGGCCCTCGAGCACCTCCGGATCCACGGGATCGGGCGACATGACCTGTTCCCACTTGGGCCACTCGGTGTTGCCGACCTCGATGGCCACCGGACCCCCCAGTGTGCACCCGTGGCGGACACCACCGAGGAACCGCACCTCGTCCCGCTCGAATTTCATGCGGGCGCCGCGGCCGGCGCCGAGGCGGCGGCGGGCGAGATCTTCGGCGACGACATCGGTGGAGACCTGGATGCCGGCCGGAAGGCCCTCGGCGATCGTCACGAGAGCCGGACCGTGTGATTCTCCTGCCGTCAGCCAGCGCACCATGCCACGAATCCTTCCAGAGGGTCCTCCTCGGTCGTTCGTCAGGCTGGACGCGCGGCAGGGTCCGAGGGAAGCGCCTGCCTCATCGCAGCCACCGACGGCTCCTCACCAGTCATGAGGCGCACCTGCTCGACCGCCTGCCACAGGAGCATGTCGCGTCCACTGGCGATCACCGAACCGCCCCAGGCAGCCGCCAGAGGCGTGGGCCACGGGTGGTACGACACATCGAGTAGTGCTCCCCTGGCACCCCCCGCCAACTCCGTCCAGGGCGCCGCCGCGTCGCCGGGGAGCGTGCTGACGATGAGGTCAGCACCGATCAGCTCGGCGTTCGGAGTCAGATCCGAGCACTGCGCAGACAGGCCGAACTGCTCCGCGAGCTCGGACAGGCCTTCGACTGCCTCCGGTCGTCGGGCGCAGACCGCGACCTGGGAGCACCCGAGCCGGGCAAGGGCCGCGATCGCACTGCGTGCCGTGGCACCTGCTCCGAGGATCGTGGCCGTCCCAGGCACGCTGCCCAGCCCAGCCTGCGACAGGGACTCCACCATGCCGTACACGTCGGTGTTCGTGCCGCGCCAGCCACCGCCGGGGTGAGGCAGCACCGTGTTGACCGATGCCAACTGCACGGCTTCAGGGTCGACCTCGTCCAGAAGCGAGATGACCACCTGCTTGAGCGGCATAGTCAAGGAGAGTCCGGCCCACGTGGCGTCCAGGCCTGCCAGGAATGACGGCAGCGCCTTGGCATCGACGTCGTACGGCTCGTACGTCCACTCCAGACCCAGACTGCGGTACGCCGCCCGATGCAGTGCCGGCGACAGGGAGTGGTCGATGGGTGATCCCAGCACCGCGGCACGATGCCGGCCAGCACGGGAGCCGATCCGCTCGTCACTCACCGGTGCCGCTCTCCGCCTGCTGCTCAGCCTTGGCCAGGTTCTCCTGGAACTGCTTCTTCAGCGCCAGGAAGCGGTCGTAGTCGTCAGCGAACCTCGTCTCGCCCGTGGCGGGGTCAACGGTGACGAAGTAGAGCCAGTCCCCCTTGGCCGGGTTGAGCGCGGCCTCGATCGCTGCCTCGCCCGGGGAGTTGATCGGACGAGGAGGCAGACCCTTGTTCTGGTACGTGTTGAAGGGAGATTCCGTCCCCAGCTGCTCCGCGTCGAGGAGGATGTCCGTGATGCCGAGCGCGTACGAGACTGTGGAGTCCAATTGCAGCGGCATTCCCTGATCCAGGCGGTTGTAGATGACCCGGGCAGCCTTGGCGAAGTCGTTGGGCTGCACCTCCGCCTGCAGAAGCGAAGCCACGATGAGCACCTTGTACGGCTTCAGCCCCACCTCGGAGGCACGTTCCTCCAGCCCCACTTCCACACTGGCCTGGTTGAAGCGACGGACGAATGACTGCAGAAGCGACTCAGCAGTCTCGTCACCGGCGATGTCGTAGGTGGCGGGGAACATGAAGCCTTCGGGACGATCCTTGGCCCATGACGGTAGGCCCAGCGTCGCTGGACTGCGCAAGGCCTCCTGGAAGTCCAGCTTCGGCAGGTCTGTCGACGCTGAAGCGGCCTCGACGGTCTGCTCGAGGCGGAGCCCCTCCGGCAGCACCAGCCTGCTGTCCGCGCGGGCAGCAGGGTCGAGCATGAGTTCGAGGGCGTCAAGCGAGCTCATCTGGCGAAGCATCGTGTACTTGCCTGGACCGATGGTGCCCGCTCGCTCGTCGACACTCGCCGCATTCACGAACGACTCCGCAGACAGGATGACGCCCTCGTCCTCCAGTTTCGCGGCGATCTCACTGAGGGTGTCACCCCGGGCGACCACGACGGTCACCTCCCCTGTGCCGCCGCCCGCGAACTCCTGCTCCTCCTGTGGGGATCCCCGCAGGAGTTGTACGGAGGCGAAGATCATCCCCGCGGCGATCGCGAGCGACAGCAGCGCCACGATCCTCTTCGTCCAGGACTTGTGGTGCCGTGACGGAGGCAGCGGTCCTTCGGTCATGAGGGGACCCAACTGGCTCATGAGCCGGCCTCCTCATCGATCGGACCACCGGGCTCACGCCCGGTCGCTGCCTCGGCATCCAGAGCCGACTGAAGCACCATGACAGCCGAAGCGCTGTCGATCACTGAACGCGACTGGCGTGTCGTGCGTCCGGCCTCGCGTAGGGCACGCTGAGCCTGGACCGTGGACAGCCTTTCATCGAGCAGACGCACCGGAGCGGACACACGTTCCGCCAGCAGTGCGGCCCAGGCACGAGCCCGTTCGGCAGCATCGCCCTCACGCCCGTCCATGTGCCGCGGCAGACCCACGTAGATCTCGAGAGCGTCCCACTCGGCTGCGATGCGTGCGACCTCGTCCCATGCAGTATCTCCTGCACGGACGGCCTCCAAGGGAACGGCAAGCAGGCCAGACGCGTCACTGCGGGCCAGCCCGATCCGCACCGACCCCACGTCGACCGCGAGACGGACACCGGTCCGCACCGGCTACTGCCCCGTCCGTTCGCGGATGAGCGCCTCCACCGCCGCCAACGCATCCGGGATGCCCGATGCATTGGAGCCACCGCCCTGGGCCATGTCCGGCTTTCCCCCACCCCGACCCTCGATGGCCGGGGACACGGCGGACAGCAGTTCCTGGGCGCTCAGGCCCCGGGCTATGGCCTCAGGAGAGGCAACGGTGATCACCGCCACCTTGCCCTCGTCGACAGACATGCCCACGAGCACGGACGGCGTCCCTGCTCGCATCCGACCCTTGCCCTTGGTCGCCAACTCGCGAAGGTCGCCGCCTGAGGTGCCATCGGGGGCCTGGAAGGTCCACACCCGGACATCACCGAAGTCCCGACCGTCGCCGATGATGCCGTCGAGGCCTGCGGTCAGCGCCGCGCTGCGCACCTTGGCGAGCTCCCTCTCAGCGTCCTTGAGGGCCGTCACCGTCTTCTCGACGCGATCGACGAGCTCGTCGGCCGGAGCCTTCATGACCTCAGACAGCCTGTTGACCAGTACGTGCTCACGTGCCAGGAATTGGTAGGCGTCTGCACCGACGAGCGCCTCGACTCGTCGGACCCCCGCGCCGATGGACCCCTCGGACAGGAATGTGACCACACCCAGCTGCCCTGAACGCTGCGCGTGCGTCCCACCGCACAGCTCATGCGCCCAGTCACCGACAGACACCACGCGGACCCGGTCTCCGTACTTCTCTCCGAACAGGGCCATCGCACCCATGGCACGCGCCTCGTCCTGCGTCATCGTCTGGGCAGAGACGATCAGGTCGTCGATGAGCACCTCGTTGACGTGCTGTTCGACCTCCGCCAGGACCGACGGCGCCACCGGCGTCGGATTCGGGAAGTCGAAGCGCAGGCGCCCCGGGGCGTTCTCCGAGCCCATCTGGGTCGCGGTGTCGCCAAGCCTCTCCCGGAACGCTCGGTGGATCATGTGGGTCGCCGTGTGAGCGCGTGAGATCGCCCGTCGTCGGGCCGGATCGATCTCGCTGATCACGGTGGCCCCCGAGACCAGTTCACCGTCGATGACCTCGCCCCGGTGCACGAACAGTCCCGGCACCGGCGTCTGGACGTCGTAGACGTCGATCAACGCGCCATCACTGCTGCGCAGGCGACCGTGATCCCCCAGCTGGCCGCCGGCCTCGGCATAGAACGGTGTGCGGTTGAGGACGACCTCGACGTGATCACCGACACGCGCAGCGGGAACGGTCTCCGCGTCCTTGACGATGCCGATGACCGTCGACTCGGTGGCCGACTCGTCGTACCCGGTGAACGTCGTGGTGCCGCCGGCCTGGAGGATGTCCCGATAGGCGGTGATGGCCGTGACGCCCGCCTTGCGAGCCTGAGAGTCGGCCTTGGCCCGCTCCCTCTGCTGGCCCATCAGCCGCCGGAAACCGGCCTCGTCCACCTCGAGCCCCTGCTCGGCAGCCATCTCGAGCGTGAGGTCGATGGGGAAACCGTAGGTGTCATGCAGCGCGAAGGCCTGGTCCCCGGGAAGTGTCGTGCCGCCACCGGAGCGGACGTCGGCGACCGCCGTGTCGAAGATCGTGGTACCCGTCCGAAGCGTCTGGAGGAAAGCGGCCTCCTCGCCCACAGCAACCTGCCGGATGCGGTTCACCTGGTCGTTGAGTTCTGGGTACTGCGGCGCCATGGTGAGCACGGTCGTGTCGACGAGATCCCCGATCGTCGGCTCGTGTGCTCCCAGCAGTCGCATCATCCGGATGGTGCGGCGCATGAGACGTCGCAGGACGTACCCGCGCCCCTCATTGCCCGGGATGACACCGTCACTGATGAGGAAGACGCACGTGCGGGCATGGTCGGCGACCACGCGGAGTGCGACGTCGTCCTTGTCCGAGCGTCCGTACACGGCCCCACTGAGTTCGCAGGCGCGGTCGAGGATGCCCCGCGTCGTGTCGATCTCGTAGATGTTGTCGACACCCTGGAGCAGGGCGGCCATGCGCTCCAGTCCCATGCCCGTGTCGATGTTCTTCGCCGGCAGCGGGCGGCGGATGTCGAAGTCCTCCTTCGACCGCACAGCCGAGAGCTCGTCTTGCATGAAGACGAGATTCCAGACCTCCAGGTAGCGGTCCTCGTCGACGACCGGGCCGCCGTCGCGACCGTGCTCCGGGCCGCGGTCGTAGTAGATCTCCGAGCACGGACCGCCAGGACCGGGGACACCCATGGACCAGTAGTTGTCCTTCGGGCCGCGGCGCTGGATCCGCTCGTACGGAAGACCTGCCACTCGATGCCAGATCTCGATGGCCTCGTCGTCGTCGTCGTAGACCGTCACCCACAGACGGTCCTCGGCGAAGCCGTAGCCACCATCCGACTGCGATGTCGTGAGCAGCTCCCAGGCCAGCGGGATCGCTCCCTCCTTGAAGTAGTCGCCGAAGGAGAAGTTGCCCGCCATCTGGAAGAAGCTCGCGTGCCGGGTCGTCTTGCCGACCTCCTCGATGTCGAGGGTGCGGACCACCTTCTGGACGCTCGTGGCCCGGGGGTACGGCGGTGGCGCCTCACCGAGGAAGTACGGCTTGAACGGCACCATGCCGGCGTTGACGAACAGGAGCGTGGGGTCGTCGAGCAGCAGGGAGGCCGATGGCACCACCTGATGGTCACGGTCCGCGAAGTAGCGGAGGAATCGGGACCGGATCTCCGCGGATTCCATCACTGCTCTCCTCGTGGCGCGTCATGTCGGGGGGCCCGGCGCAGCACATGGGCTGCGGCTGAGGTCGTCTGCTCGGGTCCAGCGCCCGCGCGCGCACGGGTCTCGGCGGCGGCGACCGCACCGGAGGCCACGACACGGGCAGTCGCGAGTGCCTGCGCTGCCGACAGGCCGACCTGCTGGACGCTCAGCACCACACCGCGCTCCCGGGCGTCCTCGATGGCCTGCTGCACCTTGCGGTACGCGACGATCCCGCCCGCGGCACCCAGAGCCACCCACACCATCCTTCGCATGGTCCCCCAGCCTAATGGGGCTCTCGCACGGCCCTCACTCTGCGGCGGTCAGTCCTCCAGGGGTGCCCGGAGCTCTGCAACACGACGGGCCACGTCGCCCCAGGCTGCCTCGGCCCCGCGATGCGTCGGCCGGTAGTACTCCCGTCCGATCAGTTCGTCGGGGAGGTACTGCTGCCGGGCGACGCCCTCAGCGATGTCGTGGGGGTACACGTAGTGGGCACCGTGCCCCAGCGCACCGGCCCCCGGATAGTGGGCGTCGCGCAGGTGGGCGGGGACGCGGCCGATGCCACCCGCATGGACGTCGGCCATCGCCTCGCCTATCCCGACGACGACGGCGTTGGACTTCGGGGCGATGGCCGCGTGGACGGTCGCGTGGGCCAGGATGATCTGCGCCTCGGGCATGCCCACCATCGCCACCGCCTGAGCGGCCGCCACGGCCGTCTGGAGCACCTGGGGCTCGGCCATGCCGATGTCCTCGCTGGCCAGGATCATCAGTCGCCGAGCGACGAACCGCGGATCCTCCCCTGCCTGCAGCATGCGGGCCAGATAATGGAGTGCTGCATCGGGATCGCTGCCTCGCACGCTCTTGATGAACGCACTGATGACGTCGTAATGCTGGTCACCATCCTTGTCGTAGACCAGCGCCGCCTGCTGAACCGCCCGCTCGGCGTCAGCCAGTGTCACGCGTTCGACGCCATCAGAGACGGAGGACGCAGCTGCGTCCAGACCGGTCAGGGCGCGGCGTGCATCGCCGTTCGCCGTCCGCACAAGATGCGCCAGGGCGTCGTCGTCCACTTCGATCCCACCATCAAGTCCACGCGGATCCGTGACGGCCCTGCGCAGCACCTGCTCCACGTGAGCGTCGGTCAGGGGCGTGAGGCGGACAAGGACACTGCGAGACATGAGGGGGGCGATAACCGAGAAGCTCGGGTTCTCCGTGGTCGCCGCGATGAGCGTGACCCATCCGTTCTCCACGGCCGGCAGGAGCGCGTCCTGCTGCGACTTGCTGAAGCGGTGCACCTCATCGATGAACAGGACGGTGCCGCGTCCCTGCATGGCGAGATCATCGCGAGCGCGCTCAATCACAGCGCGCACATCCTTCACACCGGCGGTGACGGCGGACAACTCTCGGAACGTGCGGCCGGAACCCGAGCTCAGGAGGGACGCCAATGTCGTCTTGCCGGTGCCCGGGGGTCCCCAGAGGATGACCGAGACGACGGGTGCGTCCGCCGATGCCGTCAGGAGGGTCCGCAACGGCGATCCGGTACCGAGCGCCACTTCCTGCCCCACCACCTCGTCAAGGCTCTGCGGCCGCATCCGGACCGCGAGCGGCGCCGACCGGCGGGTTCCGGACATGCCGTCGTCGAACAGGGTCATGTCCGCACCCTAGAACGGGACAGCGTCGGCACAGGCGGGAGCATCAGAACGGGAGAAGGACAGCAGGATCGAGAACGCACGACCGGAATCGGGCTGCCTCGGTGAACCCGAGTCGCTGATAGAGGCGACGTCCGGGCTCGTTGTCCGAGTACATCTCGAGGACGACGACGGACGCACCGGCACGATAGGCCGCGTCGACGAGCGCTCGGCAAGGGTGAGCGGCGAGGCCCGCCCCGCGCCTGTCGGGATGCACGCAGACGCTCACCAGATGCCAAGCTCCGGATCTCTCCACTACGGCACCAGCGACCGCGGCCAGCTCTCCCCGCTCCTCGACCCCTGACCACTGAACGATCCGCTCATTGCCGGGCAGCACGTAGGCCGACGGCGAGTGACTCAGCAATTGAAGGATGCGCGGATCGTCCATGGCAAGGTTGACCGCCGCGCCCACGGGCTCCGGGGTCGCTTCGCGCACCCACCAGCACCAGTCCCGCGGATCCTCACCACCAAGCCGGAGTGCGACCTCGGCACCGGCAGCCTCTGGCACCGTGTATCCGGTGACCTCATGACGAGCCACGAGATCGCACACCAGATCGGCCATGGCCGCTGAGTTACGGCCGAGGGCCGTCACCCAACCGGGGTGCGGCCGCGACCCGGCGTGCAGCCATGCGACATTCTCTCCATCCTCCACGAGGTCCGCGGCCGAGTCGGGCCCGACCATCCAGCGAAGGAACGGGTCAGTCGGCCGAACCTGATGCGGACTTCTCCTCGGGAACGGCATCGATGCCCGCCTCCTTGCGTTGCTGGGCGGTGATCGGGGTCGGAGCCGCAGTCAGCGGATCGTGACCGGCACCGGTCTTCGGGAAGGCGATGACGTCGCGGATCGACGGAGCGCCGGCGAGAAGCATGCAGATGCGATCGAGACCGTAGGCGATGCCGCCATGAGGAGGGGGTCCGTAGTGGAACGCGTCGAGCAGGAAGCCGAACTTCTCCTGCTGCTCCTCCTCGGACAGACCGAGCATCGCGAACACCCGCTGCTGGACATCGCTGCGGTGAATACGGATGGAACCTCCGCCGATCTCGTTGCCGTTGCACACGAGGTCGTAAGCTCAGGCGAGCACCTGGCCGGGAGACTCCTCGATGCGTTCGATCCACTCGTCAGTGGGCGACGTGAAGGGGTGGTGCACGGCGGTCCAACCCAGCGCGACCCCGTCCTCGACGATCTCCTCGAACATCGGGGCGTCGACCACCCACACGAAGGACCATGCGGATTCGTCGATGAGCCCGAGCCGATGCCCGATCTCCAGCCGCGCGGCACCCAGCAGGGCCCGTGCGTCACTCGCGCGGCCCGCAGCAAAGAACACCGCATCACCCGCCTGGGCGCCGACAGCCTCGACCAGGCCGTCGCGCTCGACGTCGCTGAGGTTCTTCGCGACCGGACCGCCCAGGGTGCCGTCCTCGGCCACGGTGACGTAGGCGAGACCACGGGCGCCTCGCTGCTTGGCCCATTCCTGCCAGGCGTCGAACTGCCGGCGCGGCTGGTCAGCGCCCCCGGGCATCACGACAGCGCCGACGTAGTCGGCCTGGAAGACACGGAAGGGGGTGTCCTTGAAGTAGTCGGTGAGTTCGACGAGCTCAAGGCCGAAGCGCAGATCGGGCTTGTCACTGCCGAAGCGCCGCATGGCCTCCCAGTACGCCATATGCGGGACCTCGCCGATGTCGTGACCCAGCACCTCGTGCCACAAGGCACGCACCACCGCCTCCCCCACCTCGATGACATCGTCCTGCTCGACGAAGGACATCTCGATGTCGAGCTGGGTGAACTCCGGCTGGCGATCTCCGCGGAAGTCCTCGTCGCGGTAGCAGCGAGCGATCTGGAAGTAGCGCTCCATGCCCGCGACCATCAGGAGCTGCTTGAACAGCTGCGGAGACTGCGGAAGCGCGTACCAGTGCCCCGGCTGCAGGCGCACAGGCACCAGGAAATCACGGGCGCCCTCGGGCGTCGACCTGGTGAGGGTCGGCGTCTCGATCTCGAGGAAGTCACGATCGAGGAGGACGTCACGACATACCTGGTTGACCTTGGATCGCATGCGGATCGCATCACCGGCGGTCTTGCGACGCAGGTCCAGGTAGCGGTGCCGCAGGCGTACCTCCTCACCGACGTTGATGCGATCGTCGATCGGGAATGGCAGCGGCGCCGCAGTCGACAGGATCTCCAGGTCGTCCGCCATCACCTCGATGGCACCCGTGGGCAGATCGGGGTTCTCATTTCCCTCCGGTCGCAGTTCGACGGTGCCGACGACCTTGATGCAGTACTCGTCCCGCAGACCGTGCGCGACGGCGGCTTCACGGACAACGACCTGGACGACGCCGCTGGCATCACGCAAGTCGAGGAACGCCACGCCTCCGTGGTCCCGCCGCGTGGCCACCCAGCCGGCGAGGGTCACCTGCTGTCCGGCATCAGCTGCACGGAGCGAGCCGGCGTTGTGGGTACGGATCACGGACGTGCCTCCTGGCTGGTGTGGTCTGCTGATGGTCGAACGTTCGAGTGCAGATCTTCGGCTAGTGGAGCCCAGGACGCCGCATCGGCCGCGATCTGGTCACCGGAACGGATGTCCTTGACGCTGTCGCCCTCAGGGTCCGGGAACCAGACGAACGGGATCCCGCGCCGGTCGGCGTACCTGATCTGCTTGCCGAACTTGTCCGCCTTCGGCGCGACCTCGCACGCGATACCTCGAGCACGCAGGGCGTCGGCCACCTGCTCGCTGGCCGACCGGGCCTCCTCGTCGACGACTGCGACGAGGACCACGGACGGAACCGAGCGACTGACCTCCACCAGTCCGGATCCCAGCAGGATCGAGACGAGCCGCGTCACGCCGAGGGAGATGCCGACACCCGGGAAGGTCTGCCTGCCGTCACTGGCCAGCGAGTCGTAGCGCCCACCGGATGCGATGGAGCCCACCGACTCGTGGCCGAGCAACTGGGTCTCATACACGGTGCCGGTGTAATAGTCGAGTCCGCGTGCAATGCGCAGGTCCGCGACCACCGCCCCGGGCCGACGGGCGTTGACGCCAGCCACGACCGCCGCCAGCTCCTCGAGACCCTCGTCCAGCAGCGGGTCGGAGACATCGAGGGCTCGCACCTGGTCGACGAACTCCGTACCGGCGGTCCGGATCTGCGCGAGGTCCAGACACCTCTGTGCACCCTCGGGTGACAGCCCGACCTCCTCGACGAGCAGACGCAGGACCACCTCGGGGCCGACCTTGTCGAGCTTGTCGATCACCCGAAGGACAGCAGCGGTGTCGCTGGCGCCCACGCCCCGGTAGAAGCCCTCGGCGAGCTTGCGGTTGTTCACCTGGATCACGGCCGGCGGGATCGGCAGCTCGGCGAGTAGCTGGGACATGACGACAGCCATCTCCACCTCGTGGTGGAAGGACAGCGTGTCGCGGCCGACGACGTCGATGTCGGCCTGCGTGAACTCGCGGAAGCGCCCCTCTTGCGGGCGCTCACCGCGCCACACCTTCTGGATCTGGTAGCGCTTGAAGGGGAACTCCAGGTGCCCGGCGTGCTCCAGCACGTATCGGGCGAACGGGACTGTCAGGTCGAAGTGCAGGCCCAGTCCGGCGTCCGGATCCTCCCCATCGGCCTGGAGTCGGCGCAGGACGTAGACCTCCTTGTCGATCTCCCCCTTGCGCAGCATGTGCTCCAACGGCTCGACCGCCCGAGTTTCGATGCCGCTGAACCCGTGGAGTTCGAACACGCGACGAGCCGTGTCCTCGACCAAGGTCTGGACAACCTGCCCCTCCGGCAGCCACTCAGGGAATCCGGACAGCCGCTGAATCTTCGCCATGTCAGAGCCCCCTGGTGTTGGCGGGGGTGTCGAGACCCTCGATCAGCGGCCGAAGGAAGGGGTTGCTCGCACGCTCCTGGCCGATGGTCGTCTGGGGTCCGTGCCCTGGGAGGACGATGAGCTCGTCATCAGCGGGAAGCACAAGGCGACGCAGCGACTCGAGCATGGCCGAGTGGTCCCCACCGGGCAGGTCCGTGCGACCGATCGACCCCGCGAACAGCAGGTCGCCGCTCACCATGATCTCGTCGGTGAGGAACACCGATGACCCCTCGGTGTGGCCCGGAGCATGACGGACGGTCAGTTCGAGCCCTGCGATGTCGAGCTTCTCGCCATCGGCGAAGAGCCGCACGTCGCTCGGTTCGGTGAGCTCGAGGGTGTTTTTCGTCATGGCCAACAGCTGCTCGCGCGCGGCCGTGAACGAACTGCCGGCTGGATCCTCGAGCCGGTATCGGTCATCACCGTGGATGAGCGCCGGCACCTCGAACTCGGACGTCAGGGGGGCCACGGACCAGACGTGATCGATATGGCCGTGGGTCAGGAGGACAGCGGCGGGATGGAGTCGATGCTCTCGCAGGATCTCGTGCACGCCGTCGATGGACTCCTGCCCCGGATCGACGATGAGGCACGGCTCCCCGGGTCCGGCGGCCATCACGAAGCAGTTCGTGGCCCACGAACCCGCAGGGAACCCGGCGATGAGCACGTGACACCCTCTCCTTGGCGAACCGATCCGATGGGAGCGCGCCAATGGTGACCGCGGGCGCCCGCAGCCCCTCAGCCTACCGAGCACGGGAGGGGCCCCGTCTCCCCCGTCGCCGCGCCCGCCCCGTGCGCAGGAGTGGCGGGACGTAGACTCCCCGCAGCCACATCACGACGAGCAGACAGTCAGGGGTCCGGATGTCCGGCAGCAAGCGTCAGCGGGAACTCGCGCGCGCCAAGTACGAACGGCAGCAGACTCGACGTGCCGAGACCGAGGTGCGGCGCCGACGACACCAGCGGATCACCGCCATCGTGGTCATCGCCGTGCTCGTTGTGGGCGCCCTGGCCTACGCCATCGTGAGCGTGACCGGAGGCGAAGAGGTACCCGTCGCGGACGCTTCGGCACAGACTTCTGCTGACTCTGCTGCCGACGTCTCGACTGACCGCTCCGCGGAGCCCATCGAGGAGCCGGCGGTGCTCGACTGCGGCCCGGCGATCACTCCGCGTGCTGACGACATCACCTATGACGCTCCGGGAGAGGCGGCCCCGGCCGACACCATCACCCTGACCACCACCTGCGGTGACATCGTGATCACCCTTGACCCGGCTGCACCGGTGACCGTTGCCAGTGAGACCTTCCTCGCCGAGTCGGGCTTCTACGACGCCACCCAGTGCCATCGCCTCACCACGGAGGGCATCTACGTACTTCAGTGCGGAGACCCTGCAGGCAACGGAACGGGCGGTCCGGGCTACACGGTTCCCGACGAGAACCTTCCCGCCGCGGGAGAGGCCAACTACCCGGCCGGCACCGTGGCCATGGCGAACGCCGGACCCGGAACCGCTGGTTCGCAGTTCTTCATCGTCTACGACGACACCACTCTGCCGGGCGACTACACGATCTGGGGCACGGTGACATCCGGTCTCGACCTGGTGCAGGAGGTCGCATCCGTGGGCACGGTGGATGGCTCCTCCGACGGCGCGCCGCGACAGCCGATGGTTATCGAAACGGCAACAGTGCAGCGTTCGTGACAGATACCGCACCATGCGGCCCGTTAGGCTGTAGAGCGCACTCCAAGGCGTGTGCATGACGGTGACCCCGACGAAAGCAGGATGATGATGGCCGACGAGGCTGTGCCCACTCCCGCGGCACTGCGACCGCCGACCCCCTCATCGTTGGCCGGCGCCCCCGCGCCGTCGGCCCCCGCGGCACCGCCGGCGAGTGATCCCTCGCAGTTCGGGCGCGTCGACGACGACGGGAACGTGTACCTGCGTACCCCTGACGGTGAGGTGATCGTCGGCCAGTGGGCCGCCGGTGAGCCGGCCGAGGGCCTTGCGTTCTTCGGTCGCAAGTACGACGACCTCGTCGTCGAGGTCGACCTCATCACCGCTCGTCTCGCCGACGGCAAGACATCCGGTGAGCAGGCCGACGGCGTCGTGACCAAGGTGCGGGAGGCCATCGCCGCCCGATCGTTCGTCGGCGACATCGCTGCCCTAGAGGCGAAGTGCGAAGCACTGGCCACCGCTGCTGGGGTGGCACGCGAACAGGCAAGGGAGCGGAAGGCGGCGGAGCGCGAGGCCGTGCTTGTCCAGCGACGGGTCCTCGCCGAGGAGGCCGAGTCCCTGCAGGCCTCCACATCATGGAAGACCACCACCGAGCGCTATGCGGCCATCGTGGAGGAGTGGAAGGTCCTCCCCCGGGGCGACCGGTCGGTCGAGCAGGAGCTCTGGAAGCGCATCAGCGCCGCCCGGACGTCCTTCGACAAGCGACGTCGACAGCACTTCAGCGAGCTGGACTCCCAGCGCAAGGAGACGATCGGGCGTAAGCGCGACCTCATCGCCAAGGCCGAGGCCCTTGCCGCCTCGACCGACTGGCAGCGCACCTCGAAGGAACTTCGGGACCTCCTCGAGGACTGGAAGCGGATGCCCCGGGCCTCTCGCAGTGACGAGGACAGGCTCTGGAAGCGCTTCAAGGCGGCTCAGGACGCCTTCTATGCCGCTCGCAACGCTGAGCAGGAGGCTGCCGAGAAGGCCCTTCTCCCCAACGTCGAGGTCAAGGAGGCTCTCGTCGTCGAGGCAGAGGCCCTTCTCCCGGTCACCGAACTCGGTGCGGCGAAGAAGGCCCTGCGCGGCATCCAGGATCGCTGGGATCGGGCCGGCGACGTGCCCGGAAAGGAGCGGTCCCGACTGGAGTCACGCCTGAAGAAGGTCGAGGACGCGATCCGCTCCCAAGAGGAAGCCGCCTGGAAGGCCAGCACCGGCACCGTGGCCACCGATGCCTTCACCGAGGCACTTCAGCGTCTCGAGGCCAAACGCGATGCAGCCGCCGCACGCGGCGATGCCAAGGCTGCGGCCGACCTGGAGCAGCAGATCGCATCGACCCGGGCACTGATGGGCAAGTAGCCCGTCCGGACACCGGTCTCGCGGCGGCAGTACCCCTCAGACGCGGTAGGCGTCGTACACACCTTCGACCTGACGCACGGCCTTCAGCACGGAGCCCAGATGCTTGGGGTCGGCCATCTCGAAGGTGAAGCGCGACATCGCGATCCGCTCGCGACTGGTCGTCACGGCCGCGCTGAGGATGTTCACGTGCGTGTCGGACAGGGCCCTGGTGACGTCGGAGAGCAGGCGGGCCCGATCCAAGGCCTCCACCTGGATGTTCACGAGGTACACGCTGTTCGACGTCGGTGCCCACTCGACCTCGACAAGCCGCTCGGGCTCGGCCTTGAGCCCGGGAACGTTCACGCAGTCGGCACGGTGCACAGACACCCCCGCTCCTCTGGTGACGAAACCGAGGATCTCGTCTCCCGGCACGGGGGTGCAGCACTTCGCGAGCTTGACCCAGATGTCATCGGTGCCCTTGACGATGACGCCGACATCGCCGGACGTCCGCTGACGACGATGCAGGGATGTCGGGCTCACCGTCTCGGCGACGTCGTCAGCCGCCTGGTCGACCCCCCCGGCGGAGTCCACGAGACGCTTGACGATCGTCTCGGCCGAGATTCTTCCCTCTCCGACGGACGCGTACAGTGCCGAGATGTCCTGCTGATGCAGGTCGACGGCGATCGCGCTCATCGCCTGGTTGGTCATCATGCGCTGCAGGGGCAGGCCCTGCTTGCGCATGGCACGCACGATGAGGTCCTTGCCGTGGTCGATGGCCTCGTCTCGCCGCTCCTTGTGGAACCACGCCTTGATCTTCGACCGTGCTCGACCCGACTCGACGAAGTCGAGCCAGTCACGGCTTGGTCCGGCACCCTCGGCCTTGGACGTGAAGATCTCGACAACGTCGCCGTTCTCCAGCGTCGAGTCGAGAGCCACCAACTTCCCGTTGACCCGGGCACCCACGCATCTGTGCCCCACCTCAGTGTGAACCGAGTACGCGAAGTCCACAGGCGTGGACTTCGACGCAAGAGCGATGACGTCGCCTTTGGGAGTGAAGACGAACACCTCAGAAGATCCGAGGTCATACCGCAGGGAGTCGAGGAACTCTCCCGGGTCCTCCGTCTCCCGCTGCCAATCGACGAGCTGTCGCAGCCAGGCGAAGTCATCCGGCCGGTCCTTGGACTGGGAGCCCTGCTTGTAGCGCCAGTGGGCGGCGACACCATACTCCGCGGCGCGGTGCATGTCGTGGGTGCGAATCTGGAGCTCCACCGGCTTGCCCTCCGGGCCGATCACCGTGGTGTGAAGCGACTGGTACATGTTGAACTTCGGCATCGCGATGAAGTCCTTGAAACGTCCGGGTACCGGGCTCCACTTCGAGTGCACGATGCCCAGCGCCGCGTAGCAGTCGCGCACCGAGTCCACCAGGATGCGCACGCCGACGAGGTCGTAGATGTCCGCGAAGTCACGACCGCGCACGATCATCTTCTGGTACACGGAGTAGTAGTGCTTGGGCCGCCCGGTGACCGTGGCCTTGACCTTCGCCTCCTTGAGGTCTGACTCGATCTGGGCGAGGGTGCGCGTCAGGTACTGGTCACGAGACGGCGCCCGCTGGCCGACGAGGCGCACGATCTCGTCGTACATCTTCGGGTACAGGGTCGCGAAGGACAGATCCTCCAGCTCCCATTTGATTGCGTTCATCCCCAGCCGATGGGCGAGCGGCGCGTAGATCTCCAGCGTCTCCCGGGCCTTGACCTGCTGCTTGTCCTCGGACATATACCGAAGGGTGCGCATGTTGTGGAGGCGATCGGCGAGTTTGATGACGAGCACCCTGATGTCGCGCGCCATGGCGACGACCATCTTGCGCACCGTCTCGGCCGCCGAGGCCTCCCCGTAGCGGACGTTGTCGAGCTTGGTGACGCCGTCGACCAACTGGGCGATCTCGTCGCCGAAGTCCTCGCGAAGGGCATCCAGTGCATATCCGCAGTCTTCGACGGTGTCATGGAGCAGTGCCGCCGCAAGCGTGGAGTCGGTCATGCCGAATTCAGCCAGAATGGTCGCGACGGCGAGCGGATGCGTGATGTACGGCTCCCCCGAGCGCCTGACCTGCTCCCGATGCAGATACGCGGCCATCTCGTAGGCCCGCTCCACCATGCGGGTGTCAGCCTTGGGGTGGTACTTGCGGAGGGTGCGGAGCAGCGGCTCGAGTTCCGGTCGCCCTTGCCGCGAACCTGCCCGGCGGGCGAATCGACTCCTCAGACCACTGGAGTCAGGCGTGGCGAGCGCCGGGGCCGCACTCTGCGACTCCGGCGGGAGGGACTCCTCCTTGGCCAACGGCACTCCCATGACATGCTGCTGACCCCCTGGCCAGACCCCGCACGTGCGGCGCTCATTCAGTGTACGGCGCGGCAGGACGCACAGGCTCGGCCCACGGCCGTGCCTTGCCTACTTCCGTCGGGAGCGCGGCCGTCGACGCGGCTGCTGTCGGGGTGCACTGCCGACGGACGACGGGTCGACCGGGGTTCGGCTTGACGATTCCGAATCCTCGCCGTCCGGTAGGTCCACCGACCCTGTCGAGGCGCTCGACGGCGCACGCCCGGCCTTGCGTCGAGCCAGCACCCGGGCCCGCAGGGCCTTCATCTCCGGCGACCGTTCCTTCAACGTGACGAGGAAGGGGGTCGCGATGAAGATGGAGGAGTAGGTTCCCGCCGCCATGCCGATCGCCAGGACCACGGCAAGATCGAGCAGCGTACCGGCGCCCAGCAGACCCGCACCGACCACGATGATCGCCAGCACCGGAAGCAGGGCGACGACCGACGTGTTGATCGATCGCACCAGGGTCTGGTTGATCGCCAGATTGGCAGCCTCGCTGAACGTCATGACGGACTGTCCCGTGATGCCACGGGTGTTCTCCTTGACCTTGTCGAACACGACGACGGTGTCATACAAGGAGTATCCGAGGATGGTCAGCAGACCGATCACGGTAGCCGGTGTGACCTCCAGACCGGTCAGGGCGTAGATCCCCACGGTGATGACGAGATCGTGGGCCAGTGCCACGAGGGCGCCGAGGGCCATGCGCCATTCGAAGTAGATGGACAGGAAGATCGTCACGAGGATCAGGAAGATGACCAGTCCCTGGAGGGCCTTGCTGGATATCTCCGCACCCCAGGTGGGACCGACGACCTGGACCTTGACCTCATCCTTGGGAATGCCGCAGGCGTCGGCCAGCGTGCCCGCGACCTCGGAGCTCTGTGCCGGTGTGAGCTCCTCGGTCTGCACGCGCACGGTGCCGCTCGCCGTCTCGGTGACGATGACCTGGGCGCCGGTGGCGTTCTCGGCCACGGCCCGGGCATCCTCGACCGAGCACGTAGCCTTGGGAAGCGAGAAGTCAGCACCTCCACGGAACTCGATACCGAAGTTGAGGCCCCGGAAGACGAGCGCACCGATCGCGACGAGCAGGATCACCGCCGAAATGACGTACCAGGTGCGTCGACGGTCAACGAAGTCGTACGACACCTCGCCGGCATACAGACGATGTCCGAGTCCACCGAGCCTGCTCATGCGGACACCTCCGTGTTCGATGCGTTCCGTCTGGATCCCTTCGAGGGAGCACCCGACAGCGACACCACTCCCAGTCGCCCTGAGTCCAGGCCGGTCCACTTCGAGCCGCGCTGCATCCACGATGAGCGGCCCAGGATGACCACGAGCGGGTGCGTGAACCAGAAGGCTACGAGTACGTCGATCAACGTGGTGAGGCCGAGCACGAAGGCGAACCCGCGGACGCTGCCGACGGACAGGAAGTAGAGCACCAACGCCGCCAGCAGGGACACGAAGTCCGCCGCAAGAAGGGTTCGGCGCGCCCGGACCCAGCCAGAGTCGCAGGCCTGCCGCAGGGTGCGACCCTCACGGAGCTCGTCCCGGATGCGTTCGAAGTACACGATGAACGAGTCGGCAGTGATGCCGATGGCGACGATGGCGCCCGCGACGCCGGCCAGGGTCAGGGTCAGTCCGATGACCTTGCTCAGGACGATGATGGTCAGGTACAGCACCACTGCCGCGATGGCCAGCGACAGGACGGCCACCAGGCCGAGCGCTCGGTAGTAGATGATCAGGTAGATCGCCACGAGCAGGAGGCCCAGCAGACCGGCAATGATGCCGGCACGGAGCTGGTCGTTGCCGACCGTGGGCGAGACCGTCGTGATGTCGACCGGCTCGAGCGTGACCGGCAGGGCGCCGTACTTCAGGACGTTGGCGAGGTCCCGCGCCTCCTGGGCCGTGAAGTTGCCCTCGATCTGTGCGGATCCGCCGAGGATCGGCTCGTTGAAGCGGGGCGCGGATGTGACGACACCGTCCAGGACGATCGCGAAGGCGTTGCAGGGATTCGCACCGATGCTGCAGTCCGGGAGGGCGGTCAGCTCGGTCGAGGCCGACGCGAGCGCCGAGGCACCGTCACCGTCGAATTCCAGCGACACGACCCAGCCGACGCCGTTCTGCGGCAGGACAGCATTGGCATTGGTCACATTCGTGCCCTGGATGAACGCGGGCTGGAGGTTGTACTTCGCAGTGCCTGTCTGGTCGCAGGTGCCCAGCCACTTCTCCGGGTCGTCCGGGCGTCCACCGGTGTAGTTCAGGGGATTCGTGCAGTCCAGTTCAGCCACCTGCAGCTGGAAGTCCGCGGAGTTGTCGGTTGCCTGCACCAGCGGGGCAGCCTCTGCGCTCGATGCCGGAGTCGCCTCGGGACTCGCGTCGGGAGATGCAGACGCCTCCGAGGAAGCGGATGCATCCGGTGATGCCGATGCCTCGGGCGAGGCGGACGGGTCGGCCGATGGGCTCTCCTCGGCAGGAGTAGCCGCCTGCGGCGCATAGATGCCCCACACCGGGCGGAAGTCCAGCAGGGCCGTTCGCTGCACGAGGTCGACCACGCGATCCTGGTTCACGCCGGGGACGGACACGACGATCACCGCCCCATCGCCGGAGCCCTGCGTGGTCACGTCCGCCTCTGCGACGCCGAGTCCGTCGACGCGCTGCCGGATGATCGACACGGTCTGCGACAGCTGCTCTTCGGTGATCGAGGCACCCTCGGTCACCGGGGTCGGCTTGAGGATGACCTGGGTACCGCCCTGCAGGTCCAGACCGAGGCGCACGGAGGAGTCGGTGCCCGGCCAGAAGGCCCAGACGGCAAGGCCGACGATCAGTACGCCGAGGGCGACGAGCAGCCGAAGCGGCTTGCTGGTGGGCTGGGGCGCCACAGTGCTCCTTCAGGGGGTCGATCAGGGGCCGGGATCGGCCGGCACAGTCTAGGGGGGACTAGTCCTCGTCTGCCGTATCCGGCTCCTCGGCCTCGACCGGCTGAACGACGCGGGAGACCGCGGCCGGCAGGATTCGGATGTAGACGCCGGGAGAGATCTCGAGGCTGAGTTCGTCCTCGGTCACGACGGCCACCGTCCCGTAGATGCCGGCAGTGGTCATGACCTCTGCGCCGGGCTGGATCGACGCGATCATCTGGCGCTGCTGCTGCTGACGCTGCTTGTTGGGCCGGATGATGAGGAAGTAGAAGGCCGCGGCCGCCGCGACGATGAGGAGCAGGCTGAATGGATCCATGGGTACCTCCGAGGATGTCACGCCATACGGCGTCCGATGAGGCTACCTGAGAGCCGTCAGGACAGATCCAGCGCCTGCTGATCGGGTTCGTCGACCCGTGGCTCGGCGCCCAGGTGCTGCCAGGCCGAGGTCGTCGCCACCCGACCTCGAGGGGTGCGCAGGATCATGCCCGTCCGGACCAGGAACGGCTCGGAGACCGTCTCGATGGTCTCCGGCTCCTCCCCCACGGCGACCGCCAGTGTGGACAGACCCACGGGTCCGCCTCCGAACCGATGGACGAGGACCTCAAGGACGGACTGGTCGAGTCGGTCCAGGCCCAACGTGTCGACCTCATAGAGCGCCAGGGCCGCCCGCGCGGACGTCTCGTTCACGACGCCGTCACCGTGCACCTGGGCCCAGTCCCGGACCCTCCGCAGAAGTCGGTTGGCGATGCGGGGCGTGCCACGGCATCGCCCGGCGATTTCAGTCACCCCGGCGGGGTCCACAGGGACACCGAGCAGGCTTGCCGAGCGCTGGATGATCACCTCAAGATCACTGCTGTCGTAGAAGTCCAGGTGCGCGGTGAAGCCGAACCGATCACGCAGGGGACTGGGAAGCAGTCCGGCACGAGTGGTGGCACCGACGAGGGTGAACGGCTCGATGTCCAGCGGGATGGCTGTGGCCCCCGGGCCCTTGCCCACGACGACATCGACCCGGAAGTCCTCCATGGCCAAGTACAGCAGTTCCTCTGCGGCCCGGGCCGTTCGATGGATCTCATCGATGAACAGCACCTCACCCGGCTGCAGGCTTGATAGGACGGCCGCCAGGTCACCGGCATGCTGAAGTGCCGGGCCGGCCGTCATGCGCAGGGGTGCGTCCATCTCCGCCGCGATGATGCCGGCGAGAGTCGTCTTGCCCAGTCCCGGCGGCCCGCTCAGCAGGACGTGGTCGGCCGGGCGCCCACGCCGACCGGCCGCCTCGAGCACCAGTCCCAACTGGGACTTGACCCGCTCCTGCCCGACGAACTCCCCCAGGCTGGTGGGCCGCAGGGCACCCTCGAGGGCGGCGTCCTCGGCATCACGACCCGGCTCCATGGTCATGCGCGACTCAACCCCCGAAGCGCGGCCTTGAGCAGGGTCGAGATGTCGGCATCCGCTCCCAGAGCGTCGGCCTCCGCGACAAGTCCGGCATCGATTCCGGAGATCGCCGCCTCGGCATCCTTCGCCGACCAGCCGAGAGACAGAAGTCCCGCAGCGACGGCATCGGGCCACGCGCCGGGGCGAGGAGTCACTCCGAGGACGGTGGCGGCACCGGTCGGGGCCCCAAGACGATCGGCCAGTTCCAGGATGAGTCGCTGGGCCCCCTTGCGACCGATACCGGGGACCTTGGTGAGCGACACCTCGTCGGACTGGGCGACCGCCCGGCGCAGCTCGTCCGGGGACAGCGTCCCGAGCAGGGCCAGGGCGATCCGAGGGCCTATCCCACTGACGGTCTGCACCTTCTCGAAGACATCGCGCTCGTCGGCATCCAGGAAGCCGAAGAGGGTCCAGCCGTCCTCGCGAACGACCATCGTGGTGAGCAGTTCGACATGCTCGCCGCTGTGCACCGTCGCTGCGGTGGCCGAGGTGCACTGAACCCGGACACCGACGGCCCCGAGGTCCACGACCATCCAGTCGACCCCGGCCTGGACGACCACGCCACGGGCGAAGGAGATCATCGGCTGGCCGCCACGGCCTCGGCCAGCCGGCGCTGAGCAGCACCCCGCCAGACGTGGCAGATCGCGATCGCCACGGCGTCGGCGGCGTCAGCCGGCTTCGGGGCCGCATCGAGCTTGAGCAGACGCGTGACCATCGAGGTCACCTGAGCCTTGTCGGCACGCCCGCTTCCGGTGATGGCAGCCTTCACCTCCGTCGGAGTGTGCAGTGCGACCGGCAGGCCCCGGCTCCCGGCCACGAGCAGGCCCATCGCAGCCGCCTGAGCGGTCCCCATCGCGGTGCGGACATTGTGCTGACTGAAGACCCGCTCGATGGCCACGGCATCCGGCGAGAATCGGTCGGCGAGGGCGCTCAGTTCCGCATGGACGGCCGTCAGGCGCTCCTCGATGGGGGCATGCGCATCGGTGCGAATGACCCCGATGAAGGCGGCGGACAAGGGGCGCCCCGGAGCGCCGTCGACCACCGCGACGCCGCAGCGCGTCAGTCCCGGGTCGATGCCCAGCACGCGCATGGGGCACCTCCGTCCGAACACATGTTCGGAAGGCTATCGCGAGACCCTGTCACCCCGCGGGAGCCGCTGCCCCGGCGCGCCGCACCCTCCGAACCCACCGACGAGGCGGCGGGCAGTCGGTCAGGGGCGGACGACGGGGCGCACCCCGACCACGACCTCGAAGCCGTCGGCAAGGTCGGCCATGAGGTCCGGGAGGTCCTGCACGGCGCGGTCATCGGCGGAGATACCGAGGAACGCCCGGCCGTCATAGGTGACCATCGTGACGTTGAGCGCTGCGCCGATCGTCGCGACGAGCGGATAGATCGCGATGACCTTCTCCCCCGCGAGATACAGCGGCAGGGGCGGTCCGGGCACATTGCTCGTGGTGACATCCGAGGCCTGCGCGGCCTGCGCGAGCATCGGCACCGGCACCACCCAGCTGATGTCGGCCAACGGGTCGGCCATCCGGATCGCGGGCTCGTCGCGCCAACGCTCCACAAGACCGTGGGCCTGCTCCATGTGCTCGACGGGCGTGAGACCGGCGATGCCGAGCGGGAAGCGGGCGATCGAGACCGCGTTGGACGCCTGCCCGGAACGATCACCCGCGTCACCACGGAGGCTGATCGGGACATTGAGCCGCAGCTCGTCGACCATGACCCCATGGCGACGGTGATAGCGGTCCATCCCCTCGGCCACGGCGGCCAGGAAGACGTCGTTGACGCTGAAGCCGTGCGCCTTGGACGTCGCACGCAGATCGGCGAACGGGGTGTCCATGACCGAGAAGTGATAGGTGGTTCCGCGTCCTACCAGAACCGGCGAGAGCGCGGCGTCCGGCACCGAGGCCACGCGACCGATCGACGTGACCGTCTCCAGGGCCCGGCCCCACGTGGCGAGCGGATCCGTGACCGACCCCTTCGCGAATCCCAGCAGCTCACGGGCAGCGGACTCGGCGAGGCCCTTCCCGCGGGTCAGTGTGTCGCTGATGTTGGCGAGGCTGACCTGCCGCACGCCGACGTCTTCCGCCGGGGGCGGCTCCGGCGCGGGCTGCTCATTCGGGTCCGGTTCGGGCCCGAACTCGAACAGGCTCAGTCCCATCATCACGGTCGCCTGCCCGTCAGCGATGGCATGGTGCAGCTTCAGGATTAGCGCGGCAGCGCCGTCCGGCAGTCCTTCGACAAGGGCTGCCTCCCACAATGGGCGGTTGGGATCGAAGTCGGTCAGGCTCATGCGCCGCGCGTCATCCAGCAGCGCCTGCCATCCACCGTCCTTCGGGATCCGGTACCTGCGCAGGTGCACGTCCAGGTCGAAGTCCGGATCCACCGCGAGCCGTGGAGCGGAGAACCCCGCCAGACCGTAGAGGGGCCGCATGCGAAGGGTGGGCACACAGCAGGTGAGGCGTTCGAAGCGGTCTCGCAGGCGGTCCCAGTCCGGCGTGCTCTCCAGCACTGCCACCGCGACGACGGTCGACCTCATGGTGGGATCCGCGCTGGCCGTTCGGAACGTCGCCGCATCCCATCCGCTCAACTGCGTGCCGACGAACTCGTTCACGTTCGCACCGCTTCCTGTCTTCTCGGCTGTTAGCCGACAGCCTCCATGACCTCATCGCTGACGTCGAAGTTGGCGAAGACGTTCTGGACATCGTCGCTGTCCTCGAGAGCCTCGATGAGGCGGAACACCTTGCGGGCACCGTCCTCGTCGAGTTCCACGGACACGCTCGGCAGGAAGTTGGTCTCAGCCGACTCGTAGTCGATTCCCGCCTCCTGGATCGCCGAGCGGACGGCGAGCAGATCGCCGGCCTCGCTGATGATCTCGAAGGCCTCACCGAGGTCGTTGACCTCCTCCGCGCCGGCATCCAGCACGACGAGGAGCACATCGTCCTCACTCATGCCCTCGCTCTTGGGCACGAGGACGACGCCCTTGCGATTGAACAGGTACGAGACGGATCCGGGATCGGCCATCGATCCGCCGTTGCGTGTCATGGCGACGCGAACCTCCGTGGCCGCACGGTTGCGGTTATCGGTGAGGCACTCGATGAGCACGGCCACGCCGTTGGGCCCATAGCCCTCGTACATGATCGTCTGCCAGTCCGCTCCTCCCGCCTCAGCTCCTGAACCGCGCTTGACCGCACGTTCGATGTTGTCCAGCGGTACCGAGTTCTTGCGCGCCTTCTGGATCGCGTCGTAGAGGGTCGGGTTGCCGTCGGGGTCACCGCCCCCGGTCCGCGCCGCGACCTCGATGTTCTTCACGAGCCGCGCAAAGAGCTTGCCCCGCTTGGCGTCGATGGCGGCCTTCTTGTGCTTGGTCGTCGCCCATTTGGAGTGTCCGCTCATTCCCTCTTCCTCACCTGTGTCTGTCTCACCATCGAAACGAAGTACTCGTGGACCCGGGAATCGCCTGTCAACTCCGGATGGAAGGCCGTGGCCACCAGCCCACCCTGGCGAACCGCGACGATCGTACCGTCGCGTCCTCCACGCGGAACCGTGGCGAGGATCTCGACATCCTCCCCCACACCCTCCACCCAGGGTGCGCGGATGAAGACAGCCGGAAAGGGCTCCTCACCGAGGGCAGCCACCGGCACCTCCAACTCGAACGAGTCGACCTGCCGGCCGAAGGCGTTGCGTCGGACCGTCATGTCGATGCCGCCGACCGTCTCCTGGTCGGGTCGCGCGTCCTCAACGCGGTCGGCCAGCATGATCATGCCGGCGCACGACCCGAACATGGGCATGCCTGCCCGTCGGGCAGCACGCAGGGGCTCCATGAGTCCATCGCGGAGGGCGAGCTTGGACATCGTCGTGGACTCCCCACCGGGGATGACCAGACCATCGATGTCGACGAGTTGGTCTGCCGACCCCACCGGCACCGCTCTGGCACCGGCTGCGCCGAGCGCGTTGATGTGCTCGCGCACATCGCCCTGGATCGACAGGACCCCGACGACGGGGTCGTCGGAGGTCACCAGCCCCGGTCCTCCAGGCGGTGGTGCACCGGGATGTCAGCGACATTGATGCCGACCATGGCCTCGCCGAGACCGCGGGACACCTTGGCCACGACGTCGGGATCGTTGAAGTGCCGGGTCGCCTGCACGATCGCGTCGGCGCGCTCGGCGGGGTTCCCTGACTTGAAGATGCCCGAGCCCACGAAGACGCCGTCGGCGCCCAACTGCATCATCATCGCCGCATCCGCGGGGGTCGCGATGCCGCCGGCCGTGAAGAGCACGACGGGCAGGGCACCGGTCTCGGCGATCTCCTTGACCAACGGGTAGGGCGCCTGCAGCTCCTTGGCAGCGACGTAGATCTCGTCGTCCGAGAGGGCGGCCAGCTGGGCGACCTCGCGACGGATCTTGCGCATGTGGGTCACGGCGTTCGAGACGTCGCCCGTGCCGGCCTCACCCTTGGACCGCACCATGGCGGCGCCCTCGGTGATGCGTCGCAGGGCCTCGCCTAGGTTCGTCGCTCCGCAGACGAAGGGCACGGTGAACTGCCACTTGTCGATGTGGTTGGCGTAGTCGGCGGGGGTGAGCACCTCGGACTCGTCGATGTAGTCGACGCCGAGGGACTGCAGTACTTGGGCCTCGGCGAAGTGGCCGATGCGGGCCTTGGCCATCACCGGGATGGAGACGGCCTCGATGATGCCGTCGATCATGTCCGGGTCCGACATGCGGGCCACGCCGCCCTGCGCCCGGATGTCGGCCGGGACGCGCTCGAGGGCCATGACCGCCACGGCGCCGGCGTCCTCGGCGATCTTGGCCTGCTCGGGGGTGACGACATCCATGATGACGCCGCCCTTGAGCATCTCGGCCATGCCGCGCTTGACCCGATCAGTGCCGACGACAGGGGATGCGTCCGTCACGTCTTACCTCGCTTGGTCGGGGGCACCCCGTGGGGCGGCCCTACATGGTTGATCGGGCATCATCTTAGGCGCCTGCCCCGTGAACAGCCCGGCGGGCATCGGCCCACCGGTCAGCTGCCACGGCCGACCGTCACGGACGGACCGGAAGACCTGGAGGCATCGCGTCGTCCATCTCCCACGTCTCCGGCCACGGCGTATGACCCGCCAGCCGGAACACCCGCGCCATGCGCTGACGGCGAAGTTGTCGACAGGCACGCACCGCGTCGTTGTGGAACCGGCGCGACAGCTGGACCCGACGGCACGCTGCCTCGAGCTCGGTCAGAACCGCGGCACCGTCGGCCGACTCTGCTACTAGCGCTGCGTCCTCGGGATCGATGACAGCCGACAGCGCTGCCGTCAGGTTCGACTCGGCCAGGGCTCGGTCGTCCACATCGAGATCCGCTGAGGTCCGTGCCGTGTGCGCGGCATCGGCGAGGAGCATGCTCGACGCCGGGTCGAGAAAGCCGGCTGCCGCCAGCTCCTGGCACACGGCCGCGCGTCGCAGCAGGTGGGAGTCCAGGGCGAGCACGGACGTGTCGATGCGGCGATGCAGATGGTCGAGCCGACCGGCCGTCATGCTCAGGTAGAGGCCGAAGACGGCGAGCACGATGAGGACGGCGATTCCGAGGATCCACCACCCGGTCATGGCGGACCCCCTCGCCCATTGCCGCGGGAGAGCCGGCCGACGAGCTGACCCCTCAGGTCTTCGGTGACCTTCTCTCCGGGGAGACGCACGCTGTCGTACACCGCGATGACCTCGTCGACGACCACGTCCCAGTCGAAATCCTGCACCCGGACGTCCGCGGCGGCCACGAGCAGGGCTCGCTTCTGGGGATCGCGCAGCAGGTCGACGAGAGCGCTGGCCAGCGCTCCGGAGTCCTCCTTGGGGAACATGCGCCCACATCTGCCGTCCTGCAGCACCCGGCCGAAAGCAGGGAGGTCCGAGGCGACGACGGCCGTCTGGGCGGCCATCGCTTCGACGAGCACGATCCCGAAGGACTCCCCGCCGGTGTGCGGTGCGGCATACACGTCGACCGACCGCAGGGCCCGTACCTTGTCCTCATCGCTGATCCGGCCGAGGAAACGCACGTTGTCCCCACAGCCCACCGGCACCTCCGCTCTGAACTCGTCGACGTCGCCCGGTCCGGCGATGAGGACCTGCACGTCGGGCACCTCGGCGACGAGCCGAGGCAGCGCACCGAACAGCACCTCGAGTCCTTTGCGAGGCTCGTCCAACCGCCCGAGGAAGAGGATCGAGGGTCGCTCCGGGTCGACGTCGGGCATGCGCTCGGGCGATGCGAACGCGGACACGCGTACGCCGTTCGGGATGAGGATGGCGTCGCCGCCGAGGTGGTTGACGAGGGTTCGTCGGGCATCCTCACTGACGGCGATGCGGCCCCGGACCTTCTCCATCGCGGTCTGGGCGATGTAGTAGCCCGCCGACAGGATCCGGGATCGGTCGTTGGAGCTGTGCCACGTGGCGACGATCGGGCCGCGCGCCACCCACAGGCCCAGCAGCGACAGGCTCGGGGCCACCGGCTCGTGGACGTGCAGGACGTCGAACTCCCCCTCCCGGATCCACGCCTGGACGCGTCGGGTGGACTTCACCCCCATGCTCAGCCGGGCGATGGAGCCGTTGTACCGGACCGGGACAGGGCGCCCCCCGTCGACCACGCCCGGTGGCAGGAGGGATGAGTCCTCGGCCGGAGCCAGGATGCTCACCTCATGGCCATGGTCCCGGAGGGCCGCGCCGAGATCGGCGATGTGGGATCGCACTCCCCCCGGCACGTCCCACGCCCATGGGCATACCAGACCGACCCTCATGCCTCCGCCCCCCGATTCCGCTCGGCGGACGACCTTTGGGCCACGCGCGCCGGATCGAGATCAGCCAGCCAGACGGCCTGCATCATGTGCCAGTCGATCGGGTTCTGTCGGATCCCCTCGCCGAAGGCGTCTGCAATGCCCTGTGTCACCGCTTGGATCTGCTCGTCCTGGGGCCTGCCCGACGGCACCGGGACCGCGTCGTGCACGTAGCCGGTGGCATGACCGTGCTCGTACCACAGCGTCACGGGGTGCACAGGCGCGCCGGTGATGATGCTGAGGGCGGCCGGACCCGCGGGGAACGAGGCGGGCTCTCCGAGCAGGTCGACGACGACGCCGTTGCGGGAGATGTCGCGGTCGCCCATCAGCGGCACCAGGCGCCCCTCGCGCAGCCGTCGTGACAGCGTCCTGATGAGGCCCGGCTCGCCCGTCGGGAGGATCTCCATCCCCAGGCTCTCGCGGTAGTCGAGGAACCGCTGGTAGAGACCCTCTGGGCGCAGTCGCTCAGCGACGGTCGTCAGCCCTCCGTACCGCAGGCAGGCCCAGGCGCCGCCGTGGTCCCAGTTGCCGGAGTGATTGACGACCATAAGGGCACCCGACCCGGAGGCCACGGCCGTGTCCATGAATTCGACCCGCTGCAACGTGAAGGTCTCGCTCACCCGCTCCGGCGACCATGTCGGCAGCCGGAAGGTGTCGCACCAATAGCGGAGGTAGCTGCGCATCGACAGCCGCGCCTGCTCGTGGATCTCGTCCGACGAGGCCTCCGGCAGAACACGACCCAGGTTGCGCTCAAGCTGTTGAATCCCACTGCCGCCGCGACGCCACAGCGCGTCCGCCGCGCGATCGAAGGCCCGGTAGGCAGCGCGCTCGGGCAGAGCTCGGACGATGCGCCATCCCGTGGCGAAGGCCCATTCGGTGGCAGCGTCGGAGGCGCGGCCACGCCACGCCCTGCGGTCACCCATCACTGGTCGGTGGGCCCGGCACCTTCAACTGCGCACGGACCGCCCAGATCCGTTGGGCCACCGTGATCAGGCCGAGAGCCCCCAGGATCCACAGCGCAGCCGGGAGGACGTACGGGACACCGAGGCCGGCGAGAAGCGTCGCCATACCGGCGACGATCAAACGTTCGGCGCGCTCGGCGATCCCCACGTTCGCCGTGGCGCCCACCGCCTCGGCCCGGGCCTTGGAGTACGACGTCACCTGGCCGGTGACCAGCGCGAGCAGCGCCGCGGCCGTGAGCCACGGCTGCCCCTGGAAGGCGCCGTAGAGGGCAAGGCCACCGAAGATTGCTCCGTCGGCGACGCGGTCGAGGGTCGCATCGAGGAAGTTGCCCCACGGGCCGGAGGTGCCGGCCATGCGCGCCATGGTCCCGTCGAGCAGGTCACTCATCGACAGCACGAGCATGATCAGTACGGCCGGTATGAACATACCCTGCGGCAGCATCCACAAGGCGACCCCCGCGGTGAGGACCGTCCCGGCGATCGTCACGGCGTCTGGGGACACGTGCATCCGCAGCAGCAGGCGGGCGGGCGGCTCGATGAGCCCACTTATCACCTTGCGCGCGGCGGGGTTGTTCAGCACGGTGCGACCCTATCGGCGCGGGTCGTCAGTGCCGAGGGACTCGCGGCCGACGCGCCAGCGTCGGCTTCGGTTGCCTCACTCCCTCACAAGAGAGGAGGCTTGCGGAAGAGTCCCAGGAGGAGCCATGGCCGACACCCGTCGCGAAACACCCGGAGGTCCAGCCGCGCTGCCGGACAGTGCCGAGCGGATCCGCAACGTCGTGCTCGTGGGACCCGCCGGATCAGGGAAGACGACGCTCCTCGAATCCCTCGCAGCAGCCGCGGGCGCAGTCAGTCGGCGCGGGTCAATTGTGGACGGAACGACGATCGGGGACCACGACCCGGTGGCGATCCGTCAACAGCGTTCCGTCGAGGTGAGCGCGTCGACGTTCGCGTGGAAGGGCACGGTGATCACGGTCCTCGACACGCCCGGCTATGCCGACTACACCGGTGAGCTGCGCGCCGGACTGCGCGGTGCCGACGCGGCACTGTTCGTCGTCTCGTCAGTCGATGGCGTCGACTCCACCACCGCTCGACTGTGGGACGAGTGCGAGCTCGTCGGCATGCCGCGGGCCATCGCGGTGACGAACCTGGACCGAGAGCGCGCCGACTTCGACGAGACCGTCGCGATCTGCCAGAGGATCTTCACCGGGGGCGGAGGGGTCCAGCCACTGTTCCTGCCCATTCACGGTGACGACGAGTCTGTGGTCGGCTTCATCGATCTGCTCGACGAGCAGATCTGGCACTGGACTGACGGATCCCTGCAGATCTCCGAGGCCGAGGATCGCCACCGTGAGCTGATCGAGTCCGAACGGGGGGCCCTCATCGAGGGCGTCGTCACCGAGTCGGAGGACGAGGAGCTCATGGAAAGGTTCATCGGTGGTGAGCACGTCGAGATTGACCTGCTCACGACCGATCTCGAGCGCGCCGTCGCCCGAGGGCACTTCCACCCTGTCGTCGGCCACGCTGCCACCACCACGACCGTCGGCGCCGAGCTGATCCTGGACCTCATCGTTCGTGCCTTTCCGTCTCCGCTGGAGCGCACTCCCCCGGTGGTCACCGAGATCGACGGCGCGCCGACGGCACCCATTGCCTGCTATCCGCAGGGTCCGCTTGTCGCGGAGGTCATCAAGACGACGTCTGACCCGTATGTGGGCAAGGTCTCGATCGTCCGCGTGTTCTCCGGGACCCTGGTGTCCGACTCGCAAGTGCACGTCTCGGGGCACTTCGGACCGGGCACCGGTCACGAGGACCACGACCTTGACGAGCGGATCGGGCACCTCATGACTCTGCTCGGAGCCCGACACCTCGACGTGCCCACGGCTCCGGCGGGCAGCATCGTCGCGGTGGGTCGTCTGACCAGAGCCGAGACGGGCGACACGCTGTCCGATCCCACGCATCCGATGATCATGGAGCCGTGGCACATGCCCGAGCCGCTCCTGCCGATCGCCGTCACGGCCCACAGCACCGGGGACGAGGACAGGCTGGGCACCGCACTCGCGCGGCTGGTGGCGGAGGACCCGACGCTCCGGGTCGAGCACGCCGACCGCACCGGCCAGTTGATCCTGTGGACCATGGGCGAGGCGCACGCGGACCTCCTCCTCGATCGCATCCGAACGCGATACGGCGTCGAGGTCGACTCCGTCGAGGTGCTGCCCTCCCTGCGCGCGACGCTCGCCGGCGAGGCCGAGGGCGTCGGACGTCTGGTCAAGCAGTCCGGTGGCCATGGGCAGTACGCGGTGGTCCACATCGTCGTCGAGCCGCTTCCGGCCGGGCGCGGCTTCGAGTTCGTCGACAAGGTCGTGGGCGGGGCCGTTCCCCGCAACTACATCCCCTCGGTCGAGCGGGGCATACGGGCACAGATGGAGCAGGGGGTGGCCGGCGACTTCCCGGTCGTCGACATCAGGGTCACCCTCGTCGATGGCAAGGCCCACAGTGTCGATTCCTCCGATATGGCCTTCCAGACCGCCGGCGGCATGGCCCTGAAGGACGCCGCAGCAAAGACGCAGGTGACGCTGCTCGAACCCATCGTGTCCTTGTCCATCGACATTCCCGATGAGCACGTGGGGGCGGTCATCTCGGACCTGTCGACGCGTCGCGGCATGGTCACGGGGACGAGTTCTGATGGAGGTGGACGCTCGAGGGTCACCGCGGATGTCCCGGAGTCGGAGGTGTCGCGCTATGCGATCGACATCCGCAGCATCTCGCACGGGACCGGGACGTTCACCCGTTCACCGGCCGGCTTCGCGCCGGTGCCGTCGAACGTCGCCCGTCGCCTGCTCGGACAGGACTGATGCCTCGTTGATCGGCGTCAGGGGATCGGCCAGGGACCGGACTCGCGTCCGGTGCCGGTCGCGACGAGATCCTCGCCGGTGAACCGCAGGACCCACTCCTGGTCGGTCAACGGCCGGTAGCGGTGCTCGGCCTGCTCGACCACCATGATGTCGCCGGCTTCGAGCAGGACGGCTACGGCGCCCTTGTCGGTCATGAACTCGACGATTCCGCGCCCGGACACGACTGTCTGGAACTCGTCGCCGTTGTTGATGTGCCAGGCACCCATGCCGCTCTCCGACGCGTCCGCATCGGCGGGCGGCTCGGCCACGAGGGATGCCCGCACTTGAGTCTCCTCCCCCAGCACCTCGGCCATGACCTCCATGACGTCCGGGTCATCGACGCTGAGGATCCGCACGCCGGCAACGCCGAGGAACGCCCGGGAGCGCTCCTCGTCGTAGGTCAGGAACTCCGCCACGTCAGACCCTCTCCCACGCCTCGGCCAGCAGGTCGCGCGTGTCGCTCAGCAGCTGGGGGATCACCTTCGTGCCCCCGACGATCGGCATGAAGTTCGTGTCGCCACCCCAGCGAGGGACGACGTGCTGGTGCAGGTGTCCGGCGATGCCCGCCCCGGAGACAGATCCCTGGTTCATCCCGATGTTGAAGCCGTGGGCGCCGGACACCGAGCGCAGGACTGTCATCGCGCGCTGGGTGAACTCCCCCAGTTCCTGCATCTCCGAGGGCCGCAGCTCGGTGTAGTCGGCGACGTGGCGGTAGGGGCAGATCATCACGTGGCCGGAGTTGTACGGGTACAGGTTGAGCACACCGAACACCTCGCTGCCGCGGGCGAAGACCAGGCCATCGCCCTCGGGCAGGTTCGGCGCCCGGCAGAACGGGCAGTGGTCGCCTTCGCTGTGATCGTCCGGCTTGCCCTCCCCCTTCAGGTAGGGCATCCGGTGCGGTGTGTACAGCCGCTCCCACGCGTCGGTCATGTCAGACCTGGACCCTGGTGTCGATCGCCTGGACGATCTCGTCGACCGCATCGGAGATCGGCACACCGTTCTTCTGCGTGCCGTCCCGATACCGGAAGGAGACCGCCCCTGCGTCGGCGTCCTCGTCGCCGGCGATGAGCATGTACGGGACCTTGGCGCGCTGAGCGTTGCGGATCTTCTTCTGCATCCGGTCGTCGGCCGTGTCTACCTCGACGCGCACGCCCTTGGCGCGCAGCGCTGCAGCAACCTCGTCGAGGTAGGGGATGTGCGCATCCGTGACGGGAATCGCGACGACCTGCACCGGTGCCAGCCAGGGAGGGAACGCACCGGCATAGTGCTCAAGCAGCACCGCGAAGAAGCGCTCGATGGACCCGAAGAGCGCGCGATGGATCATGACCGGACGCTGGCGTGAACCGTCGGCGGCCTGATACTCCAAGCCGAAGCGCTCGGGCAGGTTGAAGTCGACCTGGATGGTCGACATCTGCCATGTGCGGCCGATGGCGTCCTTGGCCTGAACGGAGATCTTGGGGCCGTAGAAGGCCGCGCCACCCTCGTCGAGGACGAGCTCGAGGCCCTGTCGCTCCGCGGCCTGGCGCAGGATGGCCGTGGCCTCCGCCCAGACCTCATCAGTGCCGACGCTCTTCTCCGCGTCGCGCGTGGAGATCTCGAGGTAGAAGTCCTCGAGGCCGTAATCACGCAGCAGGCCCAGCACGAAGTCGAGGAGGTCGTCGAGCTCGTGCGGCATCTGCTCGAGGGTGCAGTAGATGTGGGCATCGTCCTGCGTGAAGCCACGCGCGCGGGTGAGACCCTGGACGACACCGGACTTCTCGTATCGATATACGGTCCCGAACTCGAACAGGCGCAGCGGGAGCTCTCGGTACGAACGGCCGCGGGCCCCGAACACGAGGTTGTGCATGGGGCAGTTCATCGGCTTGAGGTAGTAGTCCTGAGCCTGCTTGCGCACCGTGCCGTCGGCGTCGACCTCCCCGTCGAGCTTCATGGGCGGATACATGCCCTCGGCGTACCAGTCGAGGTGCCCGGACGTCTCGAACAGTGCGCCCTTCGTGATGTGCGGGGTGTTGACGAACTCGTACCCGGCCTCCTCGTGACGGCGGCGGGAGTAGTCCTCCATCACCCGGCGCACCACACCTCCCTTGGGGTGGAAGACGGCCAGGCCGGACCCGATCTGCTCGGGGAAGCTGAACAGGTCCAGCTCGGCGCCGAGCTTGCGGTGGTCGCGCTTCTCCGCCTCCTCCAGGAAGGTCAGGTACGCACGCAGGTCGTCCTTGGAGGGCCAGGCCGTCCCGTAGATGCGCTGCAGTTGCTCATTGGCCTGATCGCCGAGCCAGTAGGCCGCCGCCGAGCGCATGAGCTTGATCGCGTTCGGCGGGATGTACCGGGTGTCGGGCACGTGCGGGCCGCGGCACAGGTCCCCCCAGCAGCGCTCACCGGTCTTGCTGTCGAGATTGTCGTAGATGGTCAGCTCGTTTCCGCCTACCTCCATGACCTCAGCGCCGCCCTCGCTGCCGATGAGTCGCAGCTTGAACGGCTCGGACTCCAGCTCACGGACGGCCTCATCCTCGCTGACGACGCGACGTGAGAACCGCTGCCCAGACTTCAGGATCGCGACCATGCGCTTCTCGAGGGTCGCGAGATCCTCCGGGGTGAACGGGTCCTCGACGGAGAAGTCGTAGTAGAAGCCGTCCTTGATCGGCGGACCGATGCCGAGCTTGGCCTCGGGGAAGGTGTCCTGCACGGCCTGAGCGAGCACGTGTGCAGTGGAGTGCCGCAGGACCGCGAGCCCCTCTGGCGTGTCCACAGAGACCGGCTCGACGATGTCGGTCTCCGACACCTCGGTCGAGAGGTCCTTCAGTTCTCCGTTGACGCGGGCGACGATGACGGATCGGTCGCCACCCACCTTCTCGAATGCCGTGGCCACTTCTCTCCATCCGGTGCCGCAGATACCCCTGCATGAACCTAGCGCGGACCTGGGAGCCCACGACCTCGGTGGGCGATACTGGGTTCGAACCAGTGACCCCTCGCGTGTCTTCGAGGTTTTCCACCTTGTCTGACTTACCCATTATGTCATGACCATCTGGAACCAGTGACAGGCGACACCCGACATGACTTCTCCCAGCACAGGCATAGCCATCCAAGGGGACTTGAGGGCCTGTCTCATGTACTGGGTGATCAGAAAGACCGCAGATCAATAGGTCTGTTCGTCGATCTTGGGAGTCAGGTTGATGTCGACATTCGCGCGATCGCGGACACCTAGCGCGATCGGGCCTATGTCGGGGCCTTCGACGACTCCCGCTCCCTGTTTCCGACCACTCTTCGAATCACCCACAAGACGAACACGAATGCCCCGCCCAGGATCCAGATTCCCACCATGATGGAGCCCGCCAAGGCAAACCAATCGCCGGTCTCCTGCGTGAGCAGCAGGCCCGTGATGACGCGCAGCAGGATTGCACCGAATGCGGCCAATGACCACCAGAAGCTGATCACCCCGGGACCGATGTGGGAGGCCGACTTCGAGACGCCGACGGCAACAAGAAGGAGCCACACACCCCAAGAGACCAGGCCCACGACGCCACTGGCGGTTCCCGACACGCTGAACACCGTCCAGCTAACCAAGGCCGACCCCATGAACAGCAGGAAGCCCGCCCAGAACCAGATCCAGTAGACCCGGGGCATGCCGCGCATTCGTCTTCCCTTCGCCGACTGGTCGTAGCGTAGGGATCAGACGTGTCAGTGTCAGGGCCTTGTTCCTTGGGTCCTGATTTCTACTCGTATTTCGCCTGCGCAGCAGAGTCAGGATGAGTTGGAACCAAGGACATCAATCTCTCCAAGCCTCAGGGAATGCCTCGAAAGACCTCGGTGGGCGATACTGGGTTCGAACCAGTGACCCCTCGCGTGTGAAGCGAGTGCTCTACCACTGAGCTAATCGCCCGAAGCGCTCGAACTCTACCCCACGACGGGGCACTGCCCTTTCCGCCCCGCGACCATGCCAGGGCCACGCGAAGCACGTGCAGGATCCCCGCGCGCCTGACAGGACTCCCGCCCATGGCTGACCTACCGTGGACCCAACTTTCAGGAAGGACGGTCACTCATGACCTCTCGTACATTGTCGAAGCGGCGCCTCGGCAGCATCGTCGCCGGCGCTGCTGCAGCCGGCGCCCTCATTCTCGGGACGGTCGCCGGCGCAGCCGCCCCCGCCCAGGCAGATGGGCCCATCAATCTGACGATCAGCGGGACCTCGTCTGCAGCGGCTGGCTCCACTGTCAATCTCACGGTGACAGGCAGCCTGCAGGAAGGCCGCGTCATCCTTCTCGGCCAGAACAACCAGCAGTATGGCCAGGACTACCCGATCGATCTCGGTGCGAGCCAGGCAAACTTCACCTTTGCGATGCCCAACTCGCCCTCTCCTCTGACACTGACGGCCATCAACTACGGCACCGACGGGTCAGCGGTCGGCTTCTCCAACGCCTTCAGCATCAATCTCGCGAACGGAGTGACGACCTCAACGACCATCGCCGCGCCCAATACGGCCAAGGTGGGCACGGCCACCAAGGTCACGGTGAACGTGAATGCGACGAATTCGACATACGCTCCCACTGGGCAGGTCGTTGTGCGAGACCAGAACGGCAACATCGTCACGACCATGGGCTTGACGAGGAACGGCAACTCTTCGTCATATGCGTATTGGTGGTGGACGCCGCAGACGCCGGGGACCTACATCTTCACGGCGTATTACAACGGTGACGGCGTAGCACTGGGGTCAACCTCTCCCGCTGACGCCGTCAATGCCTCTGGCAGCGGCGGCACTATCACTCTCACGGCGCCCGGCACGGTCAACGTCGGAGTACCGGTGACTCTCACAGCCACCCTCGTCCCGAACACGATCCAGGGCTCTGTCGGATTCACGTTGAACGGCCAGCCGATCAGTGGATCAATCCCGATCGTCGGTGGCAAGGCTTCCATGCAGTGGACTCCAACCGTGGCCGGCAACGCGACACTGGGTGCCAGCTTCACCACCAACGGCGGGCTCTCCGGTTCCACTTCCGACCCGGTTGTGGTGGTGGCAGCACCCGCGCAGCAGGACCGCATCACGCTGGTGCAGCCCGGTTTCGGCCCTTGGCAGCCGAATGCGGCATACCCGATGATGAACGGCTCCTCGTTCACCTTCCAGGCGTCCACCGCATCAGGAGCCGGCGTCACGCTGAGTGAGACAGGACCCTGCCAGGTGAACGGACTGACACTCACCGTTCCGACAGGCACTGGACAGTGCAACCTTGTTGCCTCCAGCCCGGGTGGCAATGGCTTTGGGCCGGTGCAATACGGCTACACCGTGAACCTCATCCCGGGCAACCAGGTCGCGAACGTCGCTGCTCCGCAGTCCGGTAACTACAACGCGGGTCGCACGCTGACCCTCGAGGGTCCCGGTAACAGTGACACCAACGCGGGCCAGAACATCAACTGGTTCATCACCAAGGGCAAGAACAAGATCTGCAAGCTGCAGTTCAAGGGCAACGGCGCCGTGAAGCTGAAGCTGCTCAAGAAGGGCCACTGCATGGTCAAGGCCAACGCCCCGGGCGTGCCCGGCCAGTGGAACGCGTTCTCGCTCAAGCGCAGCTACCACGCCGTCTAGCCAGCACGCTGTGTCATCTGAGGGGTCCTGCCGTCCGGCAGGGCCCCTCAGTGCTTCGTGAGCATCACGGGTCGATGTCGTGCGCGATGCGGGCCGCGAACTCCCGACGAACGTCCGCGGAGACAGAGCCGGGTTCCGACCACTCGCGATCGTCGAGTCGCACCACCGGGTGCACGTCACGTGTGGAGGACGTCAGGAACACCTCGTCCGCACTCTCCAGCACCGACAGCGGCAATGTCTCCTCACGCACGTCACACCACTCGAGGACGAGTTCGCGCGTGATGCCGGGCAGGCATCCGCTGGACAGGGGCGGTGTGAGCACGCGCCCGTCGACCACGACGAAGACGTTCGTTCCGGTGCCCTCGCACAGGTCACCGACGGTGTTGGCCAGCAGCGCCTCCGATGCGCCCCGCTCGCGGGCTGCGCGCAAGGCCACCACGTTCTCCGCGTAGGACGTCGTCTTGGCTCCTGCGACCGCTGATCGCTCGTTTCGGGTCCACGGCACCGTCACGGCTGTCGTCGTGTCCGGCCACGGCACGGTGTCGGTGACTGCGACGACGAGCGTCGGGGAACCATCCCCGCGCTCGCTGCCCAAGGGCGCCTCTCCGGCCGTGTAGGTGATCCGGAGGCGGCCGAGGACTCCCCCATCGCCCTGCCAGGCGGCCACGACCTCAGCCACGGCAGTCCGGATCACGCTGATGTCGGGTGTCGGCAGGTGCAGGACCTGAGCTGAGTCACCGAGTCTGCGCAGGTGCCGACTGAGCGCGACGGGACCCCCTGGCACGACCTTGAGCGTCTCGAAGACACCATCGGCCACCGTGAACCCGTGGTCGAGAGCACTGATCGACGCCCGATCGACCAGTTGCCCACCCGAGTTGTCGCCCTGCCAGATCCGCACGGCCTCAGGATTCCACTGCTCCGGGACCCGGCCACGCACCGGATGCCACCTCGATCAGGTTGCTCGCCTTGAGGTCGGTCTCCCGCCACTCCGTCACGGGGTCCGAAGCCCAGGTGATGCCGGCACCGGTGCCGAAGTGAAGGAGCCGGTCACGAAGCCAGAAGGTCCGGATGGCCACCGCGAGTTCCGCCTCTCCGGTGTCCGCGTCGATCCAGCCGAATGCCCCACAGTAGAACTCGCGGCTGGCCGGCTCGAGCAGATCGATCAGCTTCAGAGCCGAACTCTTGGGCGCACCGGTCACCGAGCCCGGCGGGAAGGTCGCGGCCACCAGTTCCGTCCACTCGACATCCGGGCGCAGGCGCCCCTCGACAGTGCTCACCAGATGCACGAGACCCGGGTGCTCCTCGACGCGAAGGAGAGCAGGCACCGACACGGAGCCTGGCTCACACACGCGCGAGAGGTCGTTCCGCACGAGGTCGACGATCATGACGTTCTCAGCACGGTCCTTCTCCTTCAGGTCTGCCTCCGTGCGGCCGGTGCCCTTGATGGGCCCCGATCGCACCGTGCGGCCATCCACGCCAACTGTGACGGACAGGAACAGCTCTGGACTCGCGCTGGCGATGCCGATGCCGTGCGTGGGCAGGTTCAGGTAGCCCCCGAACGGCGCTGGATTGCCGCGTTGAAGCAGTTCATGGAGGCCGGCGAGGTCGCTTGCAGAAGGATCCGGCACCGGCGCGGAGAGCACTCGGCACAGGTTCACCTGGTAGACATCACCTGCAGCGATCTGCTCGCGCACTCGTTCCACGTCGCGGATGTACTCGGCTTGGCCGAGGGACGATGTCCAGTCCGCCAGAGCCGGCCCGCGCCATGGGCCCCCCGGGGCGGAGACCATGTTCCACTCCTCGAAGCGTGCGAGGACGGGACGCCCCGCATACGGCAGAGCGACGACCCAGCGTCCACCTGCATGCAGGGCATCGAGGTCGTGGGAGACCGCTCGCAGACCGCGCGCGTAGCGACCCCCCACGCATGCCCTATCCCCATCCACGACACCATCTTGGCGGCTCGTGGACGGCGCTGCGCGTGAGTGCACCAGGTGCCGGGCCATCGACCTGCCGATGCGGGGCGGATTCGCACCCCGGACGGGTCGTGGGCTATGGTTCAACCTCGTTCAACACATGCGGACGTAGCGCAGCTGGTAGCGCATCACCTTGCCAAGGTGAGGGTCGCGGGTTCGAATCCCGTCGTCCGCTCGCATGGTGCCTGGCCCGTTGGGCTGGCGCAGCTCCTGGTGGAGTGGCCGAGAGGCGAGGCAACGGCCTGCAAAGCCGTCTACACGGGTTCAAATCCCGTCTCCACCTCCACTCCGCTCCTGGCAGCGCTATTGCGGGTCACCCTTCGCAGGCTTCGCCGGCTTCGTCGGCTTGGCAGTCGGCTTGCCGGTCTGCGGCGCAGCACCGCTGTTCACCTTCACCACGAGAGTCTCCACAGCCTTCGCGGTGCCGTCAGTGTTGGTGACCTTGAACTTCACGACGACGTTCGCCTTCTTCGTGTAGCCCTCCGGCACGGCCACAGTGAAGGTAAGTTCCGTCGCATTGGTGCACCCCGCAAAGGACGCCGGTGGCATCACGTCCACCGATGCGCGCTTCTGCCCAACCTTGCGCACGATCCAGTTGGAGCAGTTGAAACCGTCCGGCGTCGTCAGTTTCACCGTCGCCGACTGATTCTCATTCAGATTCACCTTGCCGGGAAGCGTGTCGTTCGTGAACTGCTCTCCCGCTGCCGCGCTCGCTCCAGCCCCTATGAGCACCAGACCCGGTACGGCAAGCGCTGCCACTGCCAGCCTGGCTCCTGTGCTTCCCCTGCGATCGCTCATGACACCCTCCCAACACCCCGTGAGCGATCGGATCGTCGCTCGACCCCACCACGGTAAGGACAATCCCGTCCGAATCGAGTGACACAATCGACCTATGACCGGTCTTTGGACGAGCGGATACGTGCGCCTCGCCGTGTTCACCTCGGTGGCCACGGTGGCCGCCTATTCGATCGGCCTGGCCACCCCGCACGTCGATGCGATCCCTGCCGCCATCACAGCGGCCGTGGCCACCCGGGCGACGTTCCATCACGCGGCGAAGGAAACCGTCTTCCAGATCCTCGGCGCCCTGCTGGGAGCGACGATCGCCCTGATCATCGTCTCCTTCCTCGGCACCGGTCCCTTCGTGATCTTCCTTCTCGTGCTGCTCTGCTTCTTCCTCGCCCGAGCCCTTCGTCTCGCTTCCCCTGACGACTCCCCCTTCGTCGCAGCAGGCATGGCCGTCACAGTCATCCTCGTCGTGGGCACCCACTTCACGACCGAGCTCGCCATCGAACGCTTCACGGGGGTCGTGGTCGGAGCACTGTGCGCACTCGCGGCATCCGCCGTGACCTCTCCGAGCAAGGACACCCGAAACCTGCGCGCCGATCTCGACTCACTCAAGAACGATCTCGCATCACTCCTGGCATCGATGTCTGACGGACTCCGCGAGGCACCCGACCGCTCCACCGCAAAGTCCTGGCGCGAGGCGTCGATCGAACTCCGGAACATGACGATCGGGCTCGCCGCCCGATGGGATGACCTCGCACGCAACCGCAAGTGGGACCCCCGGATCGATCCTGATGACCTGGCCATCCTGAAGCAGGACCTGGATGCAACCACCACGATGTCGTCGCGCCTTCTGTCCATCGCGTCCGACCTCGCGAGCGCGACGGGCCGCGACGCCGCGGCGATTCCACCGGCGGCGGCAACCCCTCTTGCAGATCTCATGGCCTTGGCGGCCGCCAATATCGCTGCTGAGGACCCGGCCACCTCCATCGGACGGACTCAGGCACACGAGGCTGTGCGCATGGCTGACCAGACAGCACAGATCGCCCTGATCGGCGGGATCGTGTCGAACCTCAACCGCATCAATGCGGCTGCCAAGGAGGAGGAGGACACCGGCGAGCACCCCATCGCTGGCGCTACCTGACCCGCGTCAGAGGGGCACTGGTAACCGTGTAGTCTTCTCCGAGTTCCACGGGCGATTGGCGCAGGGGCTAGCGCGCTTCCTTGACACGGAAGAGGTCACAGGTTCGATTCCTGTATCGCCCACCATGTAAACCCCCTGCAGCGCAGGGGGTTTCGTGCTTTCACATGATGTTCGCGCGCGCCAGAATGACCACCGCTCGACTCCCAGCAAGGGCCCCATCTCAACCCAGCAGCCAGCCGATCACGGCCCCCAAGGCAGACCTGCCCCTGGTGGCATCGGCGAGGGATGTGCCATGACAGACGCTCGTGGCACTGCTGCCCGCGCTGCGCGAGTGTGACTGCGACCTCTAGCTCGGCCAGCCAGGTTCACCTCCGACGAGTCAGCACCGGAGCATCCCGCCAGGAGGGGAACCCACCGCGACCAGCCAGGCACCCGGCATCACACACGACCTTGATGACCTCATCAGGACTCACCTCATCGACCCACGCCTGGCGGTGCCCGGCCACGTCGACGAATGCGGACGGCACGCCCCGTCGCAGGCGTCGGCCGCCCGGGTTGATCGTCGGTCCGGTCTCCTGGCGAGAGAAGCACTTCTTTCAAGATTCCTTTCTGCGGCTGTGGGCATAACCTGAAGGGCAGCAGTCACGTCATCCGAGAGGAGTGTGCCGTGAGTGATTCCTGCAGCTTTTCCGACTGCGACGAGTCGCGCATCGCCTTCGTGTGCACGTCTGACGATCATGACGGCCGGATGCGATCGGCGGGTGAGCTCTACGCGCAAGGTGAGCACTGGCGCTTCTACGAGGTGAAGGAGGCGGACGATGGCAGCACCTTTCTCGCCGCCCGCACTACACCCGGAGCGAACGGCCCCCGGACCGTCCAGCCCCGCTGCCAGGCGTGCGGTGTCGCACCACAGGTGACGCCAGAACAGGTGCGGCTGCTGCTTTCCATGCATATGCATCGTGTCGACGTGCGTGACCTCGACAGGTATCTCTCGTCGTGACTGGCCAAGCCGTCATCGTGTGCCTGTGAGGTCTACCCTCGAAGGGTGAACGAGGTGATCACTCTCCAAGGCGTGGTCAAGCGGTTCGGGAGCACCACCGCTTTGGACGGGATTGACCTGACCGTTGAGGCTGGCGAGGTGCACGCGTTCCTCGGACCCAATGGCGCCGGAAAGACCACAACGCTCCGCATCCTGCTCGGGCTGCTCCGGGCCGATGCCGGACGAGCATCGATTCTCGGTCACGACCCCTGGCACGATGCCGTGGCCATCCATCGGCGCCTGTCCTACGTCCCGGGTGACGTGTCCCTGTGGCCGGGACTGTCCGGTGGTGAGGTCCTCGAACTCCTCGGCCGATTGCACGGTGGGGTCAATCCCGCTCGTCGGGCCGAGCTCATCGAGCTGTTCGACCTCGACCCCCGCAAGCGCACCCGCACCTACTCCAAGGGAAATCGCCAGAAGGTCGCCCTCGTCGCAGCACTCGCGAGCGACTCGGACGTCTACCTGCTCGACGAACCGACATCCGGCCTCGACCCGATCATGGAGGCCAATTTCCGTGCCTGCGTGCACGATCTGCGGGCCCAGGGACGCACGATTCTGCTGTCGTCCCACATCCTGAGTGAGGCAGAGGCCCTGTGTGATCGCGTGAGCATCATCAAGGACGGCCGGACAGTCGAGTCCGGAACCCTCGCCGAGCTGCGTCACCTCACCCGCACGTCCGTGAGCGCGCGACTGCACCGGGTTCCGGCGGGACTGCAGGAGATCCCGGGCGTCCACGACGTCACCATTTCCGACGGCGAGGTGCAGGCCCAGGTCGAGAACGGAGCGATGCCTGCGTTCGTCTCGGCCCTCGCCGAGGCCGGAGTCGTGGAACTGCAGAGCCACCCGCCCACCCTCGAGGACCTCTTCCTCCAGCATTACGCCCGGACCTGACATGAGCACCACCATGACGCAGGCCCCGACCAGTCGCGGAGCGGTCGGCGGCAACGCGCTCACCGGCACGGGTGATCTCCTGCGCTTCGCCCTTCGTCGCGACCGCGTGCTCCTGACCGTCTGGGTGCTGGGCCTGGCCGTGATGGTCGCCTCCTCCGTGGCCGCCACCGCAGGCCTGTACACCAGCGAGGCGGCACGGATCGAGGCGTCCGAGGCGATCAACAGCACCGCGGCGCTGGTGGCGTTGTACGGAAAGGTCTATGTCCCGACGTCGCTGGGCGCCCTCTCCCTGATCAAGTTGACCGCCTTCGGCGCCGCGATCGTGGGCATCGTGTTCGTGTTCCTGATCGCACGGCACACACGGGGCGAGGAGGAATCCGGGCGATTGGAGCTGATCGCAGCCGGCGCCGTCGGGCGAGCGGCACCCCTCGCCGCAGCACTGCTCTATGCGAGCGTTGGGGCGCTGACCCTCGGCCTGCTGACGACGGTGGGACTCCTCGTCACCGGACTGGACGCACCGGGCTCCGTAGCGTTCGGCCTGTCCTGGGCAGTGAGCGCCCTCGTCTTCAGCGCAGCAACGGCCGTGGCTGCGCAGCTGACCGTGTCACGACGCGTGACGATCGGGCTCGGCCTCGTGGCCGTGGGCGTCGCCTATGTGCTTCGCGCCGTCGGTGACCTTGCCGAGGGCGATCCCGGGTGGCTGTCCTGGCTCTCGCCGATCGGCTGGAGCCAGCAGATCCGCCCCTTCGCCGGCGACCGCTGGTGGGTGGCCGCCATCTCCCTTGCTGCCGTCGTGGTCCTCGTGCCGATCGCCTTCACCCTGCGCGCTCACCGTGATCTGGGGTCCGGGCTGCTCCCGGATCGACCAGGACCCGCCGTGGGTCGCATCCACGGAATCACGGGCCTGGCGTGGCGACTGCAGCGCGGGCCGCTCATCGCGTGGACTGCTGCCGTCGTCGTCATGGGCTTCGTCCTCGGATCCATCGCCCAGAACGTCTCCGGCCTGCTGGACACCGAGGAGATGCGGGAGTTCATCACCATGCTCGGTGGTGAGCAGGCCCTCGTGAGCGCCTTCATCGCTGCCGAGGTCTCCATCTTCGGGATCATGGTCGCCGGCTACGGGATCAGCGCACTGTTCCGGCTGCGTCAGGAGGAGTCCTCCGGGCGGCTGGATCTGCTCCTGTCCACGTCCACTCATCGGCTGCGCTGGGCCTGGGCACATGCGGCCATCGCCCTGCTCGGCGTCGCGATGCTGCTCCTTCTCGGCGGGGCGGCGATCGCACTGGGTCACCTGATGGCGAGCGGCGGTGAAGATCCCGCCGTCCCGGAGCTCGTCGGCGCAGCCGCGGCCCATCTGCCCGCCGCCTGGGTCATGTCCGGCATCGTCATCCTGCTGTTCGGATGGCTCCCGAGGGCCATGCCCGCGGCGTGGGCCCTGTTCGCGGCCTTCATCGTGCTCGGTGAGTTCGGACAGCTATGGCAGCTACCCACCTGGGTGCTGGACATCTCGCCCTGCGCCCACAGCCCCCTGCTTCCCGGCCAGGAGTTCACCTGGGGCCCGATGGCGGCCCTGACGACCGTCGCCGCCCTCCTCACCATTCTGGGGATGGCGGGCTGGCGGCGACGGGACGTTCAATCCTGACCGGGGTCAGGGACGTGAGGTGCTCCTAGCTGCAGGAGCAGCGCTCCTCGGGCGTGTAGATCGCCAGGACCTCTTCGACATGCTCACCGCAACCGGTGTAGGTGACCTTGTTGCACTGGCGGCACAGAGCGGGGCTGCACATAGGTGACTCCTGTGAAGTGTGGTGGTTCAACGACTCGCCGAAAGGATACCCCATGGGGTATACAACGGCAAGCCGGGGCGCGGTGTCAGGCGTCCGTACCCCTGCGGAAAATCGCGGCCGTGATGCCCACCAGGATGACCGCGATGACGATCTGGGCGATGAAGACCAGCCAGAAGCTGTAGTTGTCGGTGCTGGGCCCGAATCCCATCGCGTTGCCGACGAAGATGCCCGCGAACGCTCCGACGATGCCGAGCAGGATGGTCATGATGCAGCCGATCGGCTGCATGCTGGGCACGATGATCCGGGCGATGATGCCGATGATCGTTCCGACGACAAGGGCGCTGATGATGCCTTCAGGAGTCATGGCGATTAGCCAACCATCGACTGTCGCTCGGCAGCAAGCGACGTGAGGCGGCAGATGGCCCCGCTGCCGAAACGGTTCGGCGTCGTCGGACGGAGGTCAGGGGACCGTCGGACAGCCCCCTCATGACACGATCGTCTCGTGAAGCGCGTCCATCCCCTCCCCATGGCAACCCTTGACCAGGGCGCCCTGGCCGAGGCTTATGCGATCCCGGAGCCTGACCAGTGGACCGGCCCGACGTGGTTGCGGGTGAACTTCGTGATGTCACTCGACGGGGCGATCGTGGGGCCCGAGGGACTGTCCAGGTCCCTCGGCACCGAGGCCGACCGAACCGTGTTCCACCTGGCCCGGCGGCTGAGCGACGTGGTCCTCGTCGGAGCGGGCACCCTGCGCGCGGAGGACTACCGCCCGTCCACGCGGCCGCTGGCGATCGTGTCAGGACGACTGGATCTGGCCCCGACGCTGCGCGTGTTCACCGATCACGGCCCCGAGCATGTGCGCCCGATGATCCTGACAACCAGCACGGCCCTCGCCGGGGCGCCGGACTGGCTGAGAGCAGAGGCCGACCTCGTGGACTGCGGCGCCGATTCGGTCAACCTGCTCGTGGCACTCGACCGTCTGGCGGAGTGCGGACTGGGACGCGTGCTCTGCGAGGGCGGCCCCGCCCTGTTCACGGATCTGCTGGAGGCAGATCGCGTCGATGAGCTGCTCCTGACGATCGTCCCGCAACTGGTCGGCTCACCCGAGCACCTTGTGAACCGCACCGGGGGGTTCACTCCTCCGCTACGCCTGCACCTCTCCGAGGTGATCGAGCACGAGGGCACCGTCCTGACTCGGTATCGGGCACGCGAGAGTCGGGCCCGATGACCCTAGGAGAACGCATTGCCCACTGGCGATGGCTGTGGATCCCTGTGGCGTTCATGATCAGCGACCCCACCCCTGCCGGCCGCCCCGAGAGATAGGGTCCGGGGATGAGCATCGCCGCCCTCGTGTTCTGGACCATCGCCGTCGTCCTGCTGGTCTTCGGCGTGGTGTTTGCGCTCATGGGACAGAGTTCCGAGCGCGGTTACTGGAGCCAGCGCGACCCCTCGGGCAACCCCATGAAGGAGGCCACGCGCCTGACGACCGTGGCTCGCCGGGCCGGCCATTACGCCGCGGGCGAGTACCGGGCTCCCCTGAGAATCATGGGCATCGGCGTGCTCGTCATCGAACTCGCCCTCGCGTTCGGCGTCATCGCCCTGCTCGTCACGCTCTTCACCTGATCACGCAGCGCCCCGGCAGCGATCAGGGGTGTCTGAGAGCCCAGAGCGCCACCGCCGACGCTGCCGCCACGTTGAGGGAGTCGACGCCGCCCGCCATCGGGATGCGCACATGGACGTCGACGGAATCCAGGCCACGGTCGGAGATCCCGTCCCCCTCGGTGCCCAGCACGAGCGCGACCGGGCCCGCTGGTCGGAAGTCGTCGAGGCTGATCGCATCGTTCGT